>DASYLL010000129.1:0-15976 GCA_036009605.1 Thermoanaerobaculia bacterium | reverse complement strand
GCACGTTCTGCCGACGCTGAGCGACGGCACGGTCATCGAAAGCTACTTCGCGCCGACGGATGATGCGGAAACGAATGCGATCGTCCGCGCCATCGATGGCGCCACGACGAAGATCAACATGCGCACGTTCTTCCTCACGAGCGAGGCGATCGTCGATGCGTTGAAGGCCGCAAAAGACCGCAGCGTCACGGTCCGCATCATTCTCGACGCCGCCTCGGCGCACAACGAGTTCAGTCTGCACGGTGAGCTGCGCAGCTACGGGGTCTCGGTGAAGGTCGAGAACTGGGGCGGCACGGAACACACCAAGGCGCTGTCCGTCGACGGCACGACGCTCGTCCTCGGATCGCAGAACTTCACGCTCTCCGGCAACACGCTCAGCGACGAGAACACGCTCTACATTCGCAACCTGCCGATGACCGCGGCGTACGACGCGAAGTTCGAAACGGCGTGGGCCTCGATCTCGAATGCATGGCTGACCGCCGATCCCGATCCGGAATCCACGGACTCGCCGGGATCGCTCTCCGATCTCATCGACAACGATCACGACGACCTCACGGACGAGGGCGCGCCGGAGTCGATCAACACGACTTCGTCGGCCGACGGTGCGATCAATGTCTACTTCAATCGGCAGGCGATTCCCGGCGGCGCAACGGTCGGAAATGTGGCGAACTACAACGTGAATCTCGAAGACAAGCTCACCGAGCGCATCGCGACCGCGACAACGTCGATCGATCTCGCGACGTACGAGCTCGAGCTCGAAGATGTCGTGAATGAGCTGATCGATCGCGCCGACAACGGCGTGACGGTGCGCATCATCGCGGACGCGAAGGATCCGCTCAACGAAGACACGAGCGAGGACGCGAGCTACAAACGCGCGCGTGTCTACTACGAGAAAATCCTGCGCGGTGCCGACAACACGCTCAACACGTCCGACGACGGACACATCCTCGCCGACTCCGTGATCTTTGCCGTCGAGGACGCGACGTACCGCACGAACAACGGACTGCCGTCGTCGCCGAGCGATCTGCCTTCGGTGACCGTGAAGGTCGGAACCACCACGCTCTCCGGCTATCTCCTCGCCGATGGCGAGTTGAAGAACACCGCGGGAGGCCTGAACAACTACTACTCCTGGGGCGATCAGATGCACAACAAATTCGTGATCGTCGATGAGACGTGGACGTGGACGGGCAGCTGGAACTTCACGGTGAACGACACGTTCGGCTCGGACGCGAATCGCACCGCGAACATCCGCTCCGGCCATACGAATCACGGCATTGAGATCCGGTCGACCGCGCTCGCGGCCGAATACACGAAAGAGTTCGAGGAGATGTGGGGCAGCACCTCCACCACACCGAGCATCAGCGCGTCAAACTTCCACGGCCGGAAGAGCGACAATACGACGCACACGATCTACGTCGGCGGCAAGCTCGTCGAAGTGCACTTCTCCCCCTCGGAAGGCGCGCTCGCGCGTGTCAACGAAGCGGTGGACGAGGAAGCGGACGAATCGGCGCAGTTCTGCATCTACGCGTTCTCCGACCAGACGCTCACCGACATTCTGAAGCTGAAGTGGGAAGGCTCACTCTCCGAATCGACCGGTACGCTCACGGGATTCAAGCTGCAGGGCGTGATGGAGAGCGGCTACTGGTCGCAGTACTGGTCCGCGTCGATGGACATGACGGCGCGCGACGGCACGCCCGATCAGAGCGTCAAGTGGAACAACAAGGCGCTGGTCGGCTTCGATGGTGAGGACAAGCTGCTCCATCACAAGTACATGATCGTCGACCACGACACGGCGAGCGATCCGTTCGTCATCACCGGCTCGATGAACTGGAGCGCGAACGGCGAGGACACGAATGACGAGAACACGCTGATCATCCACGACGCGGCGATCGCGAATCAGTTCTATCAGGAGTTCGCGGCGCGCTATTACGCGGCATATGGCATCGTTGATTTTCTGAAGGATTAGCCGGGACGGCCCCTCACCCGGCCTTCGGCCACCCTCTCCCCGCAAGCGGGGCGAGGGCCGGTTTTGCTCGGCCTTCTCCCCTCGTGAGAGGGGAGAAGGTGCCGCAGGCGGATGAGGGGCTCGGTCATCTTCGGCTACCATCCGCGCATGAAATCAGTGGCGCTCGCGCTCTCGCTTTGTCTCGCTACTTCTGCGTTCGCTCAGCAACGTACGATTGCTCTCAAAGCCGCGCGTCTCTTCGACGGGACCTCCGACCGCGTCGTTCAGAACGCGGTCGTCGTCATCGAAGGAACGCGCATTCGCGCGATCGGCGGTGCGATTCCGGCGGGTGCCGAGGTGATCGATCTCGGCGACGTGACCCTGCTGCCGGGGTTCATCGACGCGCACACGCACCTCGGATTCGAGAGCGGCGACAACTACTACCGCGATCATTTCGAAGGGATGATGCGTCATCCGGCGGAGCAGGCATTGCTCGCATCAACGTTCGCGCGCAAGACGATCGAGGCAGGCGTGACGACTGTGCGCGATGTGGGCTCGAGCGATTTCGTCGACATCGCGTTGCGCAATGCGATTGCGAATGGATCGATCGTCGGTCCGCGCATGCTCGTCGCGATTCGTCCGATCAGCGCAACCGGCGGTCATGGAGACGCCGATGCGGTCCCGCCCGCGCGCGGTGTGCCGCAGCTCGGTCCGATCGATGGCATCTGCAACGGCGCCGATGAATGCCGCGCCGCGGTGCGCTATCAGGTGAAGTACGGCGCCGATGTCATCAAAGCGATGCCGTCGGGTGGCGTGCTGTCGCTGTCCGATCCTGTCGATACGCCGCAGCTGACGCGCGAGGAGATGGACGCGATCGTCGATGAGGCGCATCAGTGGGGACGCAAGGTCGCGGCGCATTGTCATGGCGATACCGCGGCGAAGATCGCGATTGCGGCAGGCGTCGACTCGATCGAGCACGGCACGTTCCTGCAGCCGGACACGTTGAATTCGATGCGCGAGAAGGGGATCTATCTCGTGGCGACACTGCTCGCGGCCGAGACCGTGAAGGGAAAGCTCGAACAGTTGCCGGCATCGATTTCGACGAAGGCAAAAGCTGCGATTGCATCGCGCGACACGCTGTTCCGGAACGCGCTGCAGTCGGGTGTGAAGATCGCGTTCGGAACGGATTCCGCGGTGTCACGGCACGGGACGAATGCGCGCGAGTTTTCGCTGATGACCGGTCTCGGGATGTCGCCTGCCGCGGCGTTACGGACGACGGCGAACAGTGCGGCATTGCTCGGGATCGAGGATCAGGTTGGGACGATTGTGGTTGGGAAGCTGGCGGACATCATCGCGGTGCCGGGGAACCCGCTCACGGATATGAAGGTGACCGAGCGGGTGTCGTTCGTAATGAAGGAAGGGACGATCGTCAAGCGCGGGAAGTGACGGATGAGGCGTCTCTCATCGCCCGTCGCTCATCTCGCGTTTCAACCATGCTGCGGCGAAACGCGCCTCGCGGCCGACGGTTGCCACGGAGATGCCGAGGCTTTCGGCGGTTTCTTCGACGCTCAATCCGCCGAAGTAGCGGAGCTCGAGCACGCGTGCTTTGCGCGAGTCGAATTCTGCGAGTGCGCGTAATGCATCGTCGAGCTTTACGAGATCCGATGGCGGTTCCGCGGCGCGATCGCCGGCGAGTTGCAGTGGGATCGGGGTCATGCCGCCGCCCCGTTTTCCGGCCTGACGTGCGCGTGCGTGATCGACGAGGATGTTGCGCATGATCGACGCGGCGGTGGCGAAGAAGTGCGTGCGATCGTTCCAGTGTTGCGTGTTGGCGCCGGCGAGGCGGATGTAGGCCTCGTTGAGCAGCGCGGTCGGTTGCAGCGTATGGTCCGGGCGTTGCGCGCGAAGATACGACGCGGCGATGCGTCGCAACTCTTCGTAGACGAGCGGCAGCAGCTCGTCCATCGCCGCGCGGTTGCCTTCGCGCGACTGGTGCAGCAGACGGCTGATGTCCTCGGTTGTCATTGCATGGCCAGAGCCGCCGTGCGCCGTTGTTCCGCGGCTGCTTTTCGTTCGCGGAGGAACGCGCTGTCGAGTTTGCGTTGTCCGAATTCGCGCCAGCGCACGAGTGCTTCGTCGAAGTGTCGCACGGCTTCCTGCGGTTGGCGCGTTCGCGCAGCGACATCGCCGGCGAGCTCGTAGCAAGTTGCGATGTCGCGGAGATCCATCGGACGCGCATCCGCCGTTACGAATGTCGCTGCCTGCGCGGTGCAGGCCGCAGCGTCCGCGGCGGCTCCGGTCACATCATTGCGCGAGAGACGCAAGGCACCGCGCTCGGCAAGAACCTTGGTGAGATCGCGTCGACTGATCGAGCGGCCGCGATCCGACTCGCGCATTTTCTCGATGCGCGCCACCGCGTCGTCATAACGACGCAGTGCTTCGGGGTGACCGGCCGCGCGTGAGGCATCGGCATACGCAACGCGAAGCACCGCGGCCAGCCACTGCATTTGAAAGTTCGACGGGTCGTTGCGCAGGAGCGCGTCGGTGTCTGCGAACAACGCTTCGAAGAGCGGGAGCGAGCGCGCCGGATCGAGCTCGCGCCAGACATCGGCGATCTGCGCTTTCGCGAACAGAATTCCGACACGCGCAGCGTGCTCGTTCGGATCGGCGTTGGCGATCCACATCGCGTGCTTCAGCGCCTCCTCATGCTCTTTCAGCGACAGCTTCGGATACATGCCTTCCGCGGCGAACGGACTGCGCAGCGTGTCGCCGCGATCGTTGTGAATGTTCATCATGTGGCGGACGTACGCGGTGCGCGATGGCTCCGCCGCGTGCAATCGCTCCGCGGCCTGCAGAGCTGCATCGAGCGCTGCGAGTGCTTCCTTCTGGCGGCTGGCCATCTTGAGCACATATCCGAGTCGGCTCGCGGCGGAGAGCACGACCAAAGGACTGTCGGGCGTCGGCGCTTCTACTGTGGCGCGTTGTGCTTCGGCGAGTGCAACGCGGTATGCACTTTCGGTTGCGACCAGATCGCCGCGGCGCAGCGCGAGCTCGCCGACGCGGCTGTGTGCGACCGCGCGATGTTGTGTCGTGCCGTAGCGCATCGCGAGCGCGAGCGCTGCGTCGACATGCGGCTGCGACTCATCCGTTTTGCCGGCGTTGAGCAGCACATCGGCGAGCTTGATGTGCGACTGCATCACCGCGCGACCTTCAGTCTCGTTGTCGACGGCGGCACCACTGGCTGCGATGCGCAAACGCAGCGATTTCTCGAGACTCGACAGCGCTTCGTCGGTGCGGCCGAGGTTCGATTCGCGTGGGTTGCCGAGGACGTCGCCGAGTTTTTCGTAGGCGGTGCCGAGCTCCATCTGCAGCGTCGTATCGCTTTGCGCATCCTTCGCGAGATTGTCGAGATATTCGAGCGCGGTGCTCGCGACGAGCTCGCGTGCACGCGTCGAGCCGGGGAGCTCGCGGATCTCGTCGTGAAAGCGGAAGAGGAACGTGTTCGCGAGTTGGCGTACCTGCGCGAAACGACGTTCGGCGCGGCGTGCCTGCCACATCGTTCCGGCGATGCCGGCGAGGAGTGAGAGGAGGATCAGTGCTGCGGCGGTGACGGCGAGGCGATTGCGGCGGATGAATTTGCCCGCGCGATAGCGCCACGAATCCGGACGCGCGGTGACGGGCATTCCGTTGAGATGGCGGTCGATGTCTTCCGCGAGTTGTTCGGCCGAGGCGTAGCGGCGCAGTGGTTCCTTGCGCAGCGCGTTCAACACGATGTGATCGAGATCGCCGCGCAGTTGGCGCGCCTGACCCGGTGCCGCTTCACTCGGCACGAGCGCCTCGGTCTCACAGACGACGCGCAGAAACTCCGGCAGCGTGTACGAGCTGAACTTGTGTGCCTTGCGTCCGGTGAGCATTTCGAAGAGGACGGTGCCGAGCGAATAGATGTCGCTCGAAGTCGTCACCGGTTCGGCGCGCAGTTGTTCGGGGCTCGCGTAGTCGGGGGTGAGCGCGAGCTCGCCGAGTGTGGGCGGCAGCGGCGCGGCGCCGGGAGTCATCAGACGCGCGATGCCGAAGTCGAGCAACTTCACCGTGCCGTCCGAGGTCACGAGGATGTTCGACGGTTTGAGATCGCGATGCACGATCAGTTGCGTGTGCGCGAAGTGCACGGCGCGGCAGACGATCGCGAACAATCGCAGTCGCGCGTGCAGCGGCAGATTGTGCGCGTCGCAGTGTTCGGTGATCGGCAATCCGTCGACCGCTTCCATGACGAGAAACGGGACGCCGTCATCGGTCTCGCCGCCGTCGAGCAGGCGGGCGATGTTCGGATGATTGAGATGCGCGAGGATCTGTCGCTCTTCGAGAAAGCGGCGGCGCCCGTGTTCGCTGTCGACGTCCGCACGGACGATCTTCAACGCCGCGTGTTGCTGAAACGCGCCGTCATCGCGTGCGACGGCATAGACCGCGCCCATGCCACCGCGTCCGAGGATGCCGGTGATTTTCCAGGCGCCGATGCGGCGTCCGATCCAGCGTTGCTCGAGATTTCCCGCGAGCGATGCAGCTTCTTCGGAGAGGAGACTGCGAATGGCGGTCGCGCCGCCGCCGTCATCGTGAGCGAGGAGACTTTCGACGTCGCGCAGCAGGCGTTCGTCGCCTGCGCATTCGCGCTCGAGAATCGCCTGGCGCTCTTCAGGAGGAGCTTCGACGACGCGGAGAAAGATCGTTTCGAGGCGTTGTTGGTACTCGGGATCGATCACGTACCGCTGATTATAGGAGCGCCCTGTCATCCCGAGCGTAGCGAGGGACCTGTGAGGGGCGGGGCGCGAAGATCATGTTCAGCGCCCCGCCCGCACAGGTCCCTCGCTACGCTCGGGATGACAGCGTTTTAGCGTCTGCGCGCAAACGCGAGCGTCATGCGTTCGCGCGCGCGCTTGAGTTTGATCACGACGGGACGCCAGCGATGGCTTTGCGCGAGATCGTCGAACAGCGAATAGGCGACCGGCGTCACGAGCAGCGTGAGCAGGAGCGACAGCGACTGTCCGCCGATGACCACGACGGCGATCGAGCGTCGTTCTTCCGCGCCGGGGCCGGTGCCGAGTGCCAGTGGCAGCATGCCGGCGACGAGCGCGAGCGTCGTCATGAGGATGGGTCGCAGTCGGTCGCGATTGGCCTGCAGGATCGCCGCGTCGCGCTCCATGCCGTGTGCACGGAGGTTGTTCATGTGATCGACCTGCAGGATCGAGTTCTTCTTCACCACGCCGAAGAGCACGAGGATGCCGAGGGCGGAGTAGAGGTTGAGCGTGTTGCCGGTGAGCCATTGCGAGAGCAGCGCGAACGGAATCGCCAGCGGCAGCGAAAGCAGAATCGTGATCGGGTGGATCGTGCTCTCGAACTGCGACGCCAGGATCATGTACATGAAGATGATCGAGAGCAGGAACGCCCAGAGGAACTCGGTGAACGTGCGCTCGAGCTCGCGGCCGCGGCCGGTGACGACGGTCGTGTATCCCGAGGCCAGTCCCATCTTCCCGATCTCTTCGCGCATCACCTCGATGCGATCGGCGAGTGCGAAGCCGGGGCCGACGCTCGCGGAGACCGTGACCTGGCGTTCGCGATTGAGGCGATCGATACGTGACGGACTCACACCGCGCTCGATCGAGACGACGTTGTCGAGTCGCACGAGATCGCCGCTTTCGGTCGGAACGTAGAGACGTCCGATCGACGCGGGATCTTCGCGATTCGCCTGCTCGACACGCAGCTGCACGTCGTAGTCCTCGTTGACCGATGCGTCGCGATAGCGTGTCACTTCCTGATCGCCGCCGACCATCACGTTGAGGCTCGTGGCGATGTCGGAGGTCGAGACGCCGAGGTCGGCGGCGCGGGCGCGGTCGATGTTGGCGCGCAGCTCGGGCTTGTCGAGCTCGAGATTTGTATCGAGATCGTTGAAGCCTTCGAGCTTTTCAACGCGCGACGTCAGCTCCGCGGCATACGCGGCGAGCTGCTCGATCTCCGGGCCGCGGATGACGAAGTTGATGTCGGAGCGTCCGCCGGGACCGAAGTTGAACGACGGCGGATTGCGCGGCGCGACGCGGATCGGCGCGAACTTGCGCGTCCGTCTGCGGACTTCCTGCATCACGTCCTGCGCGGAGTAGTTGCCGCGGAACACGTTCCACGGTTTGCCTTCCTTCATCGAATGCCAGAGCTTCGTGAAGGAGAGCGTGCGTTCTTCGTGCGGTGCGATGCGCACGTAGGCGCTGCCGCTCGACGTTGCGCTGAGGAAGCCGCCGCCCGCGGAGGAGAGGATGAGCCGCACGCCGCGCGTGGCCTGCAGTTCCTTCTCGATCGCGATCATCGCTTCATTCATCGCGGCGAGACTCGTGCCTTGCGGCGCGTTGATGCTCACGTCGAATTCGGCTTCGTCGACGTTTGTCGGGATGAACTCCTGCTTGACCGCTTTGTAGAGCGGGATGCTCGTGAGGATGACGATGACGGCCGCGATGGCGATGAGCTTTCTGCGCTGCATCGAGAACTGCAGCATGCGCATGTAGAGCGCGTCGATGCGGCCGTAGAAGCCGCTGCGCGAGCCGTGTCCGCCTTCGGCGTCTTTCGCGCCGAGGAGGCGCGAGCTCATCATCGGCGTGAGCGTGAAGGAGACGAGCAGCGAGACGAGGATCGCGACCGCGGCGGTGATACCGAACTGGTAGAGGAACCGGCCGGAGATCGACGACATGAACGACACCGGCAGGAAGATGACGACGAGCGAGAGCGTCGTCGCGAGGACGGCGAGGCCGATGTCTTTCGTCGCGGCGGCCGCGGCTTCCATCGGATTCATCTTCTTTTCTTCGATGAATCGGAAGATGTTTTCGAGCACGACGATGGCGTCGTCGATGACGATGCCGACCATCAGCACGAGTGCGAGCATCGTCACGCTGTTCAGCGTGAAGTCGAGCGCCCACATCATTCCGAACGTGGCGATGACCGAGGCGGGGATGGCGATGCCGGCGATGACGGTCGAGCGCAGCGAGCGCATGAACACGAGGACGACGAGGCAGGCCAGCAGCGATCCGAGGACGAGGTGGAGCTTGATCTCGTGCAGCGCGGCTTCGATGTAGCGCGACTGATCGCGGATCAGCTCCATCTTCACGCCGGCCGGAAGCTGCGTCTGCACTTCGGGGAGCACGTCCTTGATGCCGTCGATGACGGCGATCGTGTTGGCGCCGGACTGGCGGCGGATCTCGAGCGTGACCGTGGGGACGCCGTTGAGTCGCGCGACGCTGCGCTGTTCCTTGGTGCCGTCTTCGACGCGGCCGACGTCGCGGATGCGCACCGGCACTGCTGTACCGGTGTTGTCGGTTGTCGGTTGTCGGTTGTCTGTGGTGCTCGTCGCTGAAGATCGTGTGGCGATGACGAGGTTTTCGAACGCGGAGGGCTCCGTGTAGCGGCCCATCGTTCGCAGCGTCAGTTCCTGGCGATCGCCGGTGACGTTGCCGCCGGGGAGGTCTGCGTTCTGGCGGTCGAGCGACTGGCGCACGGCCGTGATCGGAAGCTGGTACGCGGCGAGGCGATCGGCGTCGATCCAGACGTTGATCGCGCGTTCGAGTCCGCCGGTGACGCGCACTTCGCCGACGCCGCTGATGCGCTCGAGCTGGATGCGCACGGTTTTGTCGGCGAGCTCGGTCAGCTCGCGCAGCGAGAGCTCGCCGGACAGCGCGATGGTGAGAATGGGGGAGCTGTCGTTGTCGAACTTCGAGATGACCGGAGGCGTTGCGTCTTCCGGCAATCGGCTGAGGATCGTGTTGACGCGATCGCGCACGTCCTGCGTCGCGGTCTCGAGATCGCGGTCGAGCTTGAACGTGGCGATCACGTTCGACGTGCCGGGACCGGAGACGGAGCGCAGCTCGTCGATGCCGTCGACGGTGTTCACGACCTCTTCGACCTGCTGCGTGACCAGCGCCTCGATCTCTTCCGGCGCTGCGCCGGGGAGGGACGTGCGGACGCTGACGGTGGGGAGATCGACGGACGGATAGCGATCGACGCCGAGTCGTGAGTATCCCGCCGCGCCGACGACGACGAGCGCGAGCACGATCATCGATGCGAAGACGGGGCGTTTGATGCAGATTTCTGCGAGTTTTTGCATGAGTTCGTTGCCGCCTGTCATCCCGAGCGTAGCGAGGGACCTGTGTGGGCGGGGCGCGAAGACCGTGCCTGCCGCGCCGCCCGCCCAGGTCCCTCGCTACGCTCGGGATGACATCTATCGCGCTACCACTGCCTGTCCCGATCGCAAGTTCACCGGATTGCGCACCACTTCTTCTCCGGCTTTCACACCGCTCACGATCTCGATCACGCCGTTCGAGCGGCGGCCGACCGTGACCGGTTTCTCTTTCGTCTTGCCCTTCTCGACGACCATCACTTTGTCGATGCCCGCAAACGTGATGAGCGCGTCCTGCGGAATCGTGATCGAGGACGCTGTCGCATCCGTGACGATCGTCGCGCGTGCGAACGAGCCCGCGCGCAGCGCTCCGTTGTTGCGGATGTCTGCTTCCATTTGCAGCACGCGGGTGCGTTCGGTGATCGTCGGGCTGAGCCGCGTGACGCGTCCCGTGAACTCGCCCGAAACTCCATCGACTGCGAGTTGCACCGTTTGTCCGACGCGAACGGTTGCGGCGTCGCGTTCGGGAACGTCGGCGCGGAAACGGAGCGGATCGACTTTCACGATCTCCGCAACAGGCGCACCGGCGGCGAGAAATTCACCGACGGATGCGATGCGCCTTTCGACCACGCCATCGAACGACGCCACCACCGTCGTATCCGCGAGTTGCTGTCGCGCCAGTGCAACCTCGGCGCGCCGTTGCGTCGCGACGGCTTGTCGGTTGCGGATCTCTTCGAGCGAATCCTGATAGCGGCTCTCCGCGACGCGCGTCTGCGACTGCACCTGATCGAAATCGGCTTTCGAGACGAGCCCTTCCCTCAACAGGGCCTCGTAGCGCGCGCGGTTGGACTGCGCTTCTTCGAGCACCGCGCGCGCTTCGCGCACGGTCGGCGTATCGGTCGGATCGACGCCATCGCTCGCCCCTTCGGTAGGAAGGCCGAGGCGGACGCGAGCCTGTGCGAGGCCGGCTTCGGATTGCTGCAGGCGGATGCCGTAGTCGGTGGGGTCGATGCGCGCGATGACCTGGCCGCGGACGACGCGGCTGCCGAGGTCGACGGCCATGACCTGCACGCGTCCGGCGACTTTGGCGCTGGCGGTGGTGCGGTCGTAGGCGTCGAGTGTGCCGTTGACGAGCACGGACGTGCCGAGGCGTTGCTCGGTCACGCTTGCGATCTGCACGGATTTCGGGGCCTGATCGCGATCTCCTTCCTGCGCGGAAGCGGAGGAAGAGTCGCCTTTGCACCCTGCAAAGAGGACGAGTAAGGCTGAGACGAGGAGTGAACGGACAACCATCGAAGGCAACGGTAGCAAAAAGCCTGCTGTGATCCTCAGTTTGGTGTCATTCGTGTCACGAATGGCACCGGCACGTCATATATGGCATCAGTGTGTCGCGGCGCGGCGGCGGCCGAAGTCGTACGTCCAGACGCCGCCCCTTGGGCCTCCGGCATAGAGCGTTTTCCCGCCCGGGGCGATCGCGAACAGCGTGGTGTCGAACGGTGCGTCGGCGTTTCCGAGCGACTGCCAGGTCTTTCCTCCGTCGATGCTGCGCCTCACGCCGTCGTAGCTTCGCGTGTAGACACACCCCCGAGCGGCCGGATCGAAGGCCAGGACGCTGTTGGCCACGACGCTGGCAAGCGGCGTCCAGCTCGTGCCGCCGTTGGTCGACTCATAAGCGACCTGTGCGGACCACATGAAGAGATGACCGGAATCGTACGGGTCGACCGCGAGACCGGCCGGCACGACCTGGAGGATCCCGGCGTTGATGGGCGTCCAGTTCCCGCCTTCGTTGACACTCTTGTACAAGCCCGTTGCGCCGCCCGTGTACAACGTCGCGGGGTTCTGCGGATCGATGGCGATGAAGCGCGGGCTGAAGCCGGAGGCAGGCAGGCCGTTGCTGCGCCCGACCCACGGCGCATCGCCGCTCTTTCGGAAGATCATTTCGGAGACCACCGTGTAGAGCGCTCCCGTATGCGGATCGACGGCGATCGTAACCGCGATGCCGGCAGGAAGCCCGCTGGTGAAGTTCTGCCACGAGACACCGCCGTTCGTGCTGCGAGACATTCCGCCGGATGAAACGGCATAGAGAATCTGCGAATCGAGCGCATCGACGGCAAAGTAGGCAGTGGGCGGGCCAGTCACGGAGTCGGACGTCGAGCCTGGCGCCGACCAGGTCCGGCCGCGATCCGCGCTCTTGAAGATTCCCGCGGGGCCGGTCGCATAGACGATCGATTCATTGCGCGGGTCGATGGCAATCGATTGCGTGTATTGCGCGGTCAGGCCCGAGCCGACCAATGCGTACGTTGCGCCGCCGTCCGTACTGCGGAAGAGATTCGATCCGGCGGAGGCGAGCAGATTGGAAGGATTCAACGGATCGATCGCCACGGAGCTCAGCGAGGCGAGTTTCGGAAGCGTCCACGACGCACCGCCGTTCGTGCTGATCCGAACGCCGGAATTTCCTCCCGCAACGAGAGTCGACGGCGTTCCGGCGCGAATCGCCAGCGAGTAGCAGTAGATGCCCTGCAGATTGGGGAGCGCGGTCCATGAGGCTGCGCCGTCCGTGCTCTTGTAGATGTTTCCTCCGGCGCCGAGGTAGAGCGTTTGCGGGTTGGAAGGATCGAGGAGCAGCGAAAGGTAGACCGGCGAGCTCAGTCCGCTGTTTGCGAGCGTCCAATGCGCGCCGCCGTCGATCGACTTGTACACGCCGGCGCCCAGGAGGGTCATTGCGTAGACCGTGTCGGAGCTCTGCGGATCGATTGCGATTGCGACGATGCCGGGCAATTGCGGAAAACCGCTGCCGGTGCTGCCGAACGTCGCACCGCCATCGGAGGAGCGGATCGGCCCCGACGACGAGCTGCTGTAGATCACCTGCGCATTGCCGCTCACCGCGATCGCATAGGAGGCGAAGGGATGCACGCGGTTCCAGGTCACTCCGCGATCGACGCTGCCGTAAATGCCGCTGGTCGTCGATGCGAAAACCTTCTGTGGATCGCCCTCCGCGACGGCGACGTCCAGGATGTTGAGCCCGAGAAACGGCGCGACCGCGAGCCAGTGCACGCCGCCGTCCGTGCTGCGGAAGAGGCCGTTGGGGGTCGCGGTGTACGCGATCGATGGATCGGCCGGATCGAACTCCAGCCGGGCGACGCCGCCACCGTGAGGTCCCTGAATCGTCCACCGGGCGTTGCCCGCGAGCGCGGGGAGCGCCAACAGTGCGAGGAGAAGGAACTGGCCGATGGATCGTCGCGGGAGCATAGGGGACATTCTAGCGTTCGCTGAACGCCTATAATCCGCCGACACCACAAAGGATCGTTCTCCCAAGGGCCTCCCGCTCGGTGGCGAGGTTGCGGATGGATGTGTTGTTCTCCCGCTGTATTTTCCGGGCCGTTCAGGGGACTCGACACTGAACAGCGGCAGGAGAGCAGCGATGATGGATGCAGGTTTGACGGTAATGTCCCCGCCGGGTGTGCTCGGAGAGGTCGTTTTTATGTCCCAGCGCGCGTTCTCGCTCCAGCAGGCTCTGATCGACGGGATGACCGATCCCGCCTGGGTCAAGGATCTGCAATCGCGATTCATCGCGGTCAATCGCGCGCTGGCGGACGTCGCGGGAGTGACTCCGGAGGACATGATCGGGCGCACCGATCACGACTTTTTTCCCGTCATGGCGGACGAGTACAACGCCGATGACGCGACAGTCCTGCGTACCGGCCAGACCTTTCGTCGAGTCGAGCGTCTCATCGAGCCCAACGGCACGGAACGCTGGCTCGAAACGCTCAAGAGCGTCGTCCTCGAGGACGGCGGACCGATGGGCGTCTTCGGAATCGCCCGCGACATCACCAGCCAGTACCTCGCCGAACGCGAACGGGAACGCCTCAACGCCGAGCTCGAACGCCAGCACGCGCGCCTCGAGGAAATGCTCGGCAACGTCCCCGGCGTCGTGTGGGAAGACTCGTTCGACGGCGAGACTCACTATGTCAGCGACTATGTCGAGGTCATGCTCGGCTACTCCGCGGAGGAGTACTCGACGCGCTTCCAGACGGTCATCGAGCTGATTTACGAGCCCGATCGTGAGATTTTCGAGCGCGTCAGCGCCGCGCAGATCTCCAGTAACCAGGGCGGTACGCATCGATTCCGGCTCGTCCGCAAAGATGGCCGCGTGATCTGGTGCGAATCGCACGTCAGCATGATCCGGAACGAGGCCGGGGAACCAATCGGAGTGCGCGGTGTGTCGATGGACGTCACCGAGCAGGTCGCGTCGGAAGAAGCGTTGCGCCGGAGCGAGGAGCTGTTTCGGCAGGTCGCGGATGCCGTGCCGGTGATGATCTGGCGAACGAACACGGCAGGGATCACCGACTTCGAGAACAAAGCAGTCGCCGAGTTTCTAGGTGAGTCGCACGTGACCGGCGATCCCTGGCTCGAGCGCGTACACCCTGCCGATCGCGATCGCGTGATCGAGGCCATGAGCCACGCCCACGAAGAGGATGGCTGGACGCAGTTCGAAATGCGCGCCCGCGGCCGCGACGGCGACTACCGCGATGTGTTCGTCACCGCGGCCGCGCAGAGCTCGAAGAACGGCGAGTTCACGGGACTGATCGGCACATCGCTCGACGTCACCGAGCATCGCCGCCTCGAGCGTCATCTCGAGGAAACCGAGCGCATGGCCAGCCTCGGTCATCTCGCGGCGAAGATCGCGCACGAGATCAACAACGTGCTGATGTCCATCCAGCCGTTCAGCGAAGTCCTGCGACGTTCACCCACGGAGCACGTTCTGCAGCGCGCTGCAGAGCGCATTGCCAACGCCTGCGAGCGCGGCGGACGCATCACGCATCAGATCCTTCGCTATGCGCATACGAGCGAGCCCGAGCAGCTTCCGATCGACGTGAAAGCATGGCTCACCGCAAACGCGGACGAACTGCAGACGATGCTCGGCCCGGACGTCGAGCTGCGCCTCGACGTGCCGGAGAATCTCTGCATCGCCGCGGACCCGCATCACCTGCAGCAGGTCTTCTCGAATCTCGCGGCAAACGCGAAGGAAGCGATGCACGGGAGCGGCGTCTTTTCGATCACGGCGCGCGTGGAATCGGCATGGACCGGACTCGCGTCTCGCGATGAGGGATTCGTCTGCTTCATCGTCGAAGACGACGGACCCGGAATCGCGCCCGAGCTCGCTCTTCGCGTGTTCGAGCCGCTCTTCACTACCAACTCGCACGGCACCGGCCTCGGTCTGGCGATCGTGCACGAAGTGATTCGCAAGCACGGCGGCGCCGTCAGCGTCGACGTCAATGCCGATCATCGCGGTGCGCGATTCGAGATCGCGCTGCCGGCGACTCAGGTTGCGCCGATGGCCGTGGAGGAGAAGCCGGCTTCGTGGCCGGAGAGCGTGCGGCGCGTGTTGCTCGTCGAAGATGAGGAAGCGGTCGCGGACGCGCTGGCGATGATGGTCGAGATGATGGGAGCCGAGACCTCGATCGTCGACCGTGGCGCGAAGGCCGGAGATGCCATCACGTCGTTCAAGCCGGACCTCGTCGTGCTCGATGTTGGTCTGCCCGATGTCTCCGGAATCGAAGTGTTCGCACGCATCCGCATCAAGCATCCCAACCTGCCGATCGTCTTCGCGACAGGTCATGCAGGCGAGCTCGAGACGCAGATCGCGAAGATGAACGGTCCCGTTGGATACATCCTCAAGCCGTTCGCTTACACATCGCTCATTGCGGCGGTGCGCGCGATCGTTTGACGGGTAGGGAAACGGTTGTTTTTGGGCTCTCCCCAGTATGGCGAAACGTCCGAACGTCCTTCTCTTTCTCGTCGATGAGTTGCGGTATCCAACGGTCTACGACAGTCCGGAGCTGCTGGCCTGGATGGACAAGAACCTTCTTGCCCAGAAAGCGCTGCGC
>DASYLL010000128.1:0-12227 GCA_036009605.1 Thermoanaerobaculia bacterium | reverse complement strand
CTTCGTCAATCGCCGAAACAGAATCGCGAATCGCTGCAAATCGAGCGGATCGGATGCATCGCGATGTGAACGAATCCACTCCGCAATTGCCTCCGCTTCCGCAAAAAAGCGATCCGACTTTTCTTGGTGCTGCGCGTTGATGATCGTGACGCGTGCGTCCATCTCGCGACGCGGTTTCGCGCGTGCTTTCAGCGAGTGATACGCGGGACGAAAGACGTTCGGATCGTGGATCGGCTGCTCGGGAAAGAGCCGATCGAACATCACGTTGATGGCGTCGAGGAGCGGCGGATCGCTGCGGTACTGCTCGTCGAGAATGCGCTGCTCCGCGCCGCCGCGCGCGAGGTCTTCCGTCATTCGATAGTACGTTTCGGGATCGGCCCGGCGGAATCCGTAGATCGACTGTTTCGGATCGCCGACGACGATCGTTTTTCCCGCGACGTGCGCACCGCTGGCATCGCGCGAGAGCTTGTCGATGATGCGCGCCTGCGTGCGGTCCGTGTCCTGGAACTCGTCGACGAAGATGAAGTCGAACTGCGATCGCGCGCGTGCGAGAACCGCGTCGTCGCCGAGAACCGCGAGTGTGCGGAGCAGGAGATCGTCGAAGTCGACGACACCGAGCTTGCGTTTCTCGACATCGAGAAAGTTCAGGAAGCGTCGCGTCAACGCGAGCAACGCGAGCGACACGCGATGCGAGACGAGACGGTCGTAGATCGACTCGCCTTTGTCGCCGGAGCGCAGGACGACCATCGGCTCCTTCACCGGGCCGCAGTACCGGAGATCGATGTTGCGCATGCTCGCCGCGATCGGTTCGAGATACTCGATCCATCGATCGAGTGAGCCGCCTTTGAACGGCGTCGCACGCAGATACGCGGCCACGCGAGTCGCCGACGCGTCCTTGCACGTCGCGGTATCGCGGCAGATCCAGATGACGGCTTCTTCGAGCTTCGGCAACACATCGCGCTCGAAATCGCCGAAGTCGTAGTCGGTCTCGTTCAGCAGATCGCGCCGCTCCACCAGCGACATCACGACCTCGCGAATCTGAAACAGGTAGCCGACGTGCGTGAACAGCAGCTCCCACTCGCGGACGATTTCAGGCTGCGGATCGACGCGCGTTTCGGCATCGACCCACGCATCGTAAAGCTGGCTGTAGAGGAGCGAGCGCTCGAACCCTTCGATGATCTTGAACTGCGGATCGAGCTCCGCTTCGATCGGAAAGCTGCGCAGAAGGGATTGGCAGAACGAGTGAATCGTCTGCGAGCGCAGCGAGTCGATGTTCGCGAGGTGATGATCGATCGCGCTCTTCGTGACCGCATCCGCGCTTGCCGTGACGAGTGGGTTTGGCGAGCCGGACGGCCACGTGAGCGGTTGTCGGTTGTCGATTGTCGGTTGTCCGAGAGCTCCCGTCGACCGCGAATGCTCGGACCACTGAGAACCGACAACCGACAACTGCACCGCGAGCTCTTCGAGCGCGCCCCGAATGCGATCCGCGATCTCTCCCGCCGCCTTCTCCGTGAACGTCATCAGCACGATGCGTTCGGGTGCGACATCCTCGCCCTCGATCATCAGCTTCAGAACTTCGGCCACGATCGCCGTCGTCTTGCCGGTGCCTGCGCCGGCTTCGATGACGAGATTGCGTCGCGAGGGCGGCGGTGGGCTCACGCGACCGAAATCGAACGTCTGTTGCAGCGTCACGCGCGTCCGCCCAGTAACGTGCGCGGGTCCTTTTGCTGTTGCACCGCGTAGCGCTCGTCGAGGTCATGCCGCGTGCGGCAGGAGTGATTGACCGGGCAGTACTTGCACGAGTTGAACTCGGCGTCATTGTCGTTCGGAAACGCGGGGAACTTGCCGCTCAGGATCGCGCGGACGAAGATCTCCAGCGTTTCCACGAGCGCGTCGCGTTTTTCGTGCAGCGCAAACGCGAACTTCGCAGCCTTCGCTTCGCCGACTACGATCGGCTTGATCGTGCCGCTCACGTGCTCGGGTTTGGCTTCGAAGAATTCGGCCACGGCCATCGCGTAAAGCGCGAGTTGCAGGCGCACGCCGCGATCGATCTTGTCGCCGAGGTTGACGTGGCGGAGGGCTTTGCCGGACTTGTAGTCGACGATGCGGAAACGCGATTGCGTCGGATCGCGATCCATGTCGATGCGGTCGATCGTGCCCTCGACGCGCACGGGCACGCCGCCGGCATCGACGAGGAACGGATCGGGATGATCGGACGGCGGCGCGTTTTCGATGCGGCGCGACTTCGCGCCGAAGCGGTATTCGAACCAGCGCGGCACGAGCTCCTGCGCGTCGAGGTCGGCGATGTCGCTGGCGAGAAACTCGCGGAGGATGCGTTTGGTCGCGCGACGCTCGATGCCGCGTACGGTGCGATTGAATGGCGGCACGACGGATTCGTGCGCGTCGAACTGAGCGTCGATCAGCGCGTCGAGTTTCGATCCGAGTGCATCGGGAAGTTGCGGCAGTGTGGCGGCAGCGTTCGCGAGATCTTCCGCGGTGAGATGGCGATAGAAGCCTTCGAGGATGCGATGGTCGATCGAGCCCTTCTCGCGATGGTGGATCTGCAACTCGCGCTCGGGTGCGTCGAGCTCCGTGACGCCGAGGAGGTGCTTGAGGAGGAACTTCTGGGGGCACTCGCCGAAGTCTTCGAGCTGCGTGGGGGAGACGGCGGTCAGTTTCTCGCGGAGCGTGTCGCTGAGGGCACCGATGTAGCCGTCGAAGACGGAGCGGGTGCCGGATTTCGCGAGCAATTGGAGAGGGCGCTGTTGCTGGTTGCTGGTTGCTGGTTGAGGGTGAGCCAGCGTGATTGCGACGGTTTCGATGTTGCGCAGATAGCGGGATTTGCGGAGGACTTTGCCGAAGCCGTCGCCGGTCGCGAACGAGAAGTGCACGTTCGGACTGGCGTCGCCGAGGAGGGAGAAGAGGAGTTGTTCTTCCTCGCGGCCGTCGCCGATTTCGCGGAGACGCAGCAGACGGCGATCGGAATCGGGGAGGAGCGGATCTTCGGTGCGGCGTTGCGGGAAGACGTCGTCCTGCATGCGCACGACGAACAGGTGCGTGAACGAGCGGCCGCGGAAGCGCATCACATCGCCGGCCCAAATGAGTTGTCGGTTGTCGGTTCTCGGTTGTCGGTTGAGCGATTCGTGCTCGATGGCGTCGAGGACGGCGGTGACGTCGAAGCCGCGGTTCCAGACGGCGGTGCGGCGGAAGACGGCGGCGATCTTGTCGAGGATCTCGGCTGCGGCGAGATCGGTGTCGGTCTCGATGCGGAAGAGCGTCGAGAGGCGCGAGATGAAGTCGAGGTCGATGGTGGCGGTCAGCGCTTCGAGCTCGGCGACGACGGCGATGTAGTCCGCGATGATCGGATCGCGCGTGCGCATCTTGCGCAGCTCTTCGCTGACGCCACCGGCGACTCTCGCGCGTCGTGTCGAGGAGTCGGCGCCATCGATATTGATCTGTGTTTTCACGTGCAGGCCGTCGCGCAGCAGCTCGAGGACTTCGGCGCGGAGGAAGCCGCGCTCGCGCAGACGGAGCAGCGTCATCGCGCCGCGGCCGATGCGATGTGCATTCAACGGAGTTTCATCCGTGAGCGTCGTCGCGAATCCGTGCTCCTCGGCGAAGCGGTTGAGCAGGCGCGCGTCGTACGGTTCGAGCGAGCGGGCGACGATACCGATCTCGCTCGCGGGCGTGCCCTGGGCGAGGAGTGCGGCGACGCGCGCGGTGACGTCGCGGAGCTCGTCGATCAGCGAATCGTATTGATTGGCGTTGTCGGTTGTCGGTTGTCGGTTGTCGGTTGGCGTGACCGTCACGTGTGGCGCGAGAGCCGTGAGAAACGGCTGCGCGAACGGCTCTTCGGTCGGGACCCAGATCGCTGCGATGCGTCCTGCATCGAGCAGCGACTGTACGAGCGCGAGCTGCGCGCCGGTCATGTCGTAGAAGCCGGCGAGGAGTTGCATCGGCAGATCGCTGTTCACTCTTCGCAGGCGATCCGCGGCATCGATCGCGTTCAGCTGCGCGATCAAACGCTCGTACTCCCGCCACGCACCCACGATCGCTTCCGTTCTTTTGGGGTTGCGCAATCCACGTGTCGTAGAGACACGCTTTGCGAGCTCGGCGAGGGTCAGGCCGCTGTCTCGCACGTCGCGATAGGCGCGCTCCAGCATCGACGCGACGCCGCGGCTCTCCATCATCGGATGATCGATCGTGCGCACCGCAACGCGCATCGCCAGACGCCGCTCGAGGTCATCCGGCGTGCGCACCACGACGCGTCTCGCGAGCTCCTCCGGTGTGTGCAATCGGAGACTGGCGATGCCGTTCGGCATTTGCCGCACGAGCTCCGCGGTGATGGCCTCGGCCACGCCGCGTGACGGAATGATGACTTCCTCCGCCCACGCGCCGATGGGGTCTGCCCCCGCGCGCGACGCGGCGAGCCGCGCAGCGATCTCCTGAGCGATCTGTCGATAGGGGGCGATGCGAAGGGAAACCATGAAGTTATTGAGGATTGTAGCGGATGCGTTTGTCGGCGGTTGGCACTTCAATGGCAATCGGACCCGGCCAGACATGCGTCATCAGCTAAAGTACCGGAATGGGAAGGCGGCAGGTCCACATCATCCGGGTCCGCGCGTCGGTGACGTTCGCGTTGTTGGCGCTGACCACCATCGCGATCGCGTCGCTGATCTATTTCCTTTCCGGGAAGGCGTACGCAGCGGAGACGCATCCGATCCGCGAGATTCTGGCGCGGCTCCTCGGCTCCGGCGGCGGACCCGTGTCGCGCGATGCGCTGCTCGCGTTTCTGATGCCGGTACTCGCGAACGTGTTCCTCTTCGTACCGTGGGGCTTTCTCGCATTCCTCGCACTCGATGGGCGAACGCGCTCGCGCCGTGCGGCGTATCTCTGGACGATCATCGGCGCGGTTGCATTCGCAGCGGCGATGGTGCTGTGGCAGCAAACGCTGCCGACCCGCGTGACGTCATTGCCCGATACATTCGCCAACGGATTGGGCGCTCTCGCAGGCGCAGCCCTCGGCCATGCGCGCAAGAGCATGCGCGTGCAGTTCGATTTCTAAGGAGGTCGCCGTGATTCTCGTCGTCGAAGACGATCCCCAGGTAGCGCGGCTGATCTCACTCGTGCTGCAACGCAGCGGTTTCGAATCGCAGGTCGTCGCTGATGGCGACGCCGCGCTCACCAGCGCGTTGGCCGCGAAGCCGGCCATGATCTTTGCGGACCTCACCATCAAAGGAATGGGCGGCGAGCAACTCTGCAGCACGCTCAAATCGAATCCCGAGACGAAGAACATTCCGTACGTCGTCGTGTCCGGCGACCGCGACATCGCTGAAAAGGCGCGCGTTTGCGGCGCCGATGACTACATGGGTAAACCTTTTGAATTCGACGACCTGATCCGTCTCGTCAGGAAATATGCAAGAGCTCAAAGCTGAGAAACCGATCGAATCGCCGGCCGGGAGCGATCCCGTCCTCCGCCTCATGGAGCGCCTCGGAGAAGAGGGCTTCACGACCGAACAAGGTCCCGAATGGTGGGATGAATACGGCGAGATCATTTATCGCCGCGAGGAGAAACTCCCCCTCGCATCCGGCGAGACGATTTTCATCTTCACGCGCATCCCCGACCTGAACGAGCGCATCCTCCGCCAGACCTCGGATTCCGTCGTGCAGACCTACCGCGCGCAGACCGCCACGCAGAAAGCGCTGTCGGTGCTGCAGTCGACGACGGTCTATCACTGCCTCGTCTGCACGAACGATCGTCCGCACAACGAATCGCTCAGCGAATACATCCACCGCATCGGCGGCGCGACGTTCATTCCGGTCGTGATCGTGCCCGGCATCAATGAAGTGCTCTATCCGAATCTCGAGGAGAAAGTCGGCGTGCTCCGCCCGCGCGTCGAATACCTGCAATACCTCCTCGGCGAACGGAGAGAGACGGTGGACATGCACAAGCCGACGATCCAGGCGCTTTGGATTTCGGTAGCGGTGGTGGCGCTGTTGCTGGTGGCGGTGGTGTTCTCGTTGTTTACATAGAAAGGCGTTGCTGGTTGCTGGTTACTGGTTCAAGGTGATTCAGCGCGAGCCTGATCTTCTCGCGCTGAACGACATGGAACCAGTAACCAGCAACCAGCAACCAGCAACCAGTAACCCATTACAATGCCGGCCGCAAATGGCCGACATCTTTCCGCTGCGTCCGCGCGACATCTTCGAGGAGTTGCGCAAGTCCGTCGTCGGACAGGACGACGCCATCCGCGAGATTTCCGTCGCGCTGGTGAAGCATCTCGTCGGACAGCCCGCGCCGAACATGCTGCTGATCGGCAACTCGGGCTCGGGCAAGACCACGCTCATGCGCGCCGTCGAGCAGTTTCTCGTGCAGACGCCCTACCTCGGCGGTTACGCGAACGTCGTGCGCATGAACGCGAACGTGCTCGCGGAAGAACGTCAGGGCTACGGCAAGGCCGTCCTCGGTCGGCTCTACCAGAACGCGCGCAAGATCCTCGGACCCGACGCAGCGCGCGAGGACATCATCCGCACCGTGCAGCGCGGCATCGTCTTCATCGATGAAGTCGACAAAGTGCGCGCGAATGTCAGCGGACAGCCGAACGTGCGCGGCATCGTCGCGCAGGAAGCACTGCTCACGCTGATGGAAAACGAGAACGTCGAATTCGAAGCCGATGGCACGACGTTCGTCATCAACTCGGGACAAACGCTCTTCGTCGCCGGCGGCGCGTTCGAAGATCTCTACGAAAGCGTGCTGCGCCGCGCGACGATCGGACAGGACGTCGTCCCGATGAAGCCGATCGTCGTTGTCTCCGCGTCCGGCGAAGTGCGCGAGGAGCTGCCGTTCCATCTCGGCGATTACCTGAAGTACGACGATCTCTTCCGCTACGGCATGACGCCCCAGTTCATCTCGCGCTTCGAATCGATCGTCGTGCTCAATGACCTCGGCGAGCCCGAGCTCTCCCGCATTTTCGTCGAACCGGAAGGATCGATTTTCCGGACCTCGCGCGATTACTTCGCGCGTTTCGGCATCGACCTGCAGATCACCCGCGGCGCCCTCGTCGCCATCGCCTGGGACGCCTCACGCCAGAAACGCCTCGGCGCCCGCGCGCTCCGCGAGTCGTACCGCCGCATCATCCGGGGCCTCGAGTTCGAACCGCGCGACGGCGGCACGCTCACCATCGATGAAGAGATGGTGCGGCGCGCGATCGCATCGCGCGAGCAGGGGAGCGGGGCGGGCAGACGATAGAAGCAGTCTTAGAGTCTTAGAGTTGTAGAGTCGTAGAGGTTTTCTCCCCTCTAAGACTCTAAGACTCTAAGACTCTGAGACTCGAAAACGACTATGTCCGAACCCAAGAAATCAATCTTCGACAAACTAAAACGTGGGCTGTTCATGACCCACACCGAGATCATCGAGAAGGTGAAGGAGTCGCTCGTTGCCGACCTTCCGATCGATCAATCCGCGATCGATGGTCTCGAGGAAGGTCTCCTCGGCGCCGATGTCGGCGCGGAGCTGACAGCCGCGATCGTCGATCGTCTCGAGCGCCGCGTGCGCGAGGAAAAGATCACGAAGATGGATCGCCTCACGGAAGTCATCCGCGAGGAAACGCGCGCGCTGATTCCGCGGCGTACGGCGCAGACGATCGAGATCGGACGCAACAAGCCGTTCGTGATTCTCGTCGTCGGCGTCAACGGCACCGGCAAGACGACGACGATTGCGAAACTCGCACAGCGCTGGAAGAACGAAGGCAAAAGCGTCGTCCTTGGCGCCGCGGATACGTTTCGCGCGGCAGCGATCGAGCAGCTCGGGACGTGGGCCGATCGCATCGGCGTGCCGATCGTGAAGCACAAGGCCGGCTCCGATCCCGCGGCCGTTGCGCACGATGCGGTCTCCGCGGCGAAGTCGCGCGGCGCGGACGTCGTGATCATCGACACCGCCGGACGCCTGCACAACAAATCGCATCTGATGCAGGAGCTCTCGAAGATCCATCGCGTGATCGACAAAGAGTTGCCGGGCGCGCCGCACGAAACGCTGCTCGTCATCGATGGCACCACGGGACAGAACGGCGTCAATCAGGCCGCGGCGTTTCTCGAAGCTGCGAAAGTCACCGGCATGGTGGTCACGAAACTCGACGGCACCGCGAAAGGCGGCGTGATCCTTTCGATCATGCGGCAATTCGACATCCCGGTGAAATTCGTGGGTGTGGGCGAGGCAGCGGACGATCTCATCCCGTTCGATCCGCAGGCATACGTCGATACACTGTTCGAATGATCCGCGCGGCGATCGCCCTGTTCCTGCTCGCGCTGCCTCTGCGCGCCGCGGATCTCGAGCTCGGGATGCGCCACATCTCGAGCTCGCCGAGAGCGAATGGCGCATTCGGGAACAACGAGATCGATGTCGAAGCGAGTCGCGGCTTTGCCGCGACGGCTGAGGTCTTCTGGACGTCTCGCGTTTCAACGCAGCTCGCAGGCACGTTCGTCAATCCCCCCGCGTTCATCTTCCCCGAAGACATGGACCTCGGCACGTTCGGCATCGACACGTACTCGCTCACCGCGCGCTATCACCTCGCGCCGGATGCGCGCTTCTCGGCGTTTGCGGGCGGCGGTGCGGCGATCGTGATTTTCGGCGATCTCGAAGATCGTTTCGCGGATGACATCGAGATGACGTTCGATCGCGAGACCGCGTTGTTGGTCGAGGGTGGTTTGCGCTATCGCGCGTCTTCGCGCGTGGTGATCGATGTTGCGGTGTCTTACATGCCGCTCGAGGCGACGCCGAATCACGTGCGCAACGATACGACCGTGCCGTTGCCGGAGAGCGTGAAGCTGGATCCGTTGATGGTGAGTGTTGGCGCGGCCTGGCGGTTTTGAAACGATGAGGGGTTGTTACCGCCTGACCTGCACGCCGGCCACGATCATCGAGACATTGAATCCCGGATTCCGCGGCGAGTACCCGCCATTCGACAGGTGCATGAATCGATACCCAATCATCAACGGAAACCGCGCGCGTGGCATCAACACGAGCCCCGCGCCGAACGCGGTCGCGACGTTGAATCGCGATGTTGATGCAGGAATCGCTTTCTCCGCCCACATCGGTCCCATCGCGGCATCGCCGTAAAAATGGACTCGCGATGATGAAACGTTGAGTCGATGCCGCACGAGCACCGATGCGCCGATCGCGTGCACGCTTTCATTGCCGTCGCCGAACTGATCGCCGAACCAGCTGCGTGGCTGCCACAGATTCATCGGCGACAGCACGAACGCGACTTCGGTGCGCGGCGAGAACGCTTTGCCGACTTCGATATTCAGCGACTGAATGTTGGCCTGTCCGTGCCACGTCCTGTGGCTCTGGCCTCCGGCGCCGGAGATCACGACGTGCGAGATCTCCGCCGCCGCAATCGAAGGGACGAGGGCGAGCAGGAGCAGCAGGCGACGCATGGTCACGCGGTCGGAGCGACGAACTTCCGGCCCGCTTCGACGAGATGTTTGAGCTCTTTCAGCGTCGGTGCTTCCGCGTAAAGACGTGCCACCGGCTCGGTCCCGGAAAGGCGGAAGAGCAGCCACGTCTGTTCGTTGAAGATCAGCTTCACGCCGTCCATCGTGTTGACGTCGCGCACCTGCAGTCCCTCGAGCTGACTCGGCGGGTCGTCGAGCTTCGCGGCTGCCAGCTCACGCAACTGCGGCGTGATCTTCAGATCGAAACGCTTCGAATGGAAGTGACCGAACTCGTCGTGCATGTCGTCGATCAACTCGCTCAGCTTCTTCTTCATGCGCGCCACCATCTCCGCCACGAGCAGGCACGCGAGGATGCCGTCCTTCTCGGGCAGATGGCGATACATCGACATGCCCGCCGACTCTTCGCCGCCGAACGCGATCTTGTCTTCGAGGATCAGCTCACCGATGTACTTGAAACCGACCGGCGTCTCGTACAGCGGCACGTTGAACTTGCGCGCGATGGCGTCGATGAGATGCGTCGTCGCCACGGTGCGCGCGAGGCCGCCGGGGATGTTGCGATAGCGCTTGAGATAGACGGCCAGCAATCCGAGGATCGTGTTGGGAGGGACCATGCGATTGCGGTCGTCGATGATGCCGAAACGATCCGCGTCGCCATCGGTTGCGAGGCCGAGGTCGAACTTCTCTTCACCGACGACCTTGCGCAGATCGCTGAGATTCTTCTCGCTGCACTCGGGCGAAAAGCCGCCGAAGTACGGGTCGCGATAGTTGTGAATGATCTTGACGTCGATGCTCGCTTCGAGCAGCAGGTAGTCGATGTAGTCGCGCGAAGTGCCGTAGAGCGAGTCGATGGCGATGCGCGGGCTGCTGTTGCGGATCGTGTCGAGATCGACCTTCTGCCGCAGCTCTTTGAGGTAGCGATCTTTCGGATCGATCTCTTCGATCAGCTCCGTACGCTCGTAGACGTCGAGTCGCTCGTTCTTCTGCTGCACGAGATGAATCTCGCGCTCGATCTGCTTCGTGATCTCGGGGAGTGCCGGCGCGCCGTTCGAGGTCGAAAACTTGAGGCCGTTGTACTCGGGCGGGTTGTGGGAGGCCGTGAAGTTGATCGCGCCCATCGCTTTGCGGCGGATGGTCTCGAACGAAACGCACGGCGTGGGCACGTCGCGGGTACAGAGGTAGGCCTGAATGCCGTTGAAGGCGAGGATCTTGGCGGCTTCGGATGCGAACTTCTCGGAGAGGAATCGCGTGTCGTACGCAACGATGACACCCGATCCCGGTTGCTTGCTTTTTTTGAGGTAGTTGGCGATGCCCTGAGAGGCGATGCGGACGTTCTCGAACGTGAAGTCTTCGCCGATGATGCCACGCCACCCGGACGTACCGAACTTGATCATGAACTCTCTTTCCCCGGATCAGAGGTAAGGGGAGGAACGGTAGCACAACCCGTTCCTGTCATCCCGAGCGCGAGAGCGCGATCTGCTCCGCGACGAACGTGCGCAGGATATCCAGATACACGGCCTGCTGGATGTCGAGGAACGGCGCGTACGCACCGCCGAGGACGTAGTAGACGAGCTCGAAGGCGAATCCCGAGTCGGAGATCGTCATCAGATGCGCGCGCTCGAAGCGCACGTCCTTCTGCTTCTCCACCACCGCGCGCAGGAGCGACGGAATGCGCGCGAGCGTATCGGGCGACGTTTCGTGCGACACGTTGAGTTTCGTCAGCGAACGGCGTTCGGTCATCCGCTTGAAATTGCGGATGCGGCTCTTGAGCAGATCGCCGTTCGAGAACACGAGCTGCTCGCCGCCGACGGAGCGGACGCGCGTGGTCTTGAGTCCGATGTGCTCGACGGTGCCGGAGTGATCATCGACGGAGATCGTGTCGCCGAGGACGAATGGCTTGTCGATGACGATGGAGAGCGAGGCGAAGAGATCACCGAGAATGTTCTGCAGCGCGAGTGCGACCGCGATGCCGCCGATGCCGAGGCTGGCGATGAGCGGTGTGACTCGGACGTCGAGATTGTCGAGAGCGACTGTTACCGCGATGATCCACACCGCGGTGATGCCCGCGCCGCGGAACAGATTCACGGTCGTGACCGCGGATGGATCGTGCTCGACGCGTGTGCGGCGATAGCGGCGAATCCAGAAATCGATCACGCCGCTGGCCCACAACGCGGCCTGCGCGATGAACGACAGCGACGCGCCGATCTTGATGATGCGGCGCAGGTCGACTGGAATGTCGAGCACGCGCGCGCCGAGGAAACTGGCGGGGAGGATCAGCAGCGCGAGCTTCGTGCGGCGCGTGACGTCGAGCAGGAAATCATCGACGTCCGTCTCCGTGAGATGCGCATCGCGCAGCTTGCGCGCTGCGAACGTGCGCACCAGCCAGACCAGCACCAGCACGCCGGCCGCGATCGCTCCGGAAAGGATCAATTCGCGCGGCGTGTTGGAGTCGAGGAGCGGCAACGGCGGCATGCAATGGTTCTCAGTTGTCGGTTTTCAGTTGTCGGTTGGCTGCACAACCGCGATAGCTTGTCTCTCTGGCGTGTTTTCCGCAATGATGCCCGGCAAGCTATGTCCCGGCCGGTCGTACTGATTGCGGATGATGATGAAGAAGTCGCAACGCTGCTGCGGACGTTTCTAAAGCCGCTCGAGTGCGAGATCCTCACCGCGCGCGATGGCGAGGAAGCGCTCGCGGTTGCGCAGGCGCGGTTGCCGGACGCGGTGCTGCTCGACGTCATGATGCCGAAGCGCAGCGGCTGGGAAGTCTGCCAGGCGCT
>DASYLL010000127.1:0-29926 GCA_036009605.1 Thermoanaerobaculia bacterium | reverse complement strand
GAAGGCGATCGACTGTTCGTCGACCGCATCTCCTCCTCCGCCGAACTTCCGCTCTCCGAGGAATCGAAAAAAATTCTTGCTTACGCCGCGCATGAAGCGGAATCGATGCTGCACCAGTACGTCGGCACCGAGCACCTCCTGATCGGCATCCTGCGTGTCGAGTCCGCCACGGCCGCGCGCATCCTCACCGCCAAAGGGCTCAACGTCTACGGTGTCCGCGAGGAAACGATCTCCATCCTCAAAGAACGCGAAGCGGACAAACAGAAGAAAGAGCTGCCGTTCCTCGCTGAGTACGCGCGCGACCTCACAGCCATGGCGCATCAGCAGCAGTTCGATCCGCTGATCGGCCGCGAGAAAGAAGTCGAGCGGATCATTCAGATTCTCTCCCGTCGCACGAAGAACAACCCAATCCTTCTCGGCGAGCCCGGCGTCGGCAAGACCGCGATCGTCGAAGGACTCGCGCAGCGCATCGTCGACGGCAACGTGCCGCTGTTCATCGCGAACAAACGCATCCTTTCGCTCGACCTCTCGTTGATCGTGGCGGGCACGAAGTACCGCGGCCAGTTCGAAGAGCGCCTCAAAGGCATCATCAAAGAGCTGAAGGAAAATCAGGACATCATCATCTTCATCGATGAAATTCACTCGCTCATCGGTGCGGGCTCGGCGGAAGGCTCACTCGACGCCGCGAACATCCTCAAGCCGGCGCTGTCGCGCGGCGAGATTTCCTGTGTCGGCGCCACCACCATTCGCGAGTATCGCCGGTACATCGAGAAGGATCGGTCGCTGCTGCGCAGGTTCCAGGCGGTCATCGTCAACCCGCCGACCGAGGATGAGACGCTGCAGATTCTCGAAGGCGTGAAGGAACGGTACGAATCGTTCCACAAGGTCAAATACAGCGAGACCGCGATCAAGAGCGCGGTCTATCAAAGCAACCGCTACATCACCGACCGCTTCTTCCCCGACAAAGCGATCGACATCCTCGACGAAGCCGGCGCGAAGGTGAAACTGCGCCGCGTCGCCGACACGCAGAATCTGCGACGCCTCGAAGCGGAGACACGCTCGATCGTCAAGGAGATGAAGAAAGCAATCTCGGACAAAGACTTCGAGAAAGCCGTCTTCCTGCGCGAGCGCGAGATCGAGCTCAAGGAAGAGATCGAGCGCTTCAAACAGGAGCGCGAGATGGTCGGCGACGAGATGATGGAAGTCACCCAGCGCGACGTCGAGGAGATCATCAGCTCCTGGACCGACATCCCGGTGACGTCGATCGAAGCCGATGAAGCCGCGAAGCTGATCAACATGGAAGAGATCCTGATTCGACGCATCGTCGGTCAGGACCGCGCCATTCGCGCGATCTCGCGTGCGATCCGTCGTTCGCGACTCGGCGTTGCGTCACCGAATCGTCCGATGGGCTCGTTCATTTTCCTCGGCTCGTCCGGCGTCGGAAAGACCGAAGTCGCGCGACGGCTGGCCGAGTTCCTGTTCGGATCGCAGAAGCACCTCATCCGGATCGACATGTCCGAGTACATGGAGAAGCACGCCGTCTCGAAGCTCATCGGCTCGCCTCCGGGCTACGTCGGTCATGAGGAAGGCGGACAGCTCACGGAGCGCGTGCGGCGCAATCCGTACTCGGTCGTGCTGCTCGACGAGATCGAGAAAGCGCATCCCGACATTTCGAACATCCTGCTGCAGATCCTCGAAGACGGCATCCTCACCGATTCGCTCGGCAACCAGGTCGACTTCCGCAACACGCTGATCATCATGACCAGCAACCTCGGCACGCGGCATCTCGCGACCAGGGGACACATGGGCTTCCGCGAGATCGGAGCCGAGTTCGATCAGAAGTCGGCCGAGCTGCTGATTCACACGGAGCTCAAGCGCGAGTTCTCACCCGAGTTCATCAACCGCATCGACGAAGTCATCATCTTCAACCCGCTCACCGACTCCGAGCTGCGCGCGATCTGCCAGCTGCTCATCGACGACGTCAACCTCGCGATTCTGCAGAAGAACGTGCAGATTGCGATCGATGAGCCGGTCGTGAAGTGGTTGCTGGCGAAGGCGCGCGAAGAAGCGAACTCCGGAGCCCGCCCGCTGCGCCGCGCGATTCAGCGGTACATCGAGGACGAGCTGTCCGAGTTCATGATCCGGCACAAGGACACGGTGCCGGAACGGATCGACTTCACGATTCAGGCTGGGGAAGTGATGCTCGTGCCCCGTGCGGTCGAGGAGCCGCTACCGACGTAGGTTTTCTGACATCGTCATATCATCCCCCTCCCATGCCGCTCGTCACCGTCACGCTCCGCAAAGGCCGTTCGCCCGAGTTCATCGAGAGCATCGGCAGCGCCATTCACGAGGCTCTCGTCGAGAAAGCGAAGATCCCGGTCGGCGATCGCTTCCAGGTCTTTCACGAGACCGCGGCGATCCTCGCGGATCCTTCCTTCGCGGGCGCAAACAGCGTCCAGCGTTCGGCGGACATGCTGATCATTCAGATCATCCTCAACGAAGGTCGCACCGACGCGACGAAGTCCGCGATCTATGCGGACATCGTCGCGCGGCTGGAGCAGGTCGGCGTGCGGCCCGACGACGTCTTCATCAACCTCGTCGAAGTGGTGAAGCAGAACTGGTCAATGGCGTCGGGTGTCATGACGTACCCGACCTGAGATCCAGCCCGACCGCGGCTTTCCTTTGCTGTCGTACATCCGCACGCGAACTTCGCGCGAAGTGATCTCGAGCACCGCGAACCCGATCCGTTCGCGACGGATCTCCTCGGGGAACACCGTCGAGGTCCGCAGCTTGATCGGCGGAATCGGCGCGGAGCCGGCACCGCTCACGAGATGCAGCATCCGCCCGCGAATGAATTCGACGTGATGATCGTGGCCGCAGATGTAGAGATCTGCACGCGTCTCGCGCAGCACCGGGATCAGCTCGCGCATCCGCTGCACTTCGTTCCGAGGGAAGTAGCCGTGGTAGCCGGAGGAGATCACGGGGTGGTGGCCGACGATCACCCGCCACGGCGTCTTCGATTTCGCGAAGGTCTGGCGGATCATCGTGTCGATCGGAACGTCCTCGCCGCGCACGAACGGCGTCGTGTTCACGAACGCGAAATCGGCCATCGGTGTCCGAATCGCGTATTCCATGCCCGGAAATCGCCAATTCGGAATCACGCCCGTCGCCTGAGTTTGCGCTTCCGGCACAGCCTTCCCACAGAAGTCATGGTTCCCGAGGACGGGGAAAATCGGGACGCCGATCTTTGTCAGCGGACGTACGAGATCCCATCGCGGATCCTCCACGGACGTCACGCCGCACGGGTAGAAGTTGTCTCCTGTCAACAGGATGCCGTCGAGCGGCGCCTCGCGATGGACGCGTGCGATCGCCGCTGCGAGCGTCGTCGTGCCGTTCCCGGTGTCGCCCGCGACCGCGAGCCGCAGCGTCACAGTCCTCGGCGTGAGCGTGATTCCAGGGGGAGCGGGAGCGGCCGAGAGAGTGGCAAGGAGGATCAACGCGAGTGCCATGGCCGCGCGAAGTGTAGAATGCGCCGCGTTTTCCCGGTGTTCAGCTTTTCCGCGTGACTTCCCCCTACGGTCGCGCGTCTACAGATTCAACGCCCGCGCCGACGGAACCTTATGACTCGATTGATAGCGATGCTCCTCGTCGTGCTGATGGCTGGCACGCCGACCTGGGCGCAAACAACCCCGACCCAGGAGCGGCCTCGTCCGCGTCCGGGCACGATCCTCGAGACACCGCCGTCCGGTCGCATCACGGATGCGCCGGCTGCTCCTCAGCAATCCAAACCCTCTGCCACCGGCAACCTTGCCGGTCAATCCATCGAGCGTTTCGAAGTCGTCGGCAACGCGTCTGTCGCCAGCGACACCATCCGCGTCTATCTCGGCGTGAGTCCCGGCGACCCGTACAGTCCGGAGCTCCTGCAGAAGAACTTCGAGAATCTCTGGCAGACCGGCCTTTTCGATGACATCAAGATCGAAGCCGAGCGTGGAGACACGGGCGTCGTGATCCGAACGATCGTCAAAGAGCGTCCGCGCATCGCGTCCGTCGAATATCGCGGCAACAAAGAGCTGAACGCACAGAAGGTTCAGGAAGCGCTCGAGCGCGACAAGATCGACCTGCACGTCGGCAACACGATCGAGCAGACGCTCGTCAAGCGCGCTGCTGAGTCGATCAAGCGCGCGTACTCCGAGGGTGGCTTCGAGGGCGTTGCGGTCGACACGCTGATGGAAGACTTTGGCGAGCCGGGCGAAAAGAAGATCGTCTTCGTCATCAATGAAGGCGTGAAAGCCAAAGTCGCCTCGATCGACTTCGTCGGCAACAAGCGCTTCTCCGATCGCCGCCTGCGCGGCGAGATGAAGGAAGTCAAGAAGCACAACCTCATCACCTGGATCCGCAAGAAGAACCTCTACATCCCGTCAAAGCTCGACGAGGATCTCGAGCACGTCAAGAACTACTACCAGGATCACGGTTACCAGGACGTCTCGTTCGGCGATCCGCAGATCAAGACCCAGAAAAAGCGTGTGCGCATCACCATCCCGGTGAAAGAAGGCGACATCCACACGTTCGGCGACGTCACCGTCACCGGCAACACCGTCTTCACGAGCGAGCAGATCATCGGCAACTGGCCGCTCAAGAAGGGCGACACGCTGAGCCGCAAGCCGATGCAGGCGCGCCTGGAGGCCTTCGATGAGGCTTACCGGATGCGTGGCTACATCTATGGCTACATCGATCCGGAGTTCGTCGACAAGGGCAACAACGTCGTCGACATCAATCTCCGCGTCTTCGAAGGCGAGCAGTTCCGCCTCGGACGTCTGGAGTTCGAAGGCAACACCACCACCAAAGACAAGGTCCTCCGCCGTGAGATCTTCCTCGAGGAAGGTCAGATTATGGACATGGAGACCTTCAAGCAGAGCCTCTACAAGCTCGGGCAGCTCGGCTACTTCAAGGTCACGGAGAATCCCGACTTCAAGGTGAACTCGGAGTCGAAGACCGTGGACATCACGGTGAAGGGCATCGAGGAAGGGAAGAACGACATCCAGTTCGGCGGCGGTTACTCCGAGGGTGGCGGGTTCTTCATGCAGGCGCAGTTTGCGACGCGCAACTTCCTCGGCGAGGGCGAGAACTTCTCCCTCGGCTATCAGCGCGGCCAGCGTACGAACTACTTCAGCATCGCCTACTCCGATCCGTGGTTCCTCGACACGCCGAACAGCCTCGGTGTCTCCGTCTACAACCGAGAGACGGTGCTGCCGCAGGCGTTCGGTTACGAACAGCGCGGCAAGGGCGGCACGGTTGCGTACGGCTATCGTCTGCGCCGCTTCGACAGCCTCTCGCTGATCTACGGCTACGAGCGCGCACACAGCATCTATCAGACTGTCGAGGCGCCGGATCCGAACGGCAACATCCCGGTGCCGTCGATCACCGACCTGCACTTCACGACGTCCACGATCGTTCCGTCGTATCGCTTCGACTCGCGCGACAACCCGTTCGACACGATGCGCGGCGCGCGCATGAATGTCAGCCTCGCGTACTCCGGCGGACCGATCGGCGGCACGATCGACATGTTCAAGCCGTCGGTAGGCTTCACCAAGTTCCACCGCCTGTCGCGCAAGAGCGCGGTCAGCTTCAATGTCGAAGGCGGCTACATCCTGCCGTTCGGTGACGACGACGATTGCGCGTACTCGTACGACGATCTCTCGAAGAACGTCACCACATTGTGCATTCCGCCGGCGGAGCGCTTCCTGGTCGGCGGCGAGTCGTCCGTGCGCGGCTTCCGCTACGGAACGCTGGGGCCGTACGAGAACTATCCGAACTACGGTCCGCGTCCCGCGGGCGGCTACAAGTACCACACCTACAACTTCGAGTACGTCTATCGCGTGAACGACCCGTTGCGAATGGTTCTGTTCGCCGATGCGGGCAAGGCGTACGGCTATCGGGAAGACTTCGACTTCTCCAAGCTGCGGTACAGCTTCGGAGCGGAGATGCGCGTCTTCCTGCCCGTCTTCCAGTTCCCGCTGCGGTTCATCTACGCCGTCAACCCGCGGGAAGAAGAGGGTGACGATTTCGAAGGCTTCCAGTTCACGATTGGGAATACGTTCTAAACGGCAGCCGCTTAAGCACGGTTGTCCAACGGTCACGCTCAAAGAAGGAGACTCCCCAATGAAGAAGTTCCTGGTTTCGATCGCGGTAGCAGCACTCGCCGCGCCGATGTTCGCGCAAACCGCGCCGGCCCGCGTTGCAGTGGTCGACGTGCAGAAGGTGCTCACGCAGTCGACGGCCGGAAAGGCTGCCTACGAGAAGCTCAAGAAGATGCAGGAAGACCGCGTGGCCAAGGCCAAACAGATGGACGACGAGATGAAGAAGCTCGAGTCCGATCTGAGCACCAAGCGGATCTCGCTCGCCGAGGACAAGCTCGCCGAGATGCAGAAGCAGCTGGCCGACAAGCGCATCAACATGCAGCGCTACGCGCAGGACGCCGACCGCGAGATCGGTGAAGCCCGCGACCGCGAGCTGCAGGCCCTGCAGGTCAAGATCGAGCCGGTCATCGATGCCATCGGCAAAGAGATGGGCCTGGCGCTGATCTTCAACAAGTTCGAGTCCGGTCTGGTCTACGCTTCGGACGCCGTCGAGATCACCGACACGGTGATCAAGCGCTTCAACGAAGCCGCCACCGCGCCCGCTGCCGCGAAGAAGTAAGTTCTCATCGCTTGTCGTGATGAAAGCCTCCCGCAAGGGAGGCTTTTTTGCGTTCTAGCGCTTCAGGATGAACGCTCCGCCGAACGCGAGAACCAGCGCGAGGATCAGCAACGCGGTCTCGCTCGTGGTGGGTACGCCCGCGAAGGAGGCGGAGCCGACGACCAGGGCGAGCGCGGCATTCGTGTTCGGCATCTCCCGCCGTGACTGTTCGCTTCCATCCTCCATCAGGGCGGTCAACAGCAACGAGCTCGGTCCGGGGGTGTCCCCACACCAGTTCATTGCGGCGATGTACAGAGTCTGACTGTCCGGGCTCGCGGCTACCTGCTGAAAGGAGTAGACGTCGCTCAGCGAGTAATCCGCAGTGGTCGCAATCGTTCGGATCACGGATCCCGATACGTCGTAGAGGACGATGGCGCTGTCGGTGGCGATCAGCACGTTCCCGTTCGGCAGCGGATGGAGATCCATGAAGGAGGAGAGCATCGGCGGAAAGTCAGGCAGGACGACGCCGGTACAGCCATTGATGCGGCCGATCTGCGGCCCGAAGGTGTCGTAGTAGATCGTGCAACTGTCGTTTGCGACGGCAATCATGCCTAACGCGCTCGGGAGTGCATGGGTCGCTTCCAGAACACCGGCGGAGGAGATCACGGAAAGAGTGGTCGCGGCTCGGGCAAAAATTCTGCCGTTCGACGCAACCGTGACGGCCTGGAGGGACGTCGCACTGTCGAAGAACAAGGCACGCGTGCCGTCGGGCTGAATCGTGAAGATCTTTCCGCCGGCGACGGCATACACCGGCCGACCCGGCGACGAGGCGAGATCTCTGATCGAGTTTGGCTGCGGTTCGATGGAGTGAGCGTCGGGAGTGAACCAATCGACGGTGGGCGTGCTGAGCGGGAGAATCATGCAGCCAAAGACGCTCTGGCCGGCAACCACCGCTTCGAACCGAGGCTGCTGCGCCCAAACCGTGGGCATCGTGAGCAGAGCGAGAACCAGACCAGCTCGTCGAATATGGTTATATCGCATTAAAATAACAGTGCCAGTGCCGTTGCGATGCTGTCAAGTCATTTTATGGGTTGACTCTCGGTACCACTGCTCAATCCCATTACAATCGCCCGCTCATGCCGCCTGTCCCGCTTTCCGACATCGTTTCCTTCGTTTCCGGCCGCTATGACGGCCCGACGGATGTGATGATCGACGGCGTTTTGGCGCTTTCCGAAGCGGGGGATCGCCACATCAGCTTTCTCTCGAATCCGAAGTACGCGCCGCAGGTTGCGACAACGCGCGCGGCGGCGGTGCTCGTGGCCGAGGATCTGGCGGGAGACGATCCGCGATGGATCCGCGTGGTCAATCCGTACATCGCGATGGCGCGGACGGTGGCGCGGTTCTTCGCGGGACGGCCGGCGCCTGAAGGGATCTCGCCGCAGGCTTCCATCGCCGCCTCGGCCAAGCTCGGCGCGAACGTTGCGGTCGGCGCGTTCACGGCGATCGGCGAGAACGTCGAGATCGGCGAGGGCGCGATCATCTATCCCAACGTCACGATCGAAGCGAACTCGGTGATCGGCGAGAAGACGATCGTCTATCCGCAGGTCTCGATCTACTACGGCTCGCGCATCGGGCGCCGCTGCATCATCCATAGCGGCGTCGTCATCGGATCGGACGGCTACGGCTTCGCGACCGACGACAACGGCATTCATCACAAGATCCCGCAGGTCGGCATCGTGCGCATCGAAGACGACGTCGAGATCGGTGCGGGCACGACCATCGATCGCGCGGCGCTCGGCGAAACCGTGATCGGCGAGGGCACGAAGATCGACAACCTCGTGCAGATCGGGCACAACGTGAGGATCGGCAAGCGTTGTCTGCTCGTGGCGCAGGTTGGCATTGCCGGTTCCACCGAGCTCGGCGACGGCGTGCAGGTCGGTGGACAATCAGGGTTTGCCGGACATCTGAAGATCGGCGCGCGCGCCCGCGTTTATTCGAAGAGCGCCGTCTTCGACGATGTTCCGGAAGGCGTCTGGGTGCGCGGCATTCCGGCGGTCAGCCAGCGCGAATATGTGCGCCAGCAGAGAGAAAAGAAAAAATGAGCGTGTTGAACATCATCGAGATCATGAAGCTCCTGCCGCATCGCTACCCGATGCTGCTGGTCGATCGCATCCTGGAGATCGAAGAAGGCAAGCGCATCGTCGGCCTGAAAAACGTCTCCGCGAACGAGCAGTTTTTCCAGGGACATTTTCCCGGCGCGCCGGTGATGCCCGGGGTGCTGATCGTCGAAGCGATGGCGCAGTGTTGCGCGGTGCTCTTCCTGCGCGATCTGCCGGATCGCGACAAGAAGCTCTTCCTCTTCGGCGGCATCGACAAGGCGCGTTTCCGCAAGCCGGTCGTGCCCGGCGACCAGCTCATCCTCGAATGCGAAGTGCTGCAGAAGCGTGCCGGCACGGTGCGCATGCGCGGCACGGCGAAGGTCGACGGCGCGCTCGTGGCCCAGGCTGAGATGCTGAGCGTGATGACCAACCGCCCGGAGTGAGTCGCATGTCATCGAACGTCGCAGAAACCGCAATCATCCATCCCGACGCATCCATCGCCTCCGACGTGTCCATCGGTCCGTATGCCGTGATCGGCCAGCACGTGACGATCGGCGCGGGCACGATCATTGGCCCGCACGTCCGCATCGAAGGACCGACGACGCTCGGCGAGCGCAATCGCATCATCGGCCAGGCGTCGATCGGCACCGAGCCGCAGGACCTGAAGTTTCGCGGCGAGCGCACCGAGCTGCGCATCGGCAACGACAACGTCTTTCGTGAGTTCGTGACGATCAATCGCGGCACGACCGGCGGCGGCGCCATCACGACGATCGGCAACTCCAACTTCTTCATGGCCTACGCGCACGTCGCGCACGATTGCCACGTCGGCTCGAACACGATCTTCGCCAACAACGCCACACTCGCAGGTCACGTCGAAGTCGGCGACTTCGCAACGATCGGCGCGTTTTCGGCGGTGCATCAGTTCTGCCGCGTCGGCGATCAGGCGTTCATCGGCGGCGGCTCGATCTGCACGCAGGACGTGCTGCCGTTCGTGAAGACCGTCGGCAACCGCCCCGCGAAAACGTACGGCATCAACACGATCGGCCTCGAGCGCAAAGGCTTCTCGAAGGAAACGATCGATGCGCTGCAGAAGGCGTATCGCATTCTCACGCGCGCGAAACTGCTGCAGAAGGACGCGCTCGACAAGATCGAGGCGGAGCTCGGGTTCGTGTCCGAGGTGCGGTACTTCGTGGAGTTTATCCGCACCGCGAAGCGGGGAGTGATTCGGTGAGGCGGGTTGTCAGTTGTCGGTTGTCGGTTGTCGGTAGAACCACCGGCAACGCACGGAGCCGCTCATGATCCGGATCGCCGTCATCGGCACCGGCTACCTCGGCCGTCTTCACGCCCGCGTCCTTTCCGAAACTCCCGAAGCCAGCGTCATCGGCTTCGTCGAGCCGAACGACGCGATCGCCGCGGAGGTCGAATCGACGCTGAAGTTGAAACGCTACGACAGCGTCGCGGCCATCGCGCGCGAGATCGATTGCGCCGTCGTTGCGACACCGACAACCTCGCACTTCGACATCGCCAGCGAGCTGCTCGCGGCAGGCGTCGACGTGATGGTCGAGAAGCCGATCACCGCGACCGCCGACGAAGCGCAGCGCCTGATCGACCTCGCGGATGAACACGGCTGCATCATTCAGGTCGGTCACGTCGAGCGCTACAACCCTGCCATCGTCGCTGTCGCGGAACACGTCCGCGCGTCGCGCTACATCGAGATCGAACGCCTCGGCGTCTTCGTGCCGCGCTCGCTCGACGTCGACGTGCTCCTCGATCTCATGATCCACGATCTCAATCTCGTGCTCTCGCTGCTGAAGCAGAAAGTCGTCGAGATCCGCGCGGTCGGCGTGCCGGTGCTCACGGACAAAGTGGACATGACCAACGTGCGACTCGAGCTCGAGAACGGAGCGGTCGCGAATCTCACGGCCAGCCGCGTCTCGCAGGATCGCGTGCGCAAGCAGCGTTTCTTCGGCAGCGACTTCTATCTCTCCGTCGACACGAAAGAGCAGGAAGTGAAGGGCTACCGCCTCGTCGAAGAAAACGGCGCGGGCGCGGTGCGGCCGTTCGAGTTTCACGTCGAGAAGAAAGAGCCGCTGCGCGCGGAGAACGACGCCTTTCTGCAATGTGTGCGCGACCGCACGCGTCCGATCGTCTCCGGCGAAGATGGACTCGAAGCGGTGGAGCTCGCGTCCCGCGTGCGCGACGCAATCGACACCGCGGTGCGGAGATTCAAGGGATGACCGAGGTCAGCGTCGGCATCATCGGCGGCTCCGGCGTGTATCAGATGGAGGGGCTGAAAATCCTCTCCGAGCGCACGGTCGTCACGCCGTTCGGCAATCCGTCGGATCCGTATGTGATCGGCGAGATCGATGGCGTCGGGGTGGCGTTCCTCGCGCGACACGGACGCGGTCATCGCTACACACCCAGCGAGCTCAATTACCGCGCAAACATCTTCGGTTTCAAGCTCCTGGGCGTGCACACGATTCTCTCCGCGAGCGCGGTCGGCTCGATGAAAGAAGAGTACGCGCCGACGGACATCGTCTTTCCGCATCAGTTCTTCGACCGCACGCGTCATCGCGCGGACACGTTCTTCGGCGACGGTCTCGTCGCACACGTCGCGTTCGCCGATCCGATCTGCGCGGGCGTTTCGTTCCTCATGGGCGAAGCCGCGCGCAACGCCGGCGCGAAGGCGCACATGGGTGGGACATACATCTGCATCGAAGGTCCGCAGTTCTCGACGCGCGCGGAGTCGAACGTCTATCGCTCGTGGGGTGTCGACGTGATCGGCATGACGAACCTGACCGAGGCGAAGCTCGCGCGCGAGGCGGAGATCTGCTACGCGACGATGGCGCTCGTGACCGACTACGACTGCTGGCATCCCGATCACGACGACGTCGACATCAATCAGATCCTCGGATACCTCCGCGCCAACGCGGCAATGGCCCAGACGATCCTGCGCAACTCGATCAAGCCTGCCGCGGAGCGCGATCGCAACTGCGCGTGCTTCAACGCGCTGCAGTTCTCGATTCTGTCGGATCCCGCGGTGATTCCGCAGAAGGTGAAGGATCACCTCGCGCCGATCATCGGCAAGTATCTGAAGTGATCACGGCTTGTAGTTGAGGGTCAGGTCGAATTGCACTTCGATGGGCTCGCCGCTCTTCATCGCGGGGCGGAACTTCCACTTGCGGATGGCTTCGAGCGCGACGTAAGAAAGCGTCGGCGCCGGCAGTGCTTTCCGCACGACGGGCGCGGTCACGGTGCCGTCCGTTCTGATGATGACGTTCACGATCAGGAGCCCCTCGGCGCCGAAGTACTGCGCACCCGGCGGGAAGTCCGGCGCGACCTTTCTGAGAACGACGGGAGGCTTGAGATCCGGAGGGCGTTTGCCTTCTTCGGGGAAGCCATCCGGTATGCGCGGATTGCGGTTCGCGGTGAGAAAAGCTCCCGCATCGCCGAACGAAGAGAGGTTGCTCTTCTCGAAGGGCGGATAGAGCGTCAGCACGGTGTGCCAGTGCCAGAGCGCGTCCTCGTTTCGTCCGAGACCGGCGAGGGCGAGCGCTTTGTGCGTGAGGGCCGTGCCGAAGAAGCGTGTTGCGGCCTCTCCGCTCCCGAGCTCGTCGATCATCTGCCGCAACAGACGTTCGGAGATCTTCAGTGAGCGGTCGAACTCACCAGCCTTGAGATGCGCGGAGCTTTTGTCGATGTCTCTGGCCCATCGTGCCGCAGTCTGACCGTGCGCGGACAGGGTCAGCACGATCGCGACAACGATCGGGAACACGCGATTCCGCATACCTCATGTTACCCTCCGCCGCCGAAAGGGATTCCCGCATGCCCATCCTCGTCGTTGGAAGTGTCGCTTTTGATGCCCTGGAGACTCCATTTGGGAAAGTCGACCGCTGCATTGGCGGTTCGGCGACGTATTTCTCCGTTGCCGCGTCCTTCTTCACGGAGGTCGATCTCGTGGCCGTCGTCGGCGAAGATTTCAGCGAAGAAGACGCCTCCATCTTCAAGGGCCGCAACATCAATACGGACGGCTTGCAGCGGATCCCCGGCGAGAAAACGTTCTTCTGGAGCGGCGAGTACGGCTACGACCTCAACGTCGCGAAAACGCGCGACACCCAGCTGAACGTCTTCGCGAATTTCGCGCCGCAGCTCAACGAGCGGCAGAAAAACGCCGACGTGCTGTTCCTCGCGAACATCCAGCCCGAGCTCCAGATGGACGTGTTGCATCAGACGAAGCGTCCGCGGCTCGTCGCGCTCGACACGATGAATCTCTGGATCGACATCAAACGCGACGCACTCGCGCAGGTGTTCAGCGAAGTCGATCTCGTGATCATCAATGAGGCCGAGGTGCGGCAGTTTACGAAGGAAGCGAACCTGATCAAAGGCGGCCGCTCGATCCTCGCGCTCGGACCGAAAACGCTGGTCGTGAAGCGCGGCGAATACGGCGTGCTGATGATCACCAGGGACGCGATTTTCGCGGCGCCCGCGTATCCGCTCGAGAACGTGTTCGATCCGACGGGTGCAGGCGATACGTTTGCGGGTGGGTTTCTCGGCTACCTCGCATCACGCACGGAAGTACACGATCGCGAGTTGCGTCGCGCGATCATCTTCGGCAGCGTGCTCGCGTCGTTCACGGTCGAGAAGTTTTCGCTCGATCGCTTGCGCGAGATCACGCTGCGCGACGTGCACGAGCGGTATCAGGATTTCCGTGCGCTCACGCGCTTTGACGATTTGGACTAGCGCTGCTGGTAGACGACCTTCCCATCCACGATCGTGTAAAGCACCTTCGTCTTGTGCAGCTCCGTCGGCGGCGCTGCATACAGATCGCCTTCGACGATCGTGAAGTCCGCGAGCTTGCCGACTTCGATCGTGCCGCGTGACGCTTCCTCGAACGCGGCGTACGCCGCGTCGCTCGTGAAGCCGCGGATCGCTTCCGCAAGCGTCAGACGCTCCGTCGGATGCCATCCGCCTTCCGGCCAGCCCTTCTGATCCTGACGCATCACGGCGGCCATCAGTCCGAAAAACGGGTTCACGGCTTCAACCGGGAAATCAGAACCGAGCGCGAGTCGGCCGCCGGCGTTCAACACCGTGCGCCACGCGTAGGCGCCTTTCGCGCGCTCGGTGCCGAGGCGGGCTTCGGCCCAGTACATGTCGGAGGTGGCGTGCGTGGGCTGCATCGAAGCGATGATTCCGTGGCGCACGAGGCGTGGCACATCATCAGGCGCGATCACCTGCAGATGCTCGACGCGGAAGCGGTCCTTCGCGACGACGCCTGCGCTCACGTATGCATCGATCACGTTGCGCACTCCGCGATCGCCGATCGCATGTGCGTTGATCTGAAATCCAGCCGCGCGCCCGCGCGTCGCGACATCTTTCAAATGCGCCGGCGTCGCGAGCATCAAGCCGGTGTTGGCGGGATCGTCGCTGTACGGAGCAAGCAACGCGGCGCCGCGGCTGCCCAACGCGCCGTCGGCGTACAACTTCACGGAGCGCACGGTCAGCTTTCCGCCGTAATTCACGAGCGGTCCGTTCGCGAACCATTGATCGACCAGTGCCGCGTTGTCGCCGAGCATTCCGTAGACGCGAATCGGAAAGCGTCCTTCGTCGATGAGCTCCTGCACCACCATGATCGTGTCGCCATCGATCCCGGCATCGTGCATTTCGGTGAGACCGTTCGCGGCGATGTCCTGCGCGGCTGCGAGCACGCGCGCTTTGCGTTGCGCTGCACTCGTAGCGGGCATCGCTTTCTCGACGAGATCCGTTGCGGCATCGACGAACACACCCGTCGGGTTGCCATTCGTATCGCGCACGATGAGCCCGCCGTCGGGATCCTTTGTAGCCGCGGTGATGCCGGCCGCGCGCATCGCCGCGCTGTTCGCGAGCACCGCGTGTCCGTCGACGCGCCTGGCGTATACCGGATGATCCGGCACCGCCGCATCGAGTGCTGCAAACGTCGGGAACTCCTGCACCGGCCAGTCGTTCTGATCCCAGCCCTGACCAACGATCCATTCACCGGGATTCGCATTCGCGGCGCGTTGTTTCATGCGCGCGATCACTTCGTCGTACGACTTCGTGTCGACGAGATTCACGACGTCGAGCGCGACGCCGAGTCCGTAGAGATGGCCGTGTGCGTCAGTGAGGCCGGGGAGGATCGTGCCGTTGGGCACGACGACCACATCCGAAGCCGTGTACCTGCTTTGAATGTTCGCGGCCGGTCCGACGTCGACGATCTTTCCGCCGACGGTGTAGATCGCATAGTTTTTCTGCGGTGTTTGTGCGGCGCCGACCGCTACCGTTCCGCCGACGTAGATCGTGCCCGGTTCAGTCAGCGGCACGGATGATGCGGAGTGTTGTGCAGGAGTGCAGGCGAGCACGCCGATGAGAGCAAGCGCAGCAGCAAGTAGTCGCATTGCGCGGAATGCTACACGGGGGAGTGCCGTTTGGTCAGTGCCCTATGAAACTCAGAAACGTGATCGTGGTCACTTTGGTGGTCGTCGCGGCGTCCAGCGCCTCGGCCGATCGCAAGTTCTCGGCCGCCAACGTCCCGTCCGCCAGGCTGAAAAAGCCGGGCCGCGTCGTGATCTCGAACGATCATCGCGCCATCACGGCGCACCGTTTCTTCGGCAACATTCGTGAGGCTCTGGTCTCCATTCGCAGCACGCGCACGCTCGCGTTCCGTCCGTTCGCCGGCGACTTGTTCAATTCGCGTGCATCCGTCAAAGCACCGCGTGAGCTCGCCGGACACATCGAAGATGCATCGCGCCTGCACGGTGTCGACCCGCGTCTCGTCGCCGCGGTCGCACGTCGTGAGTCGGCGTGGAGAGCGGACGTCGTTTCGAACAAAGGCGCCATCGGCATCATGCAGCTCATGCCCGACACCGCCAAATACCTCGGTGTCGAGAACGCGTACGACGCGCGCCAGAACATCTTCGGCGGCACGCGCTATCTGCGCACGCTGCTCGATACGTTCCATGGCGATCTCGACCTCACGCTCGCCGCGTACAACGCCGGCCCCGGCGCGGTCGCGAAGTATCACGGTGTCCCGCCGTATCGCGAGACGCAGAACTACGTTGCGGCCGTGCGTGCGACGTACGAGAAGTCGCTCCTTCAGTGACGAGCCGTTTGCGCGTCGGAAAGCAGCCCGACTGGGCAGCCGTACGTGCAATCAGCGCTGCCGGCTGTGCCGGCTATTGGGAGTACCACTCGGCGACCGCGGATACCAAACCATCTCGAATGAAGATGCTGGTGTGGCGTGCGCACCCTTCCGACACGCGGCAGACGTAGAAGTACTCCGTTTCGCCGAGGCGCTTCAGCGCGGTTTCGGGCTCGGCCGCGGCGTCGGGGCGGCCCATTTTCTCGATGATCGCGACCGCGGAATCGCCGAGGCCGATGCCTTTGCGATGCTGCACGTCGAGGAGAGGTCCGTCTTCTGCTTTGCGGCAAGGCGAGGCGGACGTCAGCGCGACGCGCCACGGCTTGCCATCCTTCTTGTCCATCGTGATCAGGAGGAAACGCCCTTCACCGAGTCGGTAACAGCCTTCCTTGCGGAGGCCGGGAAACTGCGCCTGAAGCGAGGCCAGCGGCATCTCGATGATCTGATCGAGATACAGAGGGTCGGCCGCGCGGGTACTGGCCGCGACGAGCAGTAATGACATGCATGCGAGTACGAGTCTCATCCTTCGCCCCACTTCAGCTTGTTGCGTAGCACGTCGAAATAGTTTTTGTCGGGTGATTGGACTAAGAGTACCCGTTCTTCCGACTTTCTTACGCATACACGATCGTCATCGCCGATCTCGAAGCCTTCCTGGCCGTCGAGCGAAAGGAAAATATCCTTCGCGTCGGGCGTCGTCAGGCTGATCTCGATGTCGAGCTCGTCGGGCAGGACGAGAGGTCGGTTGGTGAGCATGTGCGGGCAGATGGGCGTGAGCACGACCGCGCCCATGGTGGGGTAGATGATCGGACCGCCGGCGGATAGGTTGTACGCGGTCGAGCCCGTGGGTGTGGCAACGATGAGACCGTCGCCGCGGAAGGTGGAGACGAAGAGTCCGGCCACGCTGACACGCATCTCGATGATGCGTGCGACCGCGCTCTTGTTGATCGCGCAGTCATTGAGGACGCGGTAACGCTTGCTCGAATCGCGATTCGGTCCCGCCACGGAGACTTCGAACGTGACGCGCGGCTCGACCTGAAACTCGCCCGCGAGAACACGGTCGAGCACGGTCGGAAACTCTTCGACGCGGATCTCGGTGAGAAATCCGAGCGTGCCCATGTTCACGCCGATGATCGGAACGTGCTCGGGCGCGTGTCGCGCGACGGAGAGCAATGTGCCGTCACCGCCGAACGTGATCAGCAGATCGCTCTGGCGTCCGAGCTCCGCCTTCGCCGCGGTGCGCGGATGTTCGCCGCCGATCGCGCGCGCCATGTCTTCGTCGTAGATGACGTCGAGTCCGCGTGCGCGCAACTCGCCTGCGATCTGTTGCGCGTAGGCGAGTGCGTCGGGTGAAGTGGTTTTCGCTGCGATTCCGATCGTGCGCATTAGGTTCCTCGTCGCAGCGATGAGCATGCCATCAAGCCTGTACGCAACGCCGGACGTCGGCGGCCTCGACCACGATTCGCTCGCCGGCGCGTTCCGGTCCGAGGAAGAGAATCGGATGGAGAACTTTCTCGAGGATCGCGCGCAACGCGCGGGCGCCGAGGCGTTGCTTGATGGCGGCGTTGGCGATCTCCAAGAGCGATTCGCGCGTGAACTCGAGCTGAATCTGATCGAGCGCGCAGAGGCGCTGGTATTCGGGGATCATCGCTTCGCGCGGCTCGGTGAGGATCGTGACGAGATCGGCGGACGAGAGATGGTGCAACTCGACGCGCAACGGCAACCGCCCCAGCAGCTCCGGCAGAAACCCATACTTCACGAGATCTTCAGCACTCACTTCGCGTGCCGGTGGCGCGGCGGTTTCCATGAAGCCGACGCTGCGTCCGTCCGGCGCGTCTTCCATTTCGGTGAATGAGCCCGCGCAGATGAAGAGGATGTTCGAGATGTCGATCTCGACGTAATCGTGTTTGTTCCAGTGCGCCGTGACGTTCATCGGCACGAACAACTTCTCGCCTTCGAGGATCTTCAGCAGCGATTGCTGCACGCCTTCGCCGCCGATGTCGCGTTGTCCCGATCCCGTGCGACCGCCGCTCGCGCGTCGCGCGATCTTGTCGATCTCGTCGATGAAGACGATGCCGCTCTCGGCCTTGTCGACGTTCTGATTCGTCGCGTAGAGCAGTCGTCCGATCGCGACTTCGACGTCTTCGCCGTAGTAGCCGGCTTCGGTGAACGCGGTGGCGTCGTTGTACGCGAACGGCACATCGAGGACGCGTGCGAGCGTGCGGGCGAGATACGTTTTGCCGCTGCCCGACGGTCCCATCATCAGAATGTTCGATTTTCGGATCGAGACTTCGCCGCCGAACTTCAGGTACTCGATGCGTTTGAGATGGTTGTACGCCGCGATGGCGAGAACTTCTTTCGCGAGGCGCTGTCCGACGACGTATTGATCGAGCTGCTCGAAGATCCGCCTTGGTGTGACGTGGAGGAAGCGATAGATGTCGCGCTTTTCCTTCATCAGGCAGCCACCGTCGAGTATAACGCGTGCATGCTCCTTCCCGTCGTGCTCGCCGCGTTGCTCACGATTGAATCGCCGGCAGCATCGGGTTCCACGCAGCCGCATCTCACTTCGTTGCGCGATGGCGGCATCGCGATGTCGTGGGTCGAGCCGGCGTCGGAGAAGAAGCACGCGTTGAAGTTCGCGACGCTTCGCAACGGCAAGTGGTCGACGCCGCGCGTGATCGCGGAACGCGCGGATTTCTTCGTGAATTGGGCCGATTTCCCGTCGATTGTCGAAGATCGCGCGGGCACGCTCTTCGCGCACTGGCTGCAGAAGAGCGGCGCCGGAACGTACGCGTACGACGTCTGGATCACGGCATCGGCCGATGGCGGGAAGACGTGGAAGTCGCCACGGATCCTGAACACGGACGGCAAAGAGGGTGAGCACGGGTTCGTGTCGATGGTGCCGCTCGCGAATCGCGGCGTGGCTGTGGCGTGGCTCGATGGACGCGCGATGACGGGCGATGGTCACGACGGACACGGCGGCGGCTCGATGATGCTGCGGTACGCGGAGATCGATGGCGCGTTGAAGGTCGCGAACGAGACGATGCTCGATGCGCGTGTTTGCGAATGCTGCGGCACGGGGATGGCGATGTCGTCGCGTGGTCCACTCGTCGTCTATCGCGATCGTTCCGAGGAGGAAGTGCGCGATATCTCGCTCGTGCGCAAGTCGGCTGCGAAGTGGACGACGCCTGCGACCGTGCACGGCGATCAGTGGAAGATCCCGGGTTGTCCGGTGAATGGTCCGCAGATCGACGCACGCGGCGATCGCGCGGCGGTGGCGTGGTTCACCGCGGCGGATGAGAAGGCGATCGTGAACGTTGCGTTCTCGCGCGATGGCGGTGCGACGTTCGGCAAGCCTATGCGTGTCGATGGTGGTGATGCAGTTGGTCGCGTCGATCTGTTGATGACGGATGACGGCAGCGCGCTCGTGACGTGGATCGAAGGAACGGCGGACGATTCGTCGATCGTGATGCGTCGCGTGCGTGCCGACGGAAGCATGGCCGCGCCGCAGAACCTTGCCGCGATCAGTTCTGCACGTGGTTCAGGATTTCCGCGCGCGACGCTCGTCGGAAAAACGGCGTGGTTCGCGTGGACCGATCTCGCGACGAAGAAGATTCGCGTCGCGAAAGTGGAGTAACCCCTCGGATGAGGGGAGCGCTCTCGCGCCGGAAGCTAAACTTAGAATCCCGCGGCGCGCCGGCGTGCTGCTTTCCGTTTCGCGAGAAACGGAAAAACGAACATCCACACGCCCGTCAGCCACATCACCAGCAGCGCGATGCCGGTCGGGAGAAAGATCCCGAGCTTGCTCGCGTCGCCGCCGAAGAACGATCCGTCGTGCAGTGATTCGATGAGGTCGGAGCGGCGATAGGCGGATTGCAGGACGCGGCCGGTGCCGAGGTCGACCTGCACTTCCCAGCCGTTGTGGAGCCAGACTTTCGCGAGTCCGCGTCCGGGGCGCAGGTCGATGCGATTCACGTCATGCCATCCCGTGACGCCGAGGTGCGAGACCTCGCGGACGCTGGCGAGGATTCCCTCGAGCTCGATGCCCGGCGACTTGCCGGTGCCGCGCTGTTCCGCCGGCTGCACCCACGTCCAGTGCTTCTTCATCTGCAGGATCAACCCGCTGCAGATGATGACGAGGACGGGCAGCGTGATGAACGCCGTCACCCAGTAGTGGACTTTGCGGTTGAGCACGTTGAAACGCATGGCTTTCGTGGCGGAACTCGCTCTCACCCGAGTTTATGCCATATTTTTTGACACCCTCCTGAACGCCGAATCGGCGTAACCACCAACTTCCCAAACACTTACGCGACGTGCCGCCATGGCGGTCCGCTTGAACTGTGCTGCCCCCGAAAGGAGGTGGTGCTGAGCGGCAGGCAAGTGAAACGAGCAAGTGAGAGCGCGGCCAGGTGTGGAACTCAGCCGAATCACTGAAGCGAAACGAAACGAACGAACGCGTAACGAATCAACTCACGACCAACCCTCAACCACGAAAGGAGTTAGACCCAATGCGGAAGTCCCTCCACATCTTCACTCTGACCCTGGTGATGCTCGCGGTTTCCCTCGCCGCGATCGCGGCGGAACCGGCCGGCGACGGGCCGACCGGCGCCGTCAACATCAATACTGCCGAGGCGTCGCAGCTCATGCTGCTCCCGCGCGTCGGCGAGAAGGTTGCCGAGCGCATCATCGAGTACCGCACCGAGCACGGCCCGTTCAAGAAGACGACGGATCTGATGCAGGTGAAAGGCATCGGCGCGAAGACCTTCGAAGGCCTCTCGAGCTACGTCTCCGTCGAAGGCAAGAACACCCTCTCCGGAAAAGTCCGCACCGCCCGCAAGCCGAGCGCGAAGAAGCCCGCCCCCGCGGCGTCGAACTGACGCTCCCCTCCACCCCATCCCACCCGGGGCTGCCGCACGGCTGCGGCGGCCCCGATTCGAATCGGCTCAAAGGAGAACCGATGCAGTCAGCTACTGCCGCGCCGCACCACTACCCGCTCCGCCTCGTAGGTCTGGATCACGGACACCGCGCTGCGGCGCAGCACGTCGTCCGTGAAGGCGTCGGTGAGAATGCGGCCGTCCATGTCGCGGCCAATCGGCAGGCCGGCGCCGAAGAGCAGCGTCGGCACGACGTCGACGACCCGCGCCGCGGCGGGATTCTGGCGATGCGCGGCGTTCGGGCCGGTGACGAGCACGAAGCCATCATCGGCGCCGGGATCCTCGCGTGTCACCGCCTGATGGACGAGCGCCCAGACGTTGGCCGGCAACCGCGGCGGCGTGACGGCGGACGGCGACGTGATCACGATCAGGTGCCGCGGATGTTTCCGCGCAACCTCGGAGAGCGCGCGATCGAGCTGCTGCACGTACGCGCGCACGGCGTCGCCCTTCACGGTGCCGCGCGGCGGGATTTCGTTCAGGTAAACGCGCAGTGCGCGTTGCGCGACTTCGAATCCGTCGAGCTCCAACGCGGTCAGCGCGGTGTCGCTGCGAATCGCGGCCGCTGCGCCGAGGTCGGTCGCGAGCGAGGAGAGGATCACGGGACGCGCGGCGCCGGTCGCATCGAAGCGTTTCGCCGCGGCTGCGATCTGCGCGGGCTTCTGCGGAGGCGTCTTCACGGATCGCCAGCGGACGACCTGCGCGGGCAACTGCAATCGCTCGAAGAGCTGCCACATCGGGAGTGCATCACCGGACGGCAGTGGCGCGGAGATCCGCTCGACCGGCGGAATCAATCCCCACGCGCGAAAGCCGACGCCGTATGGAAGCAGGAGAAACGGTTCGCGATTGAGCGGCGTGCGATAGGAGAAACGTCCCGTGACGCCGTGTCGATATGGCAGCTTTCCCGTTGCGAGCGACGCCCAGAGCGACTTCGGACTCGTCGTCGGGAACGGCTCGAGGCGCGTGAAGTACGCGTGTTCCGTCGCGAAGTCGAGCCACGGCACGAGGCCTTCTCCCTTCATCGTCACGATCCAGTCGTACGGCAGATTGCGGATCGCGACGAGGATCACCGGCTGCTGTCCCGCGACGGCGCCGATGGTCGTCACGACCACTTCTTTGCGGTCCGTCCGATAGCTCTCGCGACGCTGGTAGAGAAACACGGACGACAGCGCGATCAGCACGACGCCGATGAAGAAGATGCCACGCGAGGTGCGCTTGTCCGCGTTGCGCTCGATCACCCACAGCGCGAGCAGCACGAATGCGGTGACGGTGATGACGATCGTCGCTTTCGACAGGATGCGCACTGCGCCGACCGGCAGGTTCAGCTCGATGCGCAGCAGCTTCAGGTGCATCCAGTAGATGAACGAGGAGACGAATGCCGCGCAGACGACGAAGCCGAAGCCGTGCGTGCGATACGGATCGGGGCGGCCGAGGAGCAGAACGCGCAGCGCGCGGAATCCCCAGAGGGTCGAGCCGAAGAGGAAGCCGCACGTGATGCCGTAGACGAGCGTCACCAGCGCCAGGCGTCCGGGTGTGATGTCGACCTGCGGATTGAGGAAGTACAGCAGGTGCGCCATGTACAGCCCGAAAATGGCACCGGCGAGGACTCGCTTCAGATAGGCCCAGCGGATCGGCATCAAGTGGAGGGACGGCCATGTTGACACCGGCCCGCCTGAGAGAATACACCGGCCCCTCCGCCATTCTCGACCTCCTCCGCGACCTCGGCTACCCGATCGCGCCTGTTGCGATCGATCCGGCGGAGTGGCGACGTGGTGGTGTCGTCATCCAATGGAACGGCGAGGCACACCTGACACTCGCCGCGCGACTGCCGCGATTCGATCTCTTTTTCCTGACTGGTAATGTCGAAGAAGAAGCAATCTCACAATTCATGCATAGTTATCGTGCATTCAATGTGACGCTGAAATCAGCGCTCGCATATGAGCACGACAAGACGTTATCGATATTCGATCTGTCGGCCGATCGAGCACTGCGGCGTCTCGATGTCGATCTGGATCATCCCAGTGCGCACGCGATCGATCGACTGAATCTGCTGAAGTGCGACGCGCAGTCGCTGCCGCGTATCTACGATCGCGCGCTCGACCGCGAGAGCGTCACGCGCGAATTCTTCCAGCGCTTTCGCACCGCGGTCGGTGACGTCGCGTCTGCGCTGCATGAGGCGTTCGCGACGGAAGAGCGCGAGGCCGTGGATGCCGAAGCGTTGCTGATTCTTTCGCGGTTGCTGTTTCTGTCGTTCGTGCAGGAGAAGGGCTGGCTGAACGGCGAGCGACGATTCCTCGTCGATCGCCTGGAGGAGCAGACGCGCCGCGGTGGCGAGTTCTTCGCGGATGTGTTGTTGCCGCTGTTCTTCGGCTGCCTGAACACGCCGCAGCGCGAGCGGTCGCTCTCTGCAAGGCGTCTTGGACGCGTGCCGTATCTCAACGGCGGTCTGTTCGAGCCGTCGCCGTTCGAACAGCGCCATCGCGATCTGCATCTGCCGAACGAGTTGATGCGCCGCGTGCTCGAAGGCGTGTTCGAGAAGTTCGATTTCCGCCTCGACGAAACGGACTCGGCGGGCACGCACGTCGATCCGGAGATGCTCGGTAAGGTCTTCGAGTCGCTGATGGCCGCGGACGAGCGTGCCGCGAGCGGCAGCTTCTACACGCCAAAAGAAATTGTCGATGTGCTGGTCGAGCGTGCCATCGCCGAGTGGCTCGGCGATGGTCCTGTCGAGAAGCTCGCGCAGATCACGATCCTCGATCCGGCATGTGGCTCTGGTGCGTTTCTGCTGTCTGCACTCGGTGCGATCGAGCGTATCTGGCGCGCGCGCTCCAACGACGTGCCGCGCGATCTGCGACGCCGCATCGTCGCGAGCTCGTTGTATGGAGTCGATCTCAAGCCACAGGCAGTGCGCTTGTGCGAACTGCGTCTCTGGCTCGCGATCGTCAGCGGCAGCGACGCGTCGATCGAGAACGTGGAACCGTTGCCGAATCTCGATCGCAACATCCTGCAAGGCAACTCGCTGCTCAGTCCGACGGACTTTCTCGGCGACGCGCGGCTGAGCATTTACGCCGACTGGCTGCACGCATTGCGCGCGCAACGCGATCTGCTCGAGCGCTATCGCACCGCGCCGCACAACGAACGCCCGGCGTTGTATCGACTGATTCGCGGGAACGATCAGCGACTCGCGTCTGAACTGCTTTCGCGCAGCATCGACGAGGCCGAGCGCGATCTGCAGCTCGCGTGTGCGCCGCAGCGCGATCTCTTCGGACGTGCGGTGATGGTCGATCCGCAACTCTGTCGCGATCTGCAGCAGCGGATTGCTGAGCACAAGTCGATGCTCGAATCCGTTGAAGAGGGCATGCTCGATTTCTTCTCGTTCGACGTGCACTTCGCGCACGTGATGGCAGCGGGCGGCTTCGACGTCGTGTCCGGCAATCCACCGTGGGTACGGAACAGCCGCATCGACGCGCGGACGAAGCGGATGCTCACCGATCGCTACTCGCTCTTTCGCGGCGCACGTGACGGAACCGCGTTTCATCAGCCCGATCTCTCCGTTGCGTTTTTCGAACGCGCCCTCGCGCTCTGCGCGCCGAATGGCGTTGTCTCACTGCTGATGCCCGCGAAGATCGTGAACGCCGGCTACGCGGGACCGCTGCGCCGCGCCGCGCGCGAGCGTGTGATCGCCATCGACGACTGGAGCGACTCCCCCCGTCGCCGCGCGCTCTTCGACGCCGACACATTCCCCCTCGGCATCACGTGCGGCGCAGCGCGCGAGACGGTGCGCATCACGACCGGCGGCGAATCCTTCGACCTCCCGCGCCGCGAGCTCGCCGTCGCCGGCCCCTCTTCGGAATGGGCACTCGTGCCTCCCGATATCGCAACGATCACGCGTCGTCTCCGCGAGACGTATCCGTCGTTAGTGCAGAGCCTCGGTCGCAGGCCGTTCATGGGCGTGAAGACCGGCGACAACCGCAGCTTCTTTCTCGACGCGCAAAAAATCTCCGGCGCGCATCTCGTGACGACAGACGGACTGCGCGTGCCGCTCAGCGCCGTCTGTCGCTGCGTGCGCGGCCGCGATCTGCAGCGCTGGACCACGACCGCATCCCAATGGATGCTCTGGCCGCCGCGCGGCGGATGGCGCAAGCCTCCGCGCTGGCTCAAAACGCTTGCCGCGCATCGTGGCCTCATACCGGCGGACTTTCGTCTGTCGTTCGTGCGCGCGGAGCACGTCGGAATCAAAGTCGCGTGGAAGGATCTATCGCGCGGCGTCGCCGCGGCCGTGTTGCCGGACGTCGTGCACGTCAACGACATGTCCTTCCCGCTCGTGCCGAATCAGACCCTGTACGCAATCGACGCGGTGTCGCTCGATGAGGCGTACGCGATCACTGCCGTTCTCAACTCGACCATCGCCGGCGCGCTGCTCGTTGGCGTCGCGGAACGCGCGAAGGATGCGCACTATCGCTACTTCGGCCGCACGATGGCCGCGTTGCCGTGGCCGAATCTCTCGACGGAATGGGAGCGGCTCGTACGGCTCTCGCGTCGTGCGCATCAGCGCCACGACGTGCAACGCGACATCGATGAAGTAGTCGCGCGACTGTACGGCGTGACCGCCGCCGAGCTGGCAATGCTTCGAGCATTTGTGGAGCGACGACTCGGTGCTCGCTGAGCACCAGATCGAAGCGGCGGATCGCGCCGAGGAACTGTTGCGCACGCGTGGCGGAGTGTTGCTTGCGGATGAAGTGGGGCTCGGAAAGTCGTTCGTCGCGGCCGAGGTGATGCGGCGATTCGGCGACGGCGAGTTGATCGTGCCTGCCGCGCTGGTCGTGCAATGGCGCGAGACGCTCGCGGAGTTCGCGTTGGACGCACGCGTGTTCACGCACGACGGCATCGTGAGCGACCCATTCGTATCGACGCCGTCTCGGCGCCTCGTCGTTGTCGACGAAGCGCACGCGTTTCGCAATCCGCGCACGCAGCGATACGCCGCGCTCGCGCGACGCACGACCGGAGCAAGAGTGCTGCTCGTCACGGCGACGCCGGTGTGCAACTCGATCGCTGATCTCGAAGCGCTCGTGCGGCTCATCGCGCGCGATGATCTGCTCGCGGACGTCGGCGTGCCTTCGATTGACGTGGCGTTCGCAACGCGCGAAGTCGACGTCATCGTGAACACGCTCGTGATTCGCCGCGATCGCAGCGTGCTGCCACCATCGCTGCAGTTCGGCGAGTTGCAGCGCAGCGTGATTCGTCATCCCGTGCTCGACGTGCCGATGATTGACGAACTGCGTTTCCCGCTCGTCGGCGAGCACGCGATCCTGCGGCGTTTTCTGCGCCGCCGACTCGAATCCAGCGAAGCGGCGCTCATCGAATCGTTGCGCCGGCAGCTCAGGTTCTACGAACGCGCACTCGCCGCGATCGCGGCCGGCCGCTCGCTGCCGAAGCGCGACTATCGACGTGCGTTCGCGCACGAAGAAGATCGCGACGCGTTTCAGGACGTGTTGTTCTGGGAGCTGTTCGCGCCGCCTGGCGAAACCGATCCCATCACGATCCGTGAGGAGATGTCGCGCATCGAGTCCCTCATCGCTGCCGCGCGTTCATCGCCGTGCGAGAAGCGCGCAATGCTCGTCGACCTCGTCGCGAACACGCGCGAGCCGATGTTGATCTTCACCGGCGCCGTCGCCACCGCGCGAGACCTGCAATCCGTCTTGAAGTGCGGACTCGTCACGTCGCGCGAGCGCTCACCCGATGCCGTGCTGCACGCGTTTCGCGTGGGACGCATCGACGTCGTCGTCTCGACCGACATGGCCGCGGAAGGATTGAACCTGCAGCGCGCGGGCACGGTCGTGCATTACGACCTGCCGTGGAATCCGGTGAAGCTCGATCAGCGCAACGGTCGTGCGCATCGCATCGGACAAGCGCGTGATTCCGTGAGAGCGGTGTACTTCGTTCCGCAGTCGCGCGAGACCGGCATCCTCGAAATCATCACGCGCAAGAATCGCGTGCGACGACGCGTGCTCGCGCCGCGCGAGGCAGCATTCGCAAACGTGCATCCCACGCTGCCCGCGCGACTCACGAGCGACAGCGCGTTCTCGAAGCTCAGCGCCGCCACGACGCTCGCATTGCCGGAGATCCTCGCGCGACGACACAAAGCAGGAATCGAGCAGTTGATGGAAGAAATGAGCCGCGAGTATCTCGATCAACGGCGGCTCGATGACCTGGTCGCGCTCGTTCTCTGCGACTCTGAGACTCCGCGACTCTGAGACTAGAATCCCCACGTGAATCTTCTCATCGTCGACGACGAAGCTTCTCTCCGCGACTTCCTCACCATCGTGTTCGAGGAAGAAGGCTGGAAGGTCGACACGGCGGGCTCGCTCGACGAGGCGCGGCATGCCATCCAGCGGCTCGAGCCCGACGTCGTGCTATGCGACCTCATGCTTCCCGACGGCTCGGGCATCGACTTCATCCGCGACGTCAAAGCGAACAGCCCCTCCATCGCCTTCGTGATGATCACCGCGCACACGTCGACACGCTCGGCCGTCGAGGCGCTCAAAGCGGGCGCGGTCGACTACATCGCCAAGCCGTTCGACATCGAAGAGCTGAAGATCATCGTCCGCAAAGCGGTCGAGCGGAAAGAGCTCGAAGACGAGAACATCCATCTCCGCACCGCGCTCGAAGAGCGCTTCACGTTCGCCAACATCATCGGCAAGAGCGCGAAGATGCAGGAGATCTTCTCGATCGTGCAGCGCATCGCCAAGACGATGTCGACCGTGCTGATCTCCGGCGAGTCGGGCACCGGCAAGGAGCTGATCGCGCGCGCGATTCACTACAACTCCGACCGGCGCGGCAAGTTCGTCTCGATCAACTGCGGCGCACTGCCCGAGACGCTGCTCGAATCGGAGCTGTTCGGCCACGAGCGCGGCGCGTTCACCGGTGCGATTCGCGAGAAGCGCGGCCTCTTCCAGGAAGCCGACCGCGGCACGATCTTCCTCGACGAGATCGGCGACACGTCGCTGGCGATGCAGATCAAGTTGCTGCGCGTGCTGCAGGAGCGGATGGTGAGAAAGGTCGGCTCGAACGTCGAGACCGCGGTCGACGTCCGCGTCATTGCGGCGACGAATCGGGATCTCAGCGAATCGATTCGCGAAGGCTCGTTTCGCGAGGATCTCTTCTATCGCATCAACGTCATCCCGATCACGCTGCCGCCGCTGCGCTCGCGGCGGGAAGACATCCCCCTGCTCGTCGATCACTTCATCGAGAAGTTCTGCGCGCGCATGGGCGTCGCGCGTAACCGCATTTCTGCTGACGCGATGCGTGCGGTCGAGAAGTATCACTGGCCGGGCAACGTGCGCGAGCTGGAGAACGTGATCGAGCGGATGATCGCGCTCGAGCCCTCCGACGTCCTCACCACGAAGTCTCTCCCCGAGCACCTCCTCCTCGGCGGACGCATTCCGGACGCGACCTTCGAGCTTCCCGCCGAGGGGATTTCGTTGCAGGATCATCTGGAGGCGATCGGGAAGATCTTCATGCTGAAGGCGCTGGAGCGCGCGGGCGGCGTGCAGACGCAGGCCGCGGAACTGCTGCGCATGTCGTTCCGTTCGTTTCGGTACTACGCGAAGAAGTACGACCTCATCGCACGCGAGCGCGAGGCCGAGGATGTGCTGGAGGTCGAGGAAAAATGAAGCCGCTCCTGGTGATGCTGTTGATGATTGGATGCACGAAGACGATGCCGCCTGCGACGAATACTTCGACGACTGCTGCTGCAACGACAACGTCCACTTCGGGACCGCGTGTCACGTTGCCGGATGGATTCGTCGTCAACGTCGAAATCGCGGCGGATGGGGAAACGCGCGCGCAGGGGTTGATGTATCGCGATCATCTGTCGCCCGGGATGGGGATGCTCTTCTTCTTCGGGGAGTCGGGCGAGTACCCGTTCTGGATGAAGAACACGCGGATTCCACTGGACATCATCTGGATCGACGAAAGCCGGCGGATTGCGCACGTGAAGCACGAAGTGCCGCCGTGTCGCATCGACGACTGCCCGAGTTACCCGCCGAATGCGATCGCGCGATACGTTCTCGAGCTTGCGGGTGGCGAGGCGAAGAAGCATGGGTTGAAGGCGGGGGATGTGTTGCAGTTTGAGCAGACAGAGAATGTCGTTGCGCGCTGACGCGTTGCGCCATACCGAGCCATGTTCCGGTCCCGAGGGGAAAACCTCCGATCCGTTTATGTCCTGCTGTTCCTGAATGTCGCGTTTTTTCTGCTCGAACATCAGGATCGGGGAAAGTACGCGCGGCTCTTTTCCTTCGACTGGGATGCGGTGCGCGGCGGCGAAGTGTGGCGGCTGGTCACGTATCAGTTCACGCAGCCCGGCGCCGGCCTGATTCAGGTGCTCTCGCTCTTCATCACGCTGCTCCTGCTGTACATGATGGGAACGGCGCTCGAGGAGGAGTGGGGGACAGCGCATTTCATGACGCTGTTTCTGCTCTCGACGTTCGGGTCCGCGGCTATTGCGGCTGTTGCCGGGATCCCGCTGCTCGGGACGTACTTCGTCTACTTCACGCTGTTGTTCGTCTACGCGGCGGCGTTTCCGCAGCAGACGTTTTATCTGTTCAGGGTGATTCCGGTGCGCGTGCGACTGCTGGCGATGTTCTCGCTGACGGTGCTGCTGTGCGGCGTGTTTGCCGGACCGGCGACGAATCTCGCGGCCCTCGGCGGTGCAGTGGTCGCGTACGTCTATTACTACGTCGTGCAGCGCGTGCGCGTGACGTTCGTGGTGTTGACCGCGCCTGCGCCGGATGAGCCGCCGCGCGTGAAAGTCGATTCGACCGCGATGCACAACGGCGCGCGGCATGCGGGGATCAAGCACGCGTTGCTGACGGGATCGGACAACGAGATCGATCGGCTCATCGCGGACTGCGAGCGCGAGACGATCGCCGGCGTGAACATCTGCCCGCCCGCGGATTACAAGCCGGAGAACGTCGATGGGTACTGCCTCCGCTGCGAAGGATTCGCGGAGTGCTCGGCGCGCCACCTGCGGCTGAATCGGGGACCGCGCAAGGTGACGGCGCCGCCTGCGG
>DASYLL010000126.1:0-16030 GCA_036009605.1 Thermoanaerobaculia bacterium | reverse complement strand
CGAGGGTCGTCTGGAAGACGTCGCGCAAGTGGCTCGGGATTTTGCGCGTGAGGCCAATGCGGACATGGGCTTCAAGGCCATCTGGTGGCTCGGCGCGGTGATGGGGGAGCACAACAAGTACGACGGCAAGGTCTGGGATTACCAGCCTGTCTGGGGAACGGGCAACGCCATCGTCGAGCTGACGCCGAATGAGCGGAAGCGGATGGATTGGGAGAAGGAATTCGACGAGGGGCCGGTACCGGATTTGACCGCGGGTGCGGGCACGGGATTGGAGACGCATAACGTGTTGGCCGAGGCGCCGAATGTGCACCAGGCGAGCGAGATGAATTCGCAGGATGCGAATGTGATCCGCACGGACCGCGCGCCGAAACCGGTCGGGCCGTATCCGCACGCGCGGCGTGTTGGCGACTTCCTGTTTCTGTCGGGGATCGGGCCGCGCAAGCCGGGGACGGGCGAGATTCCGGGACTGCTGCCGGGCGGTGGGCACGACATCGAAGTGCAGACGCGGGCGTGCCTCGAGAACGTGAAAGCCATTCTCGAAGACGCGGGCAGCTCGCTGGAGAAAGTGCTCGACGTGACGGTGTATCTCACCGACATGAAAGGCGATTTCGCGAAGTTCAACGAGGTCTATGCGGAGTATCTCGGAAAGATCCAGCCGACGCGCACGACCGTCGGGGTCGATTCACTGCCGACGCCGATTTCCATCGAAGTGAAGGTGATCGCGTCAGCGTGAGTATTCGGCGATGAGCCGTTCCGCCGCACGCTCGTAGCCGAAGTCCTGCGAGCGTTCGGCGGCTACCTGGCGCAGGTCGCATTCCAGCATCGAAGCCGCGAGCGCGGCGAGCGACGTCGGCTCGGAGACAGGCGCGATCCATTCGTGCGGCACAAGCGCGTCGATTCCTTCGATCGGAAACGTTGCCACGGGAACCGCGCACGCCATTGCCTCGAGCACCGCACGATGTCCTTCATCGGAGCCGCGCGCGGTGAAGAGCAGTAAATCCGAGGAGCGGTAGTGAGCGGCGAGATCGTCCTCGTGATAGCCGGCGAAGATCACGTCGTTCTCGATTGCGAGCGAGCGCACCAATTCTTCGAGCACGGGACGATGCTCGCCGTGTCCGATGATCATCATCCGCACGTTCTCGCGGAGCGGCCGCAAGGCTGCGAATGTCTGCAGCGCGTCTTCGAACCCGCGTCCCGCGGACAACTTGCCGATTACCGTCACGACCTTCGTCTTCGCATCGAGTCCGTACAACGCACGCGCATCCGGGCCTTCCGGCGTGAACTGCGCGAGATCGAGTGGCGGCGGAGTGAATACCGCACGCCGTCCCGATAGCGCGGGTGCGTCGCGGAACGCGTCGTTGATCACGAACAGGTGCGCCGTCTTGCGGAGCAAAGATCGCGAGAACACATCGCTGCGCAACACGCGCCGCGCATGGAACGTCCGTGCGATGCGCACGTCGCGATCGCGCGCGGAGAATCGCGCCAGCCAGTGATCGTGCGTCAGATGCGAATGAAGCACGTCGAATCCGTGATGCTTGATCACGCGATCGAGCGCATCGAGCGTTCTGCGAAACGCGATCGGGTTCTGCGCCTTCTCCAGAATCGGATGCGCGAAGTCGTGATGCGCGAGTTTCGCCTGCAGCTTGTAGCCGCCGACGTACGCGTAGTGCGCATCGACGCCCGCGGCCCGCAATGCTTCGACTTCGGCAAAGGCCGGCGCGGCTGCACCGGTCCAGCGGTTTCCCGCGGCTAGATGGAGGACTCTCATGCGATGGCGATTTGGTATAGTCCCCGCCGCCATGCCGGTCGACCAGGAACTGCTCGAGATTCTAGCCTGCCCCATCTGCAAGCAGGAGGTGAAGCTCGTGACTCTCGACGAGTCCCGCCGGACCTCCGTGCGCGACAAGTTCCGCGAGAAGTTCCGCGGCGAAGAGCCGGTCGTCGAGCAGGGGCTGCAGTGCGTGAAGTGCCGCCGCATCTATCCGATCGTCAGCGACATCCCGGTCATGCTGGTGGAAGAAGCCTTCGAGGAAGGCTGAGCCGCGGGCGGACCGATGAACCCGCCGCGGGCGAGATTCGCCTCCCTCATCGATCTCGCCCGATTCATCGATCACCCCTCGGCGCTGGTGATCACCTCCGCCGTCATCTACATCCTCCACATTCTTTTTCAGGGCAAGATCGCGCCGCTCGAGCTGTGCGCCTTCTGGTCGATCTTCCTCCTCGGCTGGTCGATGGCGCGGCGCGAAGTGCGTTTCTCGTGGCACATCCTCTACTTCCCGCTGATCGTCTACGGCATCGTCTCGACGACTTCCGCGCTGCTCTCCGATCGCCGTCTGCATGCGTACGGCGAAGGGATGCTCTGGTTCAAGATGCTGATCTTTCCGTGCGCGGTGATCCTCTTCCGCACGATGCCGCGCCTGCGCGATCTCGCGGTTTACGCGCACGCGTCGTTTGTGACCATCATCGCGACGTGGGGTCTCTTCGAGTTCTTCGCACTCGACCGACGGAGTCTCGATCACCGCATCAACGGCCCGTCGACGCACGTGATGACGTTCTCAGGACTGATCCTGCCGCTCTCGCTGATGTTGCTGATCCTGTGGTGGCATCAGCGTCGATGGTGGCAACTCACCGCGGGAACGCTCGCCACCGCGGCGTTGCTGCTGACCTTCACGCGAAGCGTCTGGCTTGGCTGGATCGCGGCCGCGTTCATCATCCTGATCGCGACGCGCGTACGGCTCGCGTTCTACGCGTTGCCGGTGCTGCTTCTGTTCATCACTTTCCTGCCGCTCGATCTCTTCAGTCGTGTGATCTCGACGTTCGACGTGAAGCAGGAATCGAACTTCGATCGCATCCGGATGCTCGAAGCCGGCGTCGAGATGATCCGTGATTTTCCCCTCCTCGGCGTCGGCCCGGCGAACGTGAAAGAGGTCTACTCGATCTATCGTCGCCAGGACGCGCCGCGCGCCCGTCCGCCGCACCTCCACAACAATATCGTCCAGCTCTGGGCCGAGCGCGGCATCCTCGGCCTCGGCGCATACCTGCTGCTGCTCGCGCTCTTTCTGCGTGAGTGCATTCGCGGGTGGCGTGGGCCGAATCGAATGTGGGCCGAGGTCGGGGTCGCGGTCGCGGTGAGCCTCACGGTGGCGGGCTTGTTCGAGTTCAACTTCGGCGATACCGAGGTCTTCTACCTGCTGCTGAACCTGTTCGCGCTGGTGGTGGTTTCGCTGGAGCGGCCTCAGCCGGGGACTGCGCGGGCGGTGGAGGTTGTTCCAGCGGCGACAGGAGAGTGAGGCTCCGGCCCGAAACCTTTCACCCATGACACCGTCCAAAGGCAGAGAAAGCGGGGAGATGAAGCACCTGAACGATCAGGAATTGATGAAAATCGTTCAGTCCGGCGACTACACCCCGGCGTCCGAGATTTACGACCGCTACAGCGGCAGGATCTACAACTTCGCGTTCCGGTTTCTGAAGAATTCCGAGGCGGCGGAGGATGCGACGCAGGAAGTCTTTGTCAAGATGCTGAAGCATGCGAATCAGTTTCATGGAGACGCAAAACTCTCCACCTGGCTCTTCTCGATCACGGCCAACTGGTGTCGTGATTACCTGAGGAAGGCCGACAACAAAACGAAGGAATCGGACGACGTGCTCATCTCTCTCCCGGCCTCGAGCGAGCTCGCTCCCGACCGGAACCTGGAGAGGCGGGAGAGCGAACAGCGCGTTCGGCGCGCGCTCGAATCGCTCACCGTCGAGCAACGCGAAGCCATTCTGTTGTCCCGCTATCAGGGACTGTCGTACGCCGAGATTGCACAGATTGCCGGATGTTCGGAAGGGGCCGTGAAAACGCGCGTCTTCCGGGCGATGGAAACGCTCAAGAAGGTCCTGGTGGGCGATGCGAGCGGAGGAGACCGATGTCTGAATGTAGTGCAGTGACCGAACGCATGCCTTTGCTGCTGACCGAGTCGCTCGATGCGACGCGGCGCGAGCAGACGCACGAGCACATCGAGAGCTGCGACCTCTGCTCCGCCGAATGGTCTGCCTTCAAGGAGACCTGGCTGATGATGGGCGATCTTCCCGAACTCGATGTGCCGGCACGCGTGAAAGAGAAGTTCCTCACCGCCGCTGGCATCGTTGCCCCGAAAGCAGACAACGTTGTTCCGTTCCGCCGCCGTCCGGCGCTGAAGTGGATCGCGCAGGCGGCGGCTGTCGTCGTGCTGGTTGGTGGCGCGTACTTCGCGGGCGATCGCAATGCGGAACGCACCGTCCTTCCGCGCACCGCGGCGACGGTCAGCGAGCCATCGCCGTTCCTCCCGGTCTCGAATCGCCTGACGCCGCTCGCGGAAACGCGCACGCTCGATTCCGAAGCGCTCAGCCCTGAGATCCAGGGTCGTCCGAAGATCGCCAACGTACAGGCCATCGATGCCGATGCGACCGACGGCGAGATCAGTGTCGCGTTCGACATCACGTCGCGCTGGACCGTTACGGGCAATCCCAAAGACAAGAGCGTCGTGCGGCTGCTGTCGTACATGCTGGAGAACGAAGAGTCCGTGACGCCGCGCTCCTCCGCGATGGAGTGGGTGCGCCGCATGTACTCCGATCCCGCGTATGCGGAGCCGGAGATTGCCAACGCGCTCGCGAAAGTGCTGCGCAACGACTCGCATGAAGGCGTGCGCATCCGCGCCCTCGAAACTCTCACCACGCTTCCTCCCGCGGTCGCGACGCAAACGCGCGACGCGCTCATCGACGCACTCAAGAGCGATCCCAATCCCGCGGTCCGTCTGAAAGCGGTCGAGGCGCTCATCGAGATCGCGCGCAGCGGCGAAGTGCTCGACGCGGCGATGGTCGACACGCTGCGCCAGAAGGTCGCGCAGGATGACGAGATCACCTATGTCCGCGTCAAAGCCGCAGAAGCGTTGAGCGAGATCAAACCGAGACCATGAAGAATCGAGTGCTCATCGCTGCGATCGTCTTCGCCATCGCCGGCGCGGCACACGCGCAGGTCGTGAAGAAGTCGATGCGCGGCGTCAACAAATACCCGCTGGATCCGGGCGGGACGTTCGTCCTGGACAATGCGATCGGCGACATCATCATCGTCGGCGCGGAGATTCCGGAGATCGAAGCGGAGTTCGTCACGACGATCACCGCGGCGAACGAGGCTGCCTTCCAGCAGGCGCAGCTCCAGTCGGGTCTCGTCGAAGGCGGAGATTCGAAGACACGCGTGGTTCGTTCGGCGGTCGCGGCGAACTATCGCCAGAGTCCCTGGTCGGTGTCTGTGCGATGGAACGTGCGCGTGCCGAAGTCCGCGAGCCTCCGCATCACCTCGTATTCGAGCAATCAGATCCGCGTGTCGAACGTGTTCGGCAACGTGAACATCAAGAACTTCAACGGCAACATCTTCCTGCTGAATCTCAACGCGTCGACGTTCACGGAAAGCGTGAACGGCTCGATCGTTTACTCGACGCCGCGGCCGCGTGGCAACGTCGTGCTGACGACCGTGAACGGCTCCGTCACCGCGACGGTTGCGGGCAATGCGGACCTGCGCTGGGTAGCGAAGACCGTGACGGGCGATATCCGCACCAATCTTCCCGCGCGCGGCACGTTCTTCGGGACGACCTTCCGCGGCAGCATCAACGCGCCGGGCGGACCGACCATCAACACGAGCTCGCTGATGGGCAACGTCTATCTGCTCGCCGCCGGCTCCGCGGCCGGAACGACGCAGTCGATCCGCAACGTCCCGAACGTCGTGACGCAGCCGGCAGTAGCCGGCATCCAGCAGACATCGGCCGGACCGCGCGGCGATTACATCCGCCCGACCGTTCAGTCGATGAAGTACTCGACGACCCTCGGCGATGTAAAAGTCGACCGCATCCGCGCCGATGCTGAAATCTTCACGGGCGCCGGTCAGGTGCAGCTCGGTCAGGTCGGTGGCTCGTGCAAAGTGCAGTCGCTCGGCGGTCCGCTGCAACTCGGCGAGATCATGGGCGTGCTGACCGCGAGCACGCGCGCAGGCGACATTCTCGTCGACAGCACACGCCGCGGCGGCACGATCTCGACCGACGGCGGAACGATCACGCTCCTCTACACGAGCGGTCCCACGCGCCTCAAATCCCTCGGCGGTGACATCACCGTGCGCCAAGCCGCGTCTTCGGTGAATGCGGAGACGACGTCGGGCGACATCGTGATCACGCTCGATCCGGAGTCGAAGACCGAGACCATCGACGCGAAAACCGGCAAAGGCAACGTCATCATCAACGTTCCCACGGGATTCCGCGCCGACGTCGACGCGACGATCCTCACGAACGATCCCACCGGCGACACGATCCTTTCCGACCTGCCGGGGCTGTCGATCACGCGCGAGCAGGTCGGCGGGACGATGCGCGTTCGTGCAGTCGGCAAGATCAACGGCGGCGGCGAGAAGCTCGTGCTGCAGTCGACCGGCGGCGATATCCGGATCTCAACCGGACGCGTCGGCCCGACATTGGTCAAGCGCCGCTGATCCTGTCATCAGAAGCGTTAGCGAGGGACCTGGGCGGGCGGCGTACGAAAGAACGAGCCTGTCGCGCCGCCCGCCCAGCTCCCTCGCTCACCCTCGGGATGACAGGACATCGCGTGCTAGGATTCGCGCGCGAAAAACCACCAAGGGGGTACCGAATTGAAGAGACTTTTTCTGGGCGTACTGATGATGATTGCGCTGAGCGCATGCGCGCAGACCGGCGAGACGTCCGATACCACGGCCACTGACTCCGCGGCGACATCCGCCACCGAAACGACTACCGGCGCCGCCGTCGAAACGACATCGTCCGCCGACGCGGCAGCAACGCAGGAGAAATCAATGAGCAGCTACGAGAACAAAGTCGCCGAACTGCACACCAGCGCCGGCCAGATCGACATCCGTTTCTATCCGGACGTTGCCCCGAACCACGTGAAGAACTTCCTGACGCTCGCCGAACAGGGCTTCTACAACGGTACGAAGTTCCATCGCGTCATCCCCGGATTCATGATCCAGGGCGGCGATCCGAACACGAAGTCGGGCGATCCGGCGATGTGGGGAACCGGCGGCTCGGGCAAGAACGTCGACGCGGAGTTCAACCCGGTCAAGCACACCCGCGGCATCGTTTCGATGGCGCGCTCGCAGAATCCGAACAGCGCGTCGTCGCAGTTCTTCATCATGGTCGCCGACTATCCGTCGCTCGACAACCAGTACTCGGTCTTCGGCCAGGTGACGAGCGGCATGGACGTCGCGGACAAGATCGTCTCCGCTCAGTCCAGGAACGACCGTCCGACCAACCCGACAACCATCGACAAGATCGTCATCCGCGACGCGCGCGACGACGAAAAGGGCCCGGCACCGAAGTAAGGTTCACGAGTTGCAGAGTCTCTGTGGCTCTGAGACTACTCTCGTGACCTCTCTTCCTGACGAAGCAGCCCACTGGCTCACGCAATGGCTCGGCCCCGGCTGGACGGCGAAACCGCTGGCCGGGGACGCATCGGTTCGCGCGTATTACCGCGTCGCGGCTCCCGATGGTACCTCGCACATGCTGGCCTGGTATCCCGTGGAGGTGCGGCATCAGCTGCGCCGTTTCCTCGGCGCATACGACGCCATCGCGCCGCACGCGCGCGTCCCCGAGGTTTCGCATCACGCGGATGTGGCGGTGCTGCAGCATGACGTCGGCGATCGAACGCTCTTCGGCGTGCTGCACGAGGATCGCGACGAAGGCATTCGTTTCTACCACGCGGCCATCGATCTGCTCGCGGCGTTTCAGCAGGTCGGCGACTGCGGCCTGAACACGCCGTTCACCGCCGAGTTCTTCTTCAATGAGATGAAGATGGCGCGCGAGTATTACGTCGAGAAGTTGATGGGCTTCGATGGCGGGGCGCTGGAACCACTCATGAGAACATTGTGCGAGAACGTAGCGCGACATCCATTCGTGTTATGTCATCGCGATTATCACGGACAGAATTTACACATAAATAGCGACGCACTCTATTTGATCGATTATCAGGATCTGAGAATGGGTCCTGATACGTACGATCTCGCGTCGCTGCTCCGCGACCGCGGCGTAGCGCGGATCATCGGCGACGAAGCGGAGCTCGAGCTGCTCGCGCACTACGCGGAAGTTGCAGGAGCAACGGGCGACGTCCGTCACCGCTACTTAGAAACGCTCCTGCAGCGCTCGATCAAGATCCTCGGCACCTTCACGGCCCAGCCGATCCGTCGGGGGCGGATGCATTACCTCGACTTCATCCCGGCCACACTCGAAAGCATCCGCCGCTGCATCGAAGAATTGCCCGAGTACGCGCCGCTTCGCGATATGTTCCCGCTGGCGTTCGACCGCGAAGCAGCAGGGGAACGCGCAACAGAATTGAACAGGGAGCTCACATGACGAAACACAAGATCACTCTTCTTCCCGGCGATGGCATCGGCCCCGAGGTTTCGGCGGCGGTGGTGCAGATCATCGAATGCGCCGGCGTGGAGGTGGAGTGGGAGAAGTACGTCGTCGGCGCGGAAGCGCTGGCGCGATTCGGCGATCCGCTGCCGCAGGATGTACTGGACTCGATCACGCGCAACCGCGTGGCGCTCAAGGGACCGGTGACGACGCCGGTCGGGACCGGTTTCGCATCGATCAACGTCCGTTTGCGCAAGACGCTCGACCTCTACTCGAACCTGCGTCCCGTGAAGTCGATGCCGAACATCATCACGCGCTATGACGACATCGACCTGATCGTCGTGCGCGAGAACACGGAGAGCCTCTACGCGGGACTCGAGCACGAAGTGGTGCCGGGGGTCGTCGAGTCGATCAAGATCATCACCGAGAAAGCATCGACGCGCATCGCGCAGTTCGCGTTCGAGTACGCGGTCAAGAACGGCCGCAAGCGCGTGACCGCGGTGCACAAGGCCAACATCATGAAGCTGTCGGATGGCCTTTTCCTGTCGTGCTTCCGCAAAGTCGCGAAGGACTATCCGAACATCGAAGCGGATGACCGCATCGTCGACAACCTCTGCATGCAGCTCGTGCAGAATCCCAATCAGTTCGACATCCTGCTGCTCGAGAACCTCTACGGCGACATCGTCTCGGATCTCACCGCGGGTCTTGTCGGCGGCCTGGGTGTCGTCGCCGGTGCGAACATCGGTCTGAACGGCGCGGTGTTCGAAGCAGTACACGGCAGCGCGCCGGACATCGCGGGACAGAACAAAGCGAATCCGCTGGCGCTGTTGCAGTCGGCCGTGCTGATGCTCGAGCACATCGGTGAGACCGGACCCGCCAAACGCATCCGCGACGCGATCACGAAGGTCCTCGGCATGGGCCCCGAGGTTCGCACGCGCGACATCGGCGGCACCGGCTCGACGACCGACTTCACGTCGGCGATCTGCGACGTGCTGCGGAAGGGAACGCGCGCGAGCGACTAGATCGGCTTCGCCGATCCAGTCGCCCGCGGTTGCTGGTTGCTGGTGACTGGTTCAAGGTGAGTCCCGGCAAATGCGAGACGGCACCTTGAACCAGCAACCAGCAACCAGCAACATCGAGCGCGGCGTGACCTTGTTCAACGCCCACTCCTTCTGGCACGCGCATGAAGCGTGGGAAGAAATCTGGCTCACGGTCACGGGCGACGAAAAGATGTTTCTCCAGGGGATGATTCAGCTCGCCGCCGCGTATCACCATGTACAACGCGGGACGTTACGCGGCGGCGTGCGTTTGTTCGATGCGGCCATGCGAAAGCTTGAGAAGTTTCCAAACGGAATGCATGGCATCGATCGCGCAGCAGCGGTCGAGGTCGCGTTGGGTCATCGCGATCGAATTGCGCGCGGAGAAAATATCGACGCCGGGGAGTTCCCGAAGCTGCGCTACAATTGATCACCTCGTACCTTCCCAAGGGAACGCCAAGCACCGAGGGGCCAATGCAGGAAATGGATCAACGGGACAGGGAGCTGCTGGGCGCTCTGCAAGGTGACATTCCTCTCGTTTCCACGCCGTACGCGTTCATCGGGCAAACGCTCGATCTCTCCGAAAAAGAAGTCATCAAACGCACGGAGCGACTCAAGCGCGACGGGGTGATCAAGCATCTCGCGGCGCAGTTCGACCCGCGTGCGCTCGGCTATCGGAGCTGTCTCGTCGCAGCGCGCGTCGACCCGGAGCGCATTGATGACGCGGCGGCGGCGATCAACGCGCATCCCGGCGTGACGCAGAACTATCGCCGCAACAACGATCTCAATCTGTGGTTCACGTTGTTCGTGTCGCCGCAGTCGAAAGTCGGCCTCGACGGCACGATCGAGATCCTCGGGCGCGAAGCGGATTGCGACAGCGTGCGCCCGCTCCCGACGCTCAAGCTCTACAAGAACGCGGCGCACGACAGCGACGGATCGTCCGAGCACGATACGCACAGCGAGTACACGCCGCTCACGCCACTCGAAGTCGAATGCGTGCGACTGCTGCAGGGCGATCTGCCGTTGCAGCCGCGTCCTTTCGATTTCCTGTCGCGCGTTTCCGGCATCGGCGTCGATGACCTCATCACGTCCGCGAAGACGTTAGTGAAGCGCGGCCAGATCCGCCGCTTCTCCGCGACCGTCGCGCCGCGCAAGCAGGGCTTCGCCGCGAGCGCAATGGGCGTGTGGGCGGTGCCGCAGGATCGCGCCGACGAACACGCGTTGAAGTTCATCCAGCATCGCGCGGTCTCGCATTGCTACCTGCGCCCGGTGTACGACGACTGGCCGTACAACCTCTACACGACCGTACACGCGCGCTCCGTCGATGAGTGCGAGTCAGTGATCAATGACCTCGCCATCGATAGTGGCCTCTCCCACAAACAGGCGCTCTATCCGACGAAGGAGTACAAGAAAGCGCGGATCACGTTCTTCGCGCGCGACGCGGAGGAGTGGGAGAACACACACGCCGCGGACCGTGCGGTCGCCGCTGGGTAGCCCGTCGTTCGCTGCTCTCCGCAAATCTTTTTGACGCGCCTTCCGCGCGTCCCTCTCTGCACACTCGCGGAACACGCCGTGAACTCGTCCCCATCCGGAGGAATCACGGATGCGGAAGATGCCCGAGTTTGTCAGGGAAGATGAAAAGAAAGAGAAGGAAGCGGTGAGGCCCGCCGCGACGGCGAACCTCACCGGGTGGGAGACGGTGATCTTTCAGGTCGTCGAGGAGCCGGAGTCGGACTCCGCTTCGGCGACCGCGGCGTTTGCGCCCTGAAATCCGATCCTCGAATGGGTGCCGTCGCAGAACGGCTTGATGGTGGAGCCGCCGCAGCGGCAGAGTGCCTTCTTGAGAACCGGGACGTCGTTGCCGTTGGCATCGGTGAGCGTGAAATCGCCTTCGACCACGAGCGGGCCGTTGTCGCGGATCTTGATGTTGATGGTCATTGGCTCCTAGAAAACGGGGTTCTCGGTGTGATGGTGGAAGTTCCAGTTGAACTTGTAGCCGGGAAGATCGACGGGGACGGCGTACGTCACGTCGATCGTCACGTACGTGCTGCTGCGCTTGATCTTCACGTTCTCTTCGGTGACGGGGAACTCGAGCTCCCCCGCTTTGCGAAGGATGTTCTTCATGATCACGCGTTCATCGTGCTGTCCGGCGGACTTTGCCTCGTTGACGACAGTATCCCGGAGGTCCGCTGCCTTGACCTTGATCGGAATCAGTTTGTAGGCGAGCACTCCGGCCACCAGCAGGATGATGATGCCGACCAGGCAACCGAACTGACTCTCTCCGCGTTCGCGACGATTGCGCAACATGCTTGTCCTCCGCATTTCGCGTGAGAGTAGCAGGTCACTCGATCCATTTGAAGAGACCGCCGCGAGGCCGCACGCGTGTCTCCCCGGCAGGATCTTTTCGCGCCGCAGCGCGCGCTTCGTCGCCGACGGCTGACGCGGACGACCACAGCACCATCCGCGCGCGTCCGACGATCCGCGAACGCGGCACGAGCCCCCAGCTGCGGCTGTCGCTCGAGTCGTCGCGGTTGTCGCCCATGACGAAGTACGACTCGGCCGCGACGAGTTGCGCAGGCAACGCACCACTCGTGCCCTGACGCAGGATGTACGGCTCCGGCAACGTGTAGCCGCTGATGCGCACGCGACCGAGTCGGCTGTCGAGGAGATCGCCCGGGACGCCGATCACCCGCTTGACCATCAGCTCGTCCGGCGTCGTGAGCGACTCGAAAACGATGACGTCGCCGCGATTCGGAGTCGCGCGAAGGTACGGCGTCACGACGATCTGATCTCCGGCGTGAAGCGTCGGCGCCATAGAGTCAGAAGGAATCGCGTAGATGTGCAGCGCCCCTCGGACGATCAAGCCGAGCGCGACCGCGAGGCCGAGCGGCTGGAGGATCGTGCGGGCAAGGGACGTCTGACGCATACGGCTACCGAGGAAACGAATGAGGGTGGAGGAAAGTTCCGGCCGGCTACTGTGGAGTGACCGCGTGGAGCGTATCGTTCTCGTTCGTCTTCCGCAGATCGACCGAGCTCTTCACCGCGTACACCGGCATCTTCTGCTGCAGCCCTTTGAGCGCGAACTCGCCGAGGGACTCGGTGTTGAAGCTGCCCATCACGCGGTCGAGCGTGTTCTGTGAGACCACGAGTTGTCCCGGTTTCGCGACGCCGCTCTCGAGGCGCGAGGCGATGTTCACGGAGCTGCCGAGGACGGTGTAATCGACGCGCTTCTCGGTGCCGACGTTGCCGACGACCGCGGGTCCGCTGTTGATACCGACGCGGATTTTCACGATCGGCAGACCTTCACGCACGCGCTCGACGTTCCATTGATCGATGCGCTCCATCATCATCAGGCCGGCCATGATGGCGCGGTCGGCGTGATCGTCCTGCACGATCGGCGCACCGAAGAACGCCATCACGGCGTCGCCGATGAATTTATCGAGCGTGCCGCCGTACGCGAAGATCGCGTCCACGGCCGCGGAGAAAAAGTTCGAGAGGAACTCGGCCACTTCTTCCGGTTTCTTCGTTTCGGAGACGGTCGTGAAGCCCGAGATATCGGCGAACAGGATCGAGACGTCGGCCGTGCGGATGTCGGTCTCGCTCGCGGACACCACGCCTTTGACGATCTCGTCGATGACGGCAGGCGAGTGATAGCGCTCCATCTTCGAGCGGATCTTGCGCTCCTGCTCGATCTTCTCGGAGAGCTGCGCGCGCTCGACCGCCACGGCCGCGAAATTCGCGAGCGCGGTAATGAGATCGAGGTCTTCTTCCGTGAAGCGGCCGATGTGAATCGGCGAGTCGACCTGCACGGCGCCGATGACGCGGCCGCGATTCCACAGCGGCACGCACATCGCGGAACGGATGCCGTGAATGGCGATCGATTTGCCGCCGAGGAGACGGGCGTCTTCGAGAGCGTTGGAGGTCATGAGCGCGACCTGCTGCTCGGCCACCATCTTCAGGATCGTGCGCGAGATCGGGATGTCCTGCGCTTCCGCGCCTTCGATGAACTTCGTCAGCTTCGGCACCGGCTCGCCGTCTTCGTCGAAGAGCAGGATCAGGCCGCGCTCCACCGGGAGGTACTTGAAGATCATCTCCATCACGGTGTTGAGCAGCGACTGCAGATCATCCGATTCGAGCAGCGCGCGCGCGACCTGCACGAGCACCTGAAAAATCTTTTCGCGTGTGACGGAGGGCTCGGGGCGGAGACCCGAGTCCGAAATCGGCCGTGCCGATGCGACCTGCTGCACTTCGCTGAGGTCGAGTCCGAACTCGGAATTGAAGTCGGAGATGCGGCGGATGACCGTGCCGGACGGGTTGTCGAACATCGACTCGCCGGTGAAATCAACGGATGGCATCGCCTTCACGTCGAGCTGCACGGAGCCGACGAGAATCTTGTCGCCGACATTCACGGCGGCTTCGCTGATGAGGTTGCCGTTGATCTTCACGCCGTTCGTCGACTTCAGATCGACGAGCCAGAAGTGGCCTTCGCGCGTTTCGATGCGGGCGTGTTTCCGCGAGACCGACGGATGGTTGAGGACCAGGTCGTTCCCTTCGGTGCGCCCGATCGAGAGGTCCGACTTGAGGTCGGTGATGCGCGGCACGCCGAGATCGACGTAATGGATCTGCAACTGGTCCATACGAAACAGGGATTATAGCGGTGTGCCGATGTCAACCCGCTGCGTCTCGGGATGACATCCGGAACTCCCGGTTATAATGCAGCCTCTCTCGTACAGGTAGCTCCATGAGCGAGCAAGCATCGTCCGAAGCCGTTCCTCAGCGTCATCTCGCCGTCCGTGCGGTACTCCGCACTGATGTGGGACTGGTTCGTTCGGAGAATCAGGATTTCGGGATCTACACGAACGCGACCGAGGAAAGCACGAGCCATCCAGGTGGTCGACTGCTCATCGTTGCGGACGGAATGGGCGGTCATCGCGGCGGCGCCACGGCCTCGCGACTCGCGGGCGAGACCGTGAAAATGCAGTATCTCGACAGCGAGACGACCGACATTCCCACGGCTCTTCGCCAATCGTTGTCGCGTGCGAATGCGCGCATCTACTCCGAAGCGCAGTCGAATCCGGAGCTGCGCGGGATGGGGACGACGACCTCGGTGCTCGCCGTGCGCGATCATTTCGGCTGGCTCGCGCACGTCGGCGACTCGCGCATCTATCTCGTGCGCGACGGCGTCATCAAGCAGCTCACCGACGATCATTCGCTCGTCGCCACGATGGTGCGCGAAGGGTTGCTCACCAGCGCCGAAGCGGAAACGCATCCGCGGCGCAACGTGCTGCAGCGCTCGATGGGCGTGTCGGAAGAAGTCGAGATCGACGTGCGCGGTCCGTTCGAATTGCGCGAAGGCGACACATTCATCCTCTGCAGCGACGGCCTGCACGGCGTCGTGAAAGAGCACGAGTTGCAGGAGATCGCGACGGGCACGATCGAAGAGGCCGCGGATGAGTTTCTCCGTCGCGCACTCGAGCGCGGCGCACCGGACAACGTCACGGTCATCGTCGCGCGCGTCGAGGTCGCGGATGGTCCGCCGCCAGCGTCGCTCGAACATTTCGAAGATACGCAGCCGCTCGACGAGATCGAAGACGACGCGTACGACGAGACGGTGAAGGAGACGCAGAAGCTGAAGGCGGTGACGCCGGACGATCTGCGCGAGCTCCGCGAGCGCGACACCGACAAGCTGGTCGCCGTGAAGCTCGAGGACGACACGCTGCGCATGAACGTCCCGCCGGGCATCGCGATCGCGTCTCCCACCGTGGCCAGGGCGTCCTCCAAATCCAACTCCGCCCTGCGATGGATGCTCATCGTCGTCCTCGCCCTCGGCGCCGCCGGCGCCTGGTACGTCTGGAATCAGCAGCAGCACGCGGTTTCGTCTCGATCCCGCTGACCCCATGCGCCGCGTCCGGCCTCTCGTCCTCGCCGTCGTCCTCGCGGCAGCATGCCGGCGCGAAAGTGGTCGCATCGATGAGCCGCAGAAGTTCGTCGCGTACGCGGTGAAGCCGGCGGTCGTGCGAATCAGCGCCGTCGCAACCGCAGACTTTCGCTATCCCGCCGCGACGATTCGCGATGTCGAGACGCTGCTGCGCACCGACGGACAGGAAGTTCGCGCGACCAATCTGAGCACCGAAGTAGCGGTCGTCGAAACCGGTGCCGGCGGTTCGGGCAGCGGCTTCATCATCCATCCCGACGGATTGATTCTGACGAGCGGCCATGTCGTTGCACCAACGCGCGATCGCAAAGCGCTCGAACGCGATCTGCATCGCAACGGCGCGATCGCCGCGCTCGTGCAGCACTTCCCGCGCGAGAAGTTGCGCGCGATGTATCGACGCGACGGCACGCTCGATCGCTACGTCGAACCGCTCGCCGCGGCAGGCCGGATCGAGAATGTACGCATCGCCCATCAGGTCGAGCTTTCGAATGGCGAGACGCTGCCGTTCATCATCCGACGCTGGTCGGGCACATTGAATGAGCGCGGCACCGATCTCGCGCTTTTGCAGGTCGAGCGCAAAGGGTTGCCGTCGATCGCGCTTGCCGATTCCGAACAGACGCGCAACGGACAATCGATCTTCGCGGTCGGCTATCCCGCGGTTGCGAGCAGCACCG
>DASYLL010000125.1:0-3757 GCA_036009605.1 Thermoanaerobaculia bacterium | reverse complement strand
GCTCATTCTGAAAACGCTCTGCGCGTTCAGTGTCGCGGAGATTGCGAACGCGCTGCTCGCGAATGAAGAATCGATCGAGAAACGACTCGGCCGCGCGCGGAAATTGTTTCGCGATTCGCGAACATTCGCCGCGGCCGAAGTCGGGGAGCGGCTCGATGCAGTCCATCAGGCGATCTATCTCCTCTTCAATGAGGGATATCACGGCAGCCGATCCGAAACGACGGTGCGCGAGGATCTCTGTTTCGAAGCGATCCGCCTCGCGGTTCTGCTGAGCGAGCACCCGGAAGGAAACACGCCGAAGACGCATGCGCTGATCGCGCTGCTCTGCTTTCATGCAGCGCGTCTGGCCGGTCGCATGGACGATGACGGCGTACTGATCCAGCTGGAAATGCAGGATCGTTCAAAATGGGACCATGAATTGATCGGACGCGGATTCGCATCACTCGAAAACTCATTTGAGGGAAACGAGCTCAGCGAGTATCACGTCGAAGCCGCAATTGCCTCTCTGCATTGTGCGGCTCCCGTCTATGAGGAAACAGACTGGAGCCGTATTCTGGAGCTCTACGACACGCTTGCGCGACTGCGGCCATCGCCGATCGTGGCGTTGAATCGAGCGATTGCACTAGGCAAGGCGCACGGCCCCGATGCAGGACTCACCGCATTACAGGACATTCCCGACGCGGCGCGCCTCACGCACTACCCCTTCTATCCGGCAGCACAGGGCGAATTTCATCTGCTCGCCGGCCGTCCCGCCCAAGCCGCGCAGTACTTCGAGCAGGCGATGAACCTGGCCCGCGGCCGCGCCGAAGCGAATTTCTTCGCCGGCAAGCTGCAGACGTGCCGTTCGTCGGTTTTCTGAAGAAAAACTGTCTTCTTCCGAACCGCAAACGCGTCCGAAGTGCTGGACGATGCATTGCCGGACGACTATAAATCCATACTTCGACATTCAATGTGAGCTGGTCCGAACGTGCGGCGCTATCGGCTGTCCTGTCTTCCGAGCGTTCTGCCTTTGAGACACCACGTGTGGCTCGGTGGCGGGATGCGGCGGTTTCTCTGGCCGAGGATGCCAGTACTGAGGCGCTGGCACCGATGGCGTTGGAAAGGAGCTGTCATGTCTGAAGGAATGAGCAGCGTGAATGGCGTTACCGCGCCGGTTGTCATAGTGCCTAATCCGTTTCCGACGGATTTCAGCCTCGGCGGCCCGCTCGATACGAACGTCGCCAATCCGCGCTGGGGGAAGACGCCGGAAGATTACGTGAAGTGGTTCAATGGGCTATGGCACACGGGCGATCCATCGGCGTGGGGTCCCGAGGTGTTTACGCCGAATGCGATCATGCTCGATGCGGCGGGGACGTCGACCGGTGCCGACGCCGCCGCAAGCGATTTTCTTTTATTGTTCAAGTATTTTCCGAACCTGCGTGGCGAGGTCATGAGCTGGTCGCGCAACGAGAACGAGATCTTCATCAATTGGCGTTTCGTCGTGACGAAGAAACGCGAGTGTCCGGTCATCGATAAGTTCTCGTTTCAGAACGGCCTGGTCAGCTATCGCGAGGCGTATTTCGATACGGTCATGCTGCTCGGCTATCTCGCCGAGAACTTCGGTTCGGGAAACGTCGTCGACTATTTCATGGACCGATTCGTCGAAGAGCTGGGCGGCTCCGGAGTGCTCTTCCTTCCCAGTCTGATCGGGACGTTCATTCAGGGCCTGTTCTTCTGGTCTACGGTCCCGCTCGAGCCGCCGACCGGGCTGACCGCGACGCCGGGCAGGCGGTCAGTTTCGCTGCGGTGGAATCCGGTGGCGGGCACGCTCTTCTATCGCGTCAGCCGTTCCAATGTCATCGACGGCTCGTACTCCTGGGTCGGACATACGAAAGACACACAATGGGTGGACGACCGCGTCAACCCCGGAGCCACATACTTCTACAAGGTCTGCGCACAGAACACCGTTCCGCCGGAAGGGCCACTGCCGCCCGATCCCACACTCCAGGCCCCCGCAAGCCTGACGATCTGAATTGGTGGAGGAATCGATGTCCGATCCGTTCGCAATGCTTCCGACTGTCTTCAACATCGTGATGGCCGTATCCGCAATCGGCTGGCTCGCGCTGATCTTCTTTCCGCGCCGTGAGTGGGCGAATCTCTGGGTCGCCGGTGTGGCCGTGCCCGCGGTGCTGGGCATCCTCTATCTGTGCGTGATGCTGGTTTTCTGGTTCCAGCCGCCGGATGCAGCGCCGCGCGACTTTCTCAGTCTCGCGGGCGCCCAGCACCTTTTCCAGGACCCGGGCATGCTGGTCGCGGCGTGGACGGACATCGCGTTGCTCTCCATCATCGTCGGCGCATGGATGGCGCGGAAGGCGATGCAGGTCCGGATGCCCTACATCTACCTCCTGCCGAGCCTCCTTCTGACGTGGACCCTCCCGGGTGTCGGCTTCATTTTCTTCTGCGTCGTGGCGTCGTTCGGCGGACGGTGGGGCTATATCGAGCTGTATGAAGGGTTGCCGCCGACGGAGTCTGCTCCGGTCGCCGCCGTTCCATTCGCGACGCCGTAGTCCGGTGACGCACACGAAGCTATAGTCCACTGACGATGCGAAAGCTCCTGTTCTACTCCATCATGCTCGCCCTCGGGCTCACGCTCGAGGTCTGGTTCCTCCACTCCGGCACCGACCTTCAGGCGCCGCCCCCTCCGGCAGGCGAGAGCCGCGCGCTGTTGCCATCGGAGCACGGCGGCGGCCTGAATGCACTGGCGATGACGCTCGTGCAGATCATCGTCATCGTCGGTGCCGGCCGCATCGTTGCTCTGTTGATCCGACGTCTCCGCCAGCCGGCAGTCGTTGGCGAAGTCGCCGCCGGGATTCTCCTCGGCCCATCGGCGCTCGGCCTGATCGCGCCGGACCTGTTTTCGCGTCTTTTCCCTCCGTCGAGTCTCTCGACGCTGCTCATGCTCAGCCAGATCGGGCTGATTCTCTTCATGTTCCTCGTCGGGCTGGAATTCTCGCCGGAAGTGATGCGCGGACGCCGCGACAGTATCCCGGTCATCAGCCACATCAGCATCCTCGTCCCATTCGTGATGGGGACTGCCCTCGCGCTCTATCTCTATCCGCGCGTGTCCGATTCGAGTGTGTCGTTCCAGAGCTTCGCGCTATTTGTCGGCACGGCAATGAGCATTACGGCATTTCCGGTGCTCGCCCGAATTCTCGCCGAGCGTAATCTGCAGCGCACGCGCCTCGGCAACACCGTCATCGCGTGCGCAGCGGTCGACGACGTCACGGCCTGGTGCGTGCTCGCGTTCGTGGTCATGCTCGTTCGCGCCGGCAATCCGACACATCTCGCCGTACGCATCGTGCTGGTGGCGCTCTATGCGCTTCTGATGATTGTCGCGCTGCGGCCGTTCCTGAAGAAAATCGTTCCCGCGATCGAGCGCCGGGTTTCGACCGAGACCATCCTGGCAATCACGCTATTGCTCGTTTTCGCGTCGGCCTGCACCACCGAGCTCCTCGGTATCCACGCACTGTTCGGCGCATTTCTCGCCGGCGCCATTCTGCCGCGCGAGGGAAAGTTGACGGAAGTCCTGTCGACACAGACGCGCGCATTGACGACTGTGATCTTCCTGCCCTTGTTTTTCGCGGTCACCGGATTGCGGACGAACATCGGCCTGCTCCGCGATCGCTCCTTATGGATCTGCTGTGGGCTGGTTCTTCTCGTTGCCATTGTGGGCAAGGTGGGGGGAGCCATGTTCAGCGCGGTCAGCGTCGGGTTCTCG
>DASYLL010000124.1:0-2841 GCA_036009605.1 Thermoanaerobaculia bacterium | reverse complement strand
TCGTCGCTGAGAAACTGGGTCGTCTTCGACGAGTTGTGGATCTCGCACCTCAGCCATCGGTTCCCCAATCTTGTCGAGATTCAGACTGGCGGCGAGGTGCTGGAGCGGCCAGCGCAGATTCTCCTCGCTGAGGCGCCGTCGAAGGTGCCGAGGGAATCGATGTGCGGTCGATGATGACCGCCTCGTCGCGAGCCTCGGATCGGAACCAGTCAGGATGCTGATTACATTGCGGCTGACGATCGGTTGTTCCTCCCCGGTGATCCGCCGAATCGTCCATTTGGATGGCGGTTGTGCGACGTGTGCGCCGGCCGTGGTCGACGGAGCGAGCGCCTCTTCTCCGATGATCGCGGACGCGACCACGCGTGCCACGCGCACGATCATCGGCGCTACGTGAGGATCGCGAACAGGCCGTTCCTCTTCTCGCTATGAGTTCCCTTGCGTCACCGTTGAGGGCGCAGTTGCCCAAGGATCTGGGCTCCAGCGAGCCCGCTGGAGCCGCGAGCTCACCGAACCGTGCAAGCAACGGCATTGGGCGATCAAAACGTCCTCTTCGCGTATTGAACCGAGGGGTCCTGCGTCTTGTTGTCGGTCTGCGAACCGTAAATGAATGCCTTGCCGGAAATCATCGCAAAGGTAATCGTGTCGCTGGCATCCAGGGCGAGACCGACGTAGCTATTCGCATTTACCTGTTCGAAGAACGTCAACCCGTAAGACTTGTTGACGGTATTGCGCACTGTTCCATTCTTGGCGCTTCAGGCTTTCGAGTGGATTGAGGATGGAAACGCGGGATAGAGATCGAGGCCGCCGAGGTGAAAGAGAATGGCTTCGCGGAATCGCGTTCGACTACGGAAACCGCAGGCGCGCTTCTTGATCCGTTGAATGTGCGAGTTGACCGATTCGGACATGGCGTTGGTAATGTCGGAGGTGGCGGCGTTGATCACACCGTTCCAGTGATTTCGAATCATGCGTGCCACCACGCGAACGGGCTCGAGCGCGCAGCGCAACGCTCCGTGAAGCCACTGCCGCCAAAGCCGCTCGGCCATGCCCCTTCGGACATAGCCCCAGAGCATCGAGGCGTGCTCCTTGTAGCGGAAGGCTCGCGCTGTTCGTAACGTCCCGCCGCGCAGAGAATCGATCCTTGCTCGTGCTTCTCCGTCGAGACGCTCGGGATGCGTAAGCCACCAGTAGCGAGTCTTGGCCAGCCGCTCGTCACCGGCGGCACGCAGCTGCCGGTGCTCGGCCCGTCGCACCTGATCCACGGCGTCGCCGAGATGCTTCATGATGTGGAACTTGTCGAACACGATCTTGTCGTCGGCAAACGACAGATGCTTCCGAGTGGAGGCGATGTACGGAGGCCACATATCCATGGCCACCTTTTCCACCCCCTCCAGTTCCTCCGGTGTGTACTGAGCCCAGAGTTTGTTGAGACTCTCTTCCTTCCGCTCGTCGAAGACATCCAGCACGCGAGCTTCACTCAGAGCGTTGACCACCGTGATGTACTCGTGTCCCCGTTTGATGGAAGTCTCATCGACGCCGATGCTCGCGGGCAGCACGGCTCGTCCACGCCGCTTCATCCCCCGTTCCACGGAACGCGAGCGAATCCCGGCCACCTCTTCCCAGCTCAGTCTCATTCCCTTCGCGACAGCGGCGATGCTCTCCGTGGCCCGCAACCAGTCGATGACCAACGCCTCGAACAGGGCCGTAAACCGCGAGCGTTCCTCGGACCACGGAACCCGCACCTGCCGAACTCCGTGCTCGTTGCACTTGATGCGAGGAACCGTGGCGATGAGGATCGTCTGGTACTGGCAGGTGTCGAGATGTCGCCAGCGCCTCTCGCTCTTGTCGTAGCGAGGACTTCGCTCTCCACACTCCGGGCAGACCTCAGATACTGACGATCCCTCTACACGGATCAGCACCTGTCCGATCTCCAGCTTGAGCTCGACCTCCTCGACGTGCCACGGCGCGGCGATGCCTAGAATCTGCTCATACAGTTTTCGATCGTTCACCCTGGAATCTTACCCACTTGCTCGTAGCAGCGGGACCTGTGGGAAAGCGGAAAAGGCGGCGGATCGGGCGGTCGGCCTTTTCCGCTTTTCCATAGGTCGTTTCCGTTCTCAATCCACTCGATTCTCGGATGCCCCCCATTCTTACTCCGCACTGTGATCAGGAATGACGCACCCGCTTCCAGGGAGCGGACGCCGAGGTTGAGGCGCGCGGCCGACGGGTCGGCCGGAGCAATGATCACACCGCTGTCGCCCGCCTGCAGTGCAGCGTCGGGGCCGAGAGGTTCAATGAAGAAACCGGCACTGCCGTTCGCGCCCGCATCGCTGAAGATACGCGCAGAGATGACCGGCACGGGGGAGCCCGGTGTGGTCATGATGTCAATCGACCCGAGACCGCTCGCTATGCCCATCGCCGGGAGTAGGTCAGGGTAGTCGATGGTTTGGCCGCCAGTCAGCGTATAGGAAAGCGAAGGATCGTTCGGTCCTCCCGAAACGGACTGCGTGTGGAAAACGAACTTTCCGGAGATCGCGCTCGTTCGAGGGTTGTAGATTTGAACGCGAGTTCGAAAATACGCGCCGTTCCCTGGGGTGGAGCCGGCGACAGCAAGGATGGCCGCAACGGAGAAGCCGCTGGAAGGACCTGCTAGCGTGAGCACATAACTAGCGGGATTCACCTGATTGGAGTAGCGATTTGCGACTAGTGTCGTGTCACGCCTTAATTCTGGGGTAGAGCTGTTTGAGGTGAATGCGGGCGTCGTCAGCGGTGAACTGCCAATCAACGTGAGCGTCTGAAGCGTTTCTTGAAACCTCCCATGCCTGCACTTCGCGACGAAGAATG
>DASYLL010000123.1:0-25204 GCA_036009605.1 Thermoanaerobaculia bacterium | reverse complement strand
CGCCTGGGCCGAACATAACTCGCGCGGCGTCACGGCGGTTGCAGATCACTCCCGCCGACTGATCGTTAGTTGCGGCAACCGTCGTGCCGCAGGTCTCGCTGCGAGCCAGAAGGCGGCTCGCAGCTTAGCGAGTGATCTGTTGGGCGGACCGAGGCACCGGTATCTGACCGACGACTTCTGGCGCACGTATCGACGGTGACATGGGGAACGTCGATCGGTGTACACTTCCGCACATCCACAAATCGGAGGTCACCATGCGGCACGTGAACGCCGTTTTTGCTTCCCTTCTGCTTCCTGCACTCCTGTCGGCTCAGGAGGCGACCGATCTCGCGCCGTACAAACTGCCTTCGGCGCCGAACGCCCAGGGCACGAGCTGCGGAAGCGCTTTTCAATCCTCCGGTTCGATGCTTCGCGGCACGACATATCAGACCGCGGCCGATGTCGGCGCAATCACGGTCGGCGACGCATTGACGAACATAGCGTCGCACCTTGCAACTGTCGAAGTGACCGTGGTGCGAAATGACACGGCTGGTGTCTTATACGCCGAAGGTAGTACGGGATCACGAAAGTACCCGATCAACTTCACTGCTACCACTACAGGTACCACACGCATTGCCGTCGACGTCAAACTTCCGGCAGGCGTCTTTGCCAACAAGGGTCAAGTCCGAGACGAGCTATGCCGGATGATCTCATTCGCCACGCTCCCACCACTACCGGCCGCGACCAAGGCCGTCACGCCAGCCCAGGCCGAAAACACCCAGACATCGATCGGCAAGTCGCCAGCGCCTCCGGCGCTTACTAACGAAGAAGTGATTAAGATGGCGGCGGCTGGCCTTGAGGATGAGATCATCGTCGCCAAAGTACGCGCGGCAGCGCACGAGCGACTTGATGTCTCCACAGATGCGCTCATAGAACTGCGCAAAACAGAAGGTGAGTAAGGCGGTCGTTGCGGCCATGATTGAGCGCGCCGGCTCCACGCCCTCGCCAAGCCAAGGTTCTTCCACGCCGAAGACGCTTACGGAGAGCAGTCAAGGTGCGAGACCAGAAGGTCGCACGAAGAGCGTGTCGCCAGACCAGATGCAGGCAGATCTTCTTGCCGAGCGAACCTTTAGCGTCGGAATGGGTGAAATCTATTTCCGCTCTTTGGCAGATTTCATGGAATTCAAGGTGATCGCCGCTCGCGAGAGAACCACTGTTGCTGAATATGACGTGGTGATGGTTCTGCCCGGCAAGTCCTTCTTCGCTCCGATGGCCACTAGCAGTGGCACCGCGACGAGGCCGAAGCGGCTCACTGTAACCCTGTTGTACACGCGCAAGAACGGCGAATGGTCCTTGTCAAATCTGACATACAAAGATATACAAGAGGTTCGATAATCTCGGTTGAGACCTCGTTGCGGATCCGGCGGCCGCCCAACTTTGGTGTGAAGCTGGCACGGCCCGCCTTCGGCCCGGCAGCCGAGCTGCCTGCTTCAGCGCCAGCGCCACGGCGTCACGGCGGTTGCAGTTCGCGACTCGGTTCTTACGAACGTCATTCGCGGCAACCGCCGCGCCGCTTCAGCTACGGCACGTGGGCCCCGGCCGTGCAGCTTACACCAAGGACGTTAGGCCCGCCATGGAAGGTGCTGTCGCGAGAATGCCCGATCGTTGCTGCCTAGGTGAGCGGTCGCTACTTGGTGAGCGTCCGAAAGAGACTGAGCGCTCGTTGAGTGACGTTGAAGCGGGCGGTGCTTCAATCTGGCGACACGTTGCGGTACATTTGAAGGCATGACTACCCTGCAGCTGGAGATGCCGGACGAGGTGGCGACCCGCATGCGAGTGGCGGCGCAGGAGCGAGGCCTTACCATCGAGCAACTTGTCGCGGCGAGCGTAGAAGAGAAGCTGGCGCGTGACGCGACATTCGAGAACGTTGTCGATGCGGTCTTGGCGGATAACGCCGAGCTCTACAAGCGGTTAGCGTAGTGCGTCTTCTTTCAGTAGCTGAGGTCGAGGACATCCACCGTCGGGTGGTCGCGCAATCGGGTGGGAGCGGCGGCGTCCGAGACGCGGGTGTACTCCATTCCTGCCTCAGCCAACCTCTGCAAACTTTTGATGGGCAAGAACTTTACGTCGGCGTCGTAGAAAAAGCCGCGGCGCTCGGGTTCTTTCTCACCGCAAATCACCCATTCGTCGACGCTAACAAACGTGTGGCGCACGCTGTTGTCGAGGTAACACTGCGCTTGAATGGGTATCGTATCAATGCGTCGGTCGATGAGCAGGAGAGTGTGATGCTCTCACTCGCTTCGGGGAACCTCACTCGCAGGCAGTTCGCCGAATGGGTTGAGCAACACGTTCAGCGAGTGGGGGCCTAACTTTTCGCTGAAGCAGCCGCGGCCCGGGGTCGGCCGGCGCATAAGCGCCTTGGCCGAACAGTACTCGCACGGCGTCATGCTGGTTGCATCTCGCTCCCGCCGACCAGTCGTTAGTCGCGGCAACCATCATGCCGCTGTTCGCGCAGCCACGCGGCACCGGCCGCGCAGCTTAGCGAATAATCCGTTAGGCCGGCGGCCCCGAAGTCTCTTGCGGCGGCAAGCTTCCGCCACCATCCACGCGAGGCACAGGTGCCCCTTGAGACGGATGAAGCGGGTAGCTGCGTGGGTGTTCGCCTGTCTCCGACTCTTGCGTTCGCACTGAAGACAAATTTCAGGGCTCGGTAGGCCGAACTTCTTCGGATCCGGACGGGAAGCTCCATCGCCGACCCCGATGTGCTCGCGAATAGCAAGAGGCCGACCCCGGCCCAAACACTCACTCGCCAGCTGTGACAGTTCCGAGTCCGGGAAAGTCAGGCTAGACGCCACTACTTACTCTGTGCGGTGTCATAGAAGTCAGCGAGCCCAGTACGTGGCAATCCGCCGCGGGGCAACAGAGTACCGGTCAGTGGAGTGGGCGATGCCGCGAAAACGATCTGGAGAAGTTCATGCCGCTATCCTTGATAAGTTGGGCGAAGGTGCGATGGCGACAGGCATCTTGGCCCGCGAACTGTCTGAGGAGCGATCATATGTGTTAGCAAGGTGCAAGCGGCTTGAAGCGCAAGGTCATCTGAAATCAAGGCTTTCGCATGGGCGTACACTGTTCTGTATTGATGACGACAAGGTTGTCACTCGGCTGGAATATCAAACCTGCAGCGACGAAGGCCACGAACTCCGAACGGTGTCATATTCGGAGCGGGTTTGGCGATTAGCCTGATCAGCGGCGCGAAGGAGAATCGTATGGCGGCATTACTCGTGATTGCCCTTCTCGGAGGGATCGTGGGATTCATGTTCCTTTCTCAAGCGACCACTGGAGTTGGAATCATCGCATTCTCTTGTCTTATTGCCATTCTAGCGAGGGTTGCTCAAGCGGCGGACCAACACAAAGAATTGCTCACAAAGCTAGATGGCGAACGTCGCTGAAAGACCGCGATGGCGGCCTAACTTTTCGCTGAAGTAGCCGCGGCCCGGCTTCGGCCCGGCGCTGAAGCGCCTCGGCCGAACGGTACTCGCGCGGCGTCATGGTGGTTGCAGATCACTCCCGCCGACGAGTCGTTGGTTGCGGCAACCACCATGCCGCTGTTCGCGCCGGCACGCGGCACCGGCCGCGCAACTTAGCGAATGATCCGTTAGGCGGTTGCATTCACGGTCGTCGCCGAGGCAAACGTGCTGGAATCGGAGACCGCGTATGGCGCTGTTGTCGGCGTCTTTCGGGCCGTCGCAGCACGTCTGCAGATGCCGGCGCTTGAGGCGCCAGCTCGCGAGAGCGATGTGCGATTGCGACATAGGACGGCTTTGCGGAGACATGCGCTGTCGTGGCCAGTAACACATCAACGCAGCGGTGTCACGAACCAGCTCGCACAGAAGCTTCAAGCCTCTTCTGGCCACAAACCTTCGGTGAAGTTACGTACGCCAGGCGATCGGCAAGTTACACTAGCAAAGCCGATGAACGCCGCCACGGAACGTTGTCGTATGAAATGGTCGTTTTCAGTCACATTGGTTGCTCTCATGTTTATGGCAGAGGCGCTGGCGCAGTCGGTAGACGGCGAGGAGCGAGTGGTCGTGGTGAAGACGCTGAAAATGATTATGGCAACCGCGCGGTCGCTGGTGGTCGAAGGACGATGGCGCCTTCAAGGTCGCAGGAATCCTGATTTCAGCCTCGCGCGGCTCAACTCGTCCTACATCTTGTGCTCAAGGGACGCAATGATGTGCGATGAAACCGTCGCCGAGTTACGCACGCCTGACGACGGCGAGCGTCTCGGTATCAACAGTGGCGAGTTGTTGGCTACGTGCCACACGTATCGGGTGACTGAATGGACCGATAGCGTTCTCGTTGCAATTAGCCGCAAGCCCGTTGCTGATCTCGTCATTCGAATTGACCTGAAAGAGGAATCGGCGGAACGCCTGTTTCGCGAACACGAGAATGCTACGAAATTCAGCAGGTACGTGCTGGAGTAGCGCAATCCAGCAGCACCGCCTAACTTTTCGCTGAAGCAGCCGCGGCCCGGCTTCGGCCGGCGCTGCAGCGCCTTGGCCGAACAGTACTCGCGCGGCGTCACGGTGGTTGCAGATCACTCCTTCCGACATGTCGTTAGTCGCGGCAACCACCATGCCGCTATACGCGCCACCATGCTGCACCGGCCACGCAGCTTAGCGAATGATCCGTTAGCCCGACGTAGGCACGGTTCCGGAGTTGCGCGCCTGATCATTTCGCACCAATGGAGTTGGCGTCTCAAGGATCTCAGACTGAACCCACGGTATCCTGAAGTATGGACTTTGCGGCACGGTACGAAGCGGGTGATCACATTGCTGTCTGGCGCGAGCTGATCGGCGCAGGCGACTCTGTTCGAGGGGAACTCCAAGCTCAGGCAATCGAGGTCGTGAGGCTCACGATGGCACGCGTTAGGCGAAATCTCGACGTGCTAGCTTCGGAGCTCTCCAGTCATGGCTTCCAGTTTGGTTTCTATCCGGATGGTGAGGAGGTGCCGGCCTACTCAGGCCCGCTTGTACCGCTTACCGAACGCCAAGACGAGACGGTTCGTCAGCTCGAAACGGTGATTGGCGGCGCGGTTCCGCTGTCGATCGTCGGTCTATGGAAGTGGGTCGGCGCGGTTTGCTTCGTCGGCTACGCGGACGATTGGCCAGACTATGCAGATCCAATCTGGATTGAAGGACCGGCAAGTTCTCTCAACGAGTTTCCCGACTGGAAATGGCGATGCCAGGAAGGCTATCAAGATGGGCCCTTCGGCCTGATTATCGCTCCTGACGTCTGCCACAAAGACAACGTAAGCGGCGGAGCACCTTACGAGATCGCCGTACCGAACCTTGGTCTCGACGGCGCGCTCCGGAATCACTCGCGTGAGTATTACCTCATTGATTATTTGCGCAACGCGCTGGCGTGGGGCGGCTTCCCTGGAGCTGAAGGAGCCGACACTCCGCTGCCGAATTGGCTCATGCGAACGGCAAAGCAACTCGAGCCGTTCTAAGCGCGGGCTAACTTTTCGCTGAAGTAGTCGCGGCCGGGCTTCGGGCCGGCGCTGAAGCGCCTCTGCCGAACAGTACTCGCGCGGCGTCACGGTGGTTGCAGTTCACTCCCGCCGACGTGTCGTTAGTCGTGGCAACCTCCGTGCCGCTATTCGCGCAAGCACCCGGCACGGGCCGCGCAACTTAGCGAATGATCCGTTAGCCCGACGAAGTCACGAACCGTCGTACGGTAATATTGTCGCGGTGCGCGACGATTTCTCTGAGACCGTGAAGCGAAATCTCGGCCGGCGCGTTGCTTATCGCTGCTTGCGTCCCGATTGCCGCGCGCCGACACTCGGGCCGCAGGTCGACCCAGAAAAATCAATCAACGTTGGCGTTGCTGCACACATATCGGCTGCTGCGCCGAATGGACCACGGTTCGATGCTGAAATGTCGCCGGACGCGCGCGCAGGTCCGAGCAATGGCATTTGGCTATGTCAAAACTGCGCGAAGCTCATCGACTCGGATCCTGCGCGATACTCTCGTGACGTGCTGTTTCGCTGGAAGGCCTTCGCCGAGGCAACGGCTCTTGACCTGCTGGGGCAGTCGCAGCGCCGCGTGTTCAAGGAAGATATCCTTGCGCCTGATGGTCCGCGCCTTCCGTCGCCATCAGAATCTGCCACGCCCTCAGCGCATCAGGCTGAAAGGATTGACTCGGGAAAGCGCTATCTGCGCGTATTCATTGCGTACTCAGTAGAGGACCGCAACCGAGCGCAGCAGATTGCCACGACACTTCGTGCGGCCGGCGTCGATCCGTGGCTTGACACGGAACAACTTGAAGCGGGCGCCAACTGGCGCGACGCGATCAAGGCTGCCATCAGGAACTCGGACGTCGTGCTAGTGTTGTTTTCGGAAGCGACCGCCACGAAGCGAGGCTATGTGCAACGGGAAATTCGCACCGCCCTCGATGTCGCCCAAGAATTGCCGGAAACCGCGATATACCTGATTCCTGTGCGACTGGACGACACGCCAACGCCACGAGAGTTTGCTGCTTGGCATTGGCTAGACATGAACGCACCCAATGCGGCGGATCGGCTCATGCGGGCACTAACGTTCCGTGCGGCGCAAGTCGGCACGGAACGTCCGACAAATACCGCGAGTGGCCAACGCGGGCTAACTTCACGCTGAAGCTGCCGCGGCCCGGCTTCGGACCGGCGGCCGAGCCGCCTGCTTCATCCCCAGCGCGGTGGCGTCACGCCGGTTGCAGATCACGTCGCGCTGCTTCAGCTTGATCGCGGCAACCGGCGCGCCGCTCTGGCTTCGGCATGTGGGCCTGGCCGCGCAGCTTAGCGTGAGATCCGTTAGACGGATGCTGGGCTGCAACGCAAACCAGCCATCACGGGTTCGCCCACGTCCACGCAGCAACGTCGCATTCGTCGTTACTGGCGCGCCTTCATCGCCGCACGGTCGTAGGTCGTAACCTGAGCCCACATCATGCCGTTCTTGGTTACGTACGCATCGGCTCCAAGGTACGGCTCAGTTAGCAATTCGGTGGAGGCGGCTCGCCATTGTACGTTTACGGTTTCCCCAACAGTAAATGTTACATCCGCCTCGAACTTCAGGCCGCATACGCCGCCGTCCTGGAATGGCTGTACTGTCTGCCGATAGATTGAAGCGACTGCGTCTCTCCCCTTCACGACCTTCCCGCCGGGCAAAAATAGATGCACTTCGGCCGGGTAAAGCGCCATTAATGCGCTGAAGTCGCAAGTATTGAGGCCCGCTAGATGCGCATCGACCACTTGTTGCGCTGTGCGCTGATGATGAGTCGCGGAGGCACACCTCACGCTCAGGAACAGCGCTAGAAGAGGTACGATAACCATATCTTTCAATTGAACTTCTCCCCAAAGTGCTGCGGCGTCGGGCGCGTTTTGCTATTCGCCGAAATCAGAAAACGGTCCAGTGTAGCTCATTGGCACGCTCGTACGCCCACTCAAGATTCCCTACCGCAGTTCAGTTAGGCGGTCTTCGCTCGGATTCGCCGAGGTGTTGTAGCTATCGTCGTGACGGGGGCATGGTGACATTCAGGGCTCACAGCGATAGCACCCCGGCGCAAAACCGCATGCTTAAACAGCTTGTAGCGGGAGTTAGGACGCGCTTAGAGTCTTCATCTCAATAACACATGTCGAGACACCTTGCCGAAGCAGTAGTTGCTAAGCAGTAGAAGTTATTGCTACTAGGTTAAACGCACCGTCTAACTTTGGTGTGAAGCTGATGCGGCCCGCCGGCCGAGCCGGCTGCTTCGTCGCCAGCGTGACGGCGTCATGGCAGTTGCAGTTCGCTACTCGGTTCTTCGAACGTCATGCGCGGCAACTGCCGCGCCGCTCCGGCTTCGGCACGCGGGACCGGCCGCACAGCTTACACCAAGGACGTTAGGCGGATCTCGCAAGAACCACTATGTAAAGCTGACTGTCACACGGTCGCGGACACGGTTCGGCAAAGCAGGCTTGCGGCCACAATGGGCCAGGGCGGAGCACTGTCGCATTTCGCCCGGCACGACCAAGGACAGCTCTGCGCCATAAGCACGAGTGGTGTTAGGGTTGCCACTGATCTCGGGTGAGTCAGAGGTTGGTCAGATTCTGAAGGATTCGCTATGCTGGGGAAGGTACACGTGGGTTGCGCGAGCGTGGGAGCGCGGCTTGAACACCGAGTGCGGCTAGTCCTGATCACTTCTGTGGAGACGTATCCACACGCGGTATCCTGACGGCTCTCGCGTGATGTTAAGGCTCGCAGAGGTTCGAACACCTTCGGTGGGTGTGTTGTCCCAAGCAAAATTGGCGGTCAAACTGTCGTGTCTGGTGCTGCGAAGCACCAGATTGTTATCTCCAACAAATATCCTCAGCACGTCCTCTCCAAATTGCCAAGCTTGAGGTTTCGTCGGAAGTGTGTGGTGGAGAACGAACAGACTGAGGTAGGATCGGCAACCGGTTTCCGCGCGCTGTTCACCGAACAGAAGGACGGCGGCGCATAAGTGCCGGCCGCCAATAATTCTGCCCTGCTCTACGTACTCGGCCGAGCCGGTGCAGGGTTCGCATTTGAATCCCGAGTTGTGCGAACCGCCGTCAAACGTACCCGGCCATGCGGCTGCAACGTCATTTTCGGTCGCGTTTAGCCAATCTAGATTTGCGATAGCCTTTGCACGAAACTCAACCGCCGCAGTTGGAAGACACCCATCCCGCGAAACGTGGGAGCACCCGGAAGCGACAAGAATTACAGCGGCAATCAGGCTCCGAAGCATGTGAATTGCAGGGTATACCGGAAGAGCGAAGCCACGAGTGGCAGATTGCCAACTCTAAAGCCATGTATTCATCGAAAGAACCGCCTAACTTTTCGCTGAAGCAGCCGCGGCCAGGCTTCGGGCCGGCGCTGAAGCGCCTCTGCCGAACAGTACCCGCGCGGCGTCATGGTGGTTGCATCTCGCTCCCGCCGACGGGTCGTTAGTCGGCGGCAACCACCATACCGCTTTTCGCGCAGGCACGCGGCACCGGCCGCGCAGCTTAGCGAATGATCCGTTAGCCGGATCCTGCCGAGGGTCTAACCATCGTGCTAGCCTGTCGCGGTGCGAACGTACCGTATCGAAAGTCCGATATTCGAGGAAAGAATCTCTGTCGAGCTAGTCGCCGACGAGTTCACGGCGGTGGCGCGTGCGGTCAACGGGATCGACACGATAGTCGCAATCGAAGAGAAGTTGGACATCCTGCTCGAGAACCTTCGCGAGTATGAGGAAGAGCTGTTGCGGTTCGCGTTGTATCAGAGCCACCATCGCGATCTCAGCTGGACACAATTCCGATTACAGCGACACGTTGTGAACCGTCGAATTCTGAATGTGTTGTCCGCGGCACGCATGTATCTCGATCAAGTTCGCACCGACGTCAGCACGTTGTATGGTGAGTCATCACCGCAGCATCAAGCGCTTGAAGAGGAACGGACATCGCAATATGACCGGTCGTTCTCATATCGTTTGATGGAGGTTCTGCGCAATCACGTCCAGCATCACAGTCTTCCGGTTGCGGAAGTGGCGCTCCGCACAAAGCATGAACTGCCCAGTGATGTCGGGCGGCCGAATGCATATGGTCGCATACGGCATACAGTGATTCCGGAGCTCGACACCCAACGCTTATTAGCGAACCGCCGTCTCAAGGGGAGTGTCGTACGAGAGCTGGCGTTGCTGAGACATCGCCCCCCTCTGACGCCTATGCTGCGCGAGTATGTGGGGGCGCTGGGGATGGTCCACGAGCGTTTACGTCTAGTCAGCGATGTGGACTTCGAAGAATGGATCCCGGCGTTGCTCGCAATGCGTGAGAAGGCTTCAAAGCACTTCAGCGAGGGCTTGGTCGGAGTCGTGCTGGTCGACCGAGACGGACCGCGCGTCCTTCAGGAGGTCTCGCTGTACGATGAGATGATTGGGCGCCGCGGCGCTCTGCGTAGCGTCAATAAGCACTTCGCTTCCTTTGCAAGTCGTTATGCAGCGAGCGAAGAATAAACCGCCTAACTTTTCGCTGAAGTCGTCGCGGCCCGGCTTCGGCCCGGCGCTGAAGCGCCTTGGCCGAACAGTACTCGCGCGCCGTCATCGTGGCTGCAGTTCACTCCCGCCGATGGGTCGTTAGTCGCGGCAACCACCATGCCGCTATTCGCGCGTGGCACGCGGCACCGGCCGCGCAACTTAGCGAATGATCCGTTAGGCGGACGAATCCACACGCGCCGTGTCCGCACGCTTTCCATGAAGCTTCGCGTACCTGCGCGTGCAGTTCTCCAGAGCGGACCATCGTCAGTCGCCTGAATCCGACATCCGATCACTTTTATCCGACGGTGGGGCACTTAAATCCGATCAAGCCTCATCTTGAACTGTCCTCCAGGTGAGATTCATTCGATCGCAGATCGGAAAGAAGTGATCGCCGGTCGCTTTCACTGTCCTCAATATGAGATTTAAGTGAACGAGCCTCACTCAAAAGTGATCGAGCGGCACATTAAAGTGCTCGAGCGTCGGGTCGATGCCTCCGCAGGTCGACAGCAGAGTCGGGATCAGGCCTTCGCGTAAACGTCAAAGGGATAGCAGGTTCACCGAGCCGATCACCTACGCTTCATCATCACTTTGACGAGATCTGCCGGTTCCACGCCGAGGCCCTCGGCGATCTGAATGATGATGGTCAGGGTGGGGACGTTATCTCCGCGCTCCACGAAACCGAGATAGCTCGCATTCATGTCGGAACGTTCGGCGAGCTGTTCTTGCGTCCATCCGCGTGCTTCGCGGAGTTCGCGTACGACGGCGCCGAACAGTTCGGCATCCGGTTGTCTCGCCTTTCTTTTCGACACCACTTGCATCTTGCCCATAGACAACCTATCTCGTCACTTGTCTATGGACAAGATGAACCGGCGGAGTCACCAGCACGGTGGCGAGATCGGCGTAGGAGGTAGTCGTGAAACGAGCTGAGGCGATACGGAAGCTGTTCCTCGAACATCGCGAGCAATACTCCATCCGTGAGGCGGCGGCGTTGGTCGGGTGGAGCAGCCGGGAGATGGCCGATGAGATCGCGTCGTCGGAACTCAGGCGCGTGGATTTGGACGCGACCGTCTCATGGCGCGCCGTCGCAATGATCGCCATGACCGTATGGTCGTACGAAGCGATCGAACAGGCGCTAGGCGAGGATGCGTCAATTCTGCCACCGCTCGTACGTCTGGCAGATCGCACCGTGCGCCTGCCGCAGTTTCAACTCGTTGTTATTGAAGCGGCTGCGCGCAGGCAGGGCATCACCTTCAACGAGTTTCTCGCCGGACACCTCACAGATCTCGTGTGTATCGAGGCACCGGAACTCGCTAATCGTGTACCGAGATTTCGAGAAGCTTTCTTATGGCCCCAGCCGCAACAACGCCAATCAGAGGACGCCGCCTAACTTCACCGTGCGACCGGGAACATGGGTGACAGAACAGACCGGGAACATAGGTTACACCTTGTGTCTGTTTTCGGCTGCACGACGAGCGATCGTTCGGACCACGACGGTGCTCATCTGCGGAGTGTCAGCACCTGGTTCAAGTCGTACGAAACCGCTCTGTCGGCACAGTAAACCGTGTTCGATCACGCGGATGCACAACTCACGATGCGTCGTGCTCCGCGGCGGGCAGCATCGATGGCGATCAGCCATAGAACTTCATTTCCCGTTCGTCGAACCGCGCGAGCAGCACCGGCCCGTAATAGACCGACCAGATACCGTCGTTGATCTCCTCGAGCCCGACCCATTCACCGGTGAGCGTCTTGCTCGTAAAGATCTGGCCGCTCTTCCAGCGCATCATGCCGTTGTTCCCGACCTTGCGCTTCTCGAGGTGGCCGGCGTACTCGATCAGCGGCAGCGTCTCCGGGTACGGTCGCGGGGAGGGCCGGTAGATCGTCACCGGTCGTTTCTGCCCGAGCGCCTCGTGCGGCCGCTCGTCGTTGTACACGTGCCGGAACTCGTCGAAGCGCTTCTGCTGGCGTTGCATGGTCGCGTCGGGCGGCCGTGTAGTCTCGGCCTTGAGCGTGCGATGCATCCGCTCGTGTGCACCGTTCTGTTCGGGGTGGCCGGGCACGATCCGCTCAACCGCGATGCCGAGGCGAATCCACCACAGTGACAACCGCGAAAGCCTTGCCAGACCAGGAGATCCGAACGGACTGCCGTTGTCCGACAGGATGGCTCGCGGGAGGCCGTACTCGCGGAAGATGCGTTCGAACGCACGGCGCGTGTGCGGCGCTTCGCACGATGGATAAGCATCGCAGGCGATGCAGATACCGGCTCACATGGTCAACAACCGTCAATGGGTAGCAATAGCAGTGATTGCCGAGCAGAAACTGCCCCTTGTAGTCGACCGTCATGAGGTCATTGGGCTCGGTAGGTTCGCTGCGCACGCGTAACGGATGTGCGGGCGGCGAGCGGCGCTCGCGCGGCTGGATCAGGTTCGCGCGGCGGAGAATGTCGCCGGCCGTACTGGGCGCCGGCCACTCAATGTCTGGATGCAGCTCGGCCAGCCGGGCGATGATTTTCCGCGGTCCCATATGCGGGAACCGGCGGCGGAACGCGATGATCTCGCCGGCCACGTTCTCGCTCGTCCGATGCGGAATGTGCAGCGGTGCGCGCGAGCGGTCGACCAGTCCCTTCATGCCATCAGCGTTATGGCGCGCAAGCCATTTGTGCAGCTTCTGTCTGCTCACGCTGAAACGGTCGGCGAGCTCGCTGAGCGTGTACAGGCCGGTCAGATACATCTCGATGAACCGGGTTCGTTCTTTCACAGGACCGGTGACCTCCCAAGGCATGACACACCCTCCCTTCCGGAGGACGAGTGTCACCCATGTTCCCGGTCTGTTCTGTCACCTATGTGCCGAGTCTGTACCCCCGCCGCGGCTTACACCAGGACGTTCTATGTGCAGAACATCGGCATCGCGACCCGTCGGAAGCGCTCGAGAACGCGAAGCGCGCCGCGTCGCGGCTTCGTTCAATCGGCACTGCAGCCGACACCAACCCGCGCCACGTGAGTCGTCGTTTGCTACTCTGTCGCGTGGAGTTGATTTGGCTGATTGCTGATCCGTTAGCCGCTCGAACACAATGCGAAGTCGCCTGGTCCCTTTCGCGCTATCGATCGCGAGCCTAGCCTGTTCTCACTTGTCGGGCGAAGGCTGTCGTGAGCCGCGCCTGGTCATCGCTGACGTGCGGCGCGTAGCCGGACATGCAACTCCCTGGGCGGAGATCAGCCCGGATGCATTCGCCGATATTTTGCCCCACAACTTCGACGGCGGTTCTCGGAGCCCCGGCGAGCCAAACCGACCGTGCTCCGGCTCGATGGAGCTCGTGCGGCACGACCGGGTGATCGCGGGTACGCCCGAGTGCTTGCTCCTGGCCCTATTTGCCGAACAGAAAATCGACGGCGCTTGTTCTGAATCATTAAATGCAATGATCGTAAGGCAAACGTTCGCATCGCGCGGCGCGGCGGAACACATGGCGCGGGCGCTGTTTTCCGAGATCGCACCGCATGAGTCATGGGATCCCGCCGGGCCAAATGGTGTCCACTACTGGGAGAACTTCCCCTTGCCAGGCCAGGAAACGCGCGCTGAAATCGACGTTTCGCGCGTGGAAAATGGCTGGCATGTGTACCTTTGGTTTTCTCGAGGTCCAGCGTCTGACTAACTGTTGCGTTTTAGGACGTTGTTCCTATCGAGGCGACTGATTGGTGGATTGTACGAGGCTGAATGAGCGCGAGGGTAATTGTAGAAATGCAGGTATGGCGTGAGCCACCGTCGGCGCTCGGCGGAGCTTTGGTACGAGAAGCGATGAGCTTACTTGTAACCGTCGAGGCTGAGTCCAATGCTGACGAATACTTTGTTCATGATTCTCCTCGTGCATCTTCGGAGGTCGGGTCTCCGGAGTAGTTGCTACGATGACACAGTGGACCGGTCGATCACACCGAGGTGGAAGTTCGTCGCGATCGTGTTGGAGGCTACTCCGGTTTGGATCGCCGGACTCGATGCGTGGAAGCAGGAATGGCACCGCCTGGATCGGCCGGCGATCACGGTGGCGCATCCTCAATATCCTGAGCAACGCCATTCGATGTTTGTCTATGAGCTCAGTTGCCAGACCGGGCTGTCATGTTTGCGGCCGGCGAATTCTCCGCGAACGTGTGGGGATTCTACATTCCAGAACCGTAGCTGCGCTCGCATCGCATCGGCTGAGCCATGCGGCAGCGCTGCCCAGCTTCACGGTGAAGCCGACGCCAAGGCCGCGCCGCGTGAATCGCCGATGCGTTAACCTGTCGCACGCGGCGCACGCAGGTGCCAGAGCCGTCAGCCGCCCGAGGACACACCAGGATGACGAAGCCACACGCCCCCTTGGTTGTGACCGTCCTCCGTGCTGTGACCGTCCTGGTCATCGTGAAGGCGCTGTTCCGGTTCTTCGTGGGCTCGAGCCGCGGCATTTCGGAACTGTTGTATGGCCGGTGGCCGGCGCCGATCTGGCTGGAGGTGGTCATTGCCGGCGTCGCGTTGGTGTGCCTCTGGAAGAGTGGGAGCCGCGGCCCGGTCGGCGTACTGGCAAACGTGATTCCGGCGCTGTTGGTTCTCGTCCAAACGCTGCTCAGTCCCGAATCCTACACGGCTTTCTTCTGGATCCCGCGAGGCGGACCGACGGATCCATGGAACATCCCACCCCACACGTATGAGTATCGGTACGCCACCCACGAGCAGTTGGTTGGCGCGTGCGTGCTCGTCATGGCGAAGAATGTATTCTCACAGCCGCGCTGGTATGGCTGCTTCTGAGTCGCGCGGCACGTCAGTATTTCGCGTTGGTCAATGGTAGTGCGCAGCAGTCATTCGGGGATGAAACCGGTGGACCCTAACCCCAATGGTCTTCAGTGAGTGCGATGCCCTTCACCCGGCGCCAGCACGCCAACCTCTCCCCGCAAGCGGGCGAGGGGCAAAATCTCTGAAATTGTCGCCCTTCTCCACTCTCTGAGGGGAGAAGGGCCGAAGGCGGATGAGGGGTGCTCTCTTATCTGAAGACCATTCCCGGGTGGCGGTCGTCGTGCTGGCTGAAAACGCACGTCACAGGAATCGTATCGACGACAGCTCGTCTCCGAACGTATCCGGATTGAACCAGCCTCCCGGAGGGGCGTTATTGACTGTCAGCGTCGCGCTCGAGGGCGCGACCGTGGGCGTGGCGAAATGTAGATTGCTGCATAGTGCGACAAATGACGTACTCGTCGTTACCGTGAACTTTCCTTCGCCCGTGTCGAGATCCCTGTCGTTGCACATCTCGACGGCATTTGCCGACGATCGCGGCGGCGGAGGCGGCGACAGATAAACGAACGCGCTGAGCTCATCCTCAGCCTCGGTATCGTTTTGGAAGAAGCCGCGAGTGATGAGATCGATGTTGTTCAGGTTGTTGACCCGATCCGCTCTGCTGAACGCGATGTTCGACGCATCGAGCACGTGCGCGAGCGTGTCGATACCAAGAAGCATTTCCGCGAAGCGCGCGATGGTGGTCAGCGTCGATATGACGTTGCGCACCGGCTGCAGGAGCGACTTGACCTGATTCACGGTCGTGATCGCGGAGCTCCCCGGAACCATTACCAGCGCCGCTCCATTGAAGTTGGTGTACAGCGTGAGCGCCAGCACTCTGGGAAATGGAATCGTCGGAATGCTGACCGGAACCGGCCCAACCGTCACGGCCGCCGTCTCCGGGCCCGCGGTGACGGTCACGTCGGCGAGGATTTGCCGAACCGTCGGCGGAGGTACGGAGCCGTCGAAGATCGCGAACGCCGGGAGAAAGACGACCTGGAGGGTCGTGCTCGTAAGACCGGACGGCGCCAGAAAATCGGTTCCCTCGACAAGGTCGTTGCCCGCGTCGTCCTGCACGCGCCACGTCACGGTCAGGCTCGGAATCGCCTCCACCGAAACCGGCAGCGGAATGGTGCCCTGAATCTTTCCGATCAGCCCTCCCACGCCACTGGGATCGGTCGTCGGCGGGACCGTGAGAAAATTGAAGAGTGGCTTGATTTTCCTCAGCGCCGGATCTTCGACAAATGTCGGTGAGGTGATGTCGGCGTTGGAGAACACGACGTCCTTCGCGATGAGGTCGAGACCGATCGGCGTATTGACGAAGTCGGTGAACTGCAGTGGACCGAGCGGCGGGATCAGCGCCGCGGCAACCAGCTGTCCTGGCTGCGCGGTGGTGGGAACGCCAGTAATACTGAGCGCCGACGCTGCCTGCGCGAGTTGTTCGGCCAGAGTGGGCATGCGTAATCTCTCCTTCGACGAGACTAGTGACGCGAAGACGCAAATCGTTACAAGCTACGCCACGCACATAAGGGGAACTTCATGCCGCGAAACATCCGGATTTGGCGTCGGTTCCGCGAACAATGTTCTAACGACGTTCCTCGTCGTCATCGTCGAGTCGCCGCACCTTGAACGCGAGTACGCGACACGACCCTCTGACGTCCGACCGTGTCGCACGCCGCTGCGGCGCACTCGCTCTCGACGTCCGATCCTGTCGATCGTACCTCGTCGGTCGCCGCACTCGCGGTCGAAGAACCCCTTTGTCAGTGCTGCCCATATTGATGCTCACCCGATCGCATCGCAACCGCGACGTGCGCGGAGCGCCGTTTCAGCTCGCCCGATCCTGCTCTCTGTCGATCGTCGGCCCGTCCGACGTCAGGCGACGACCTGCAGGGAGAACGTTCGAGCGGAGCGAGACGTCACTCGACGTCATGCATGGCTCGGATGATGGTTTGCGTGTCTAGAGTTCAGCCGCACTTTTGGTAACTCGGTGTCGCGCGCGACGTTCGGCTATGTCCCTTACAGTTTCACGACGGTGCGCAGACCGTCCGCTGCGCGAGCCGGAGCTCCCTTTGACCCACTGTCGACATCGGCCGCCTTGCGCATGACATTGTTTGACCCGGCACTGACGTCGGCCAACATCGATCATGACATCGTTCCATGTCACGCTCGACCTCGGAAGAGCCATGCGAGACGTCAACGGAGCCGAGCGAGACATAACGGAGCCGAGCGAGACATCGGCTGACGTCGTCACACGCGACTTTCGTCCGAATCCCGGTCAGTGCATCCACAGGCGTCCGATTTCAGCGTTCCGCAGACCCTACGTGCGTCTGAATCATGATCGCCTTTCGCGCGCTCCTGTCCGAATCGGCTGTCCTCGGCCGAGGGCAACGTTCGATTCATTTGCTGGATCCGCGAGCGCATGGGAGCACGGGGGGACCGTGCTACGCTCACCGCTGAGCCACGACGCTAATTGTAAGGAGATTGCGTGTCGCCGACGAGCTTGAAAACCGCGTTTACCGTGGCAGTGCTCTGGACTCTTGTCGCAAGCGCGGGCGATCAGTCCGCCGAACGCGCGATCCACACAGTATTTGCGCAATACAAAGATGCCTTGCTTCAGGGGGATGGCGCGAAGGCTGCGGGCGTCGTAAGCACCCGAACGATCGTGTTCTACGACGGCATCGTGACCCATGCACTGAAGACTCCACGAACGGAACTGAATGAGCTCGACTTCATTTCCAAATTCATGGTGCTCAGGATTCGGCATGAATTTACCAAATCAGAGCTCTCGGAAATGACTGGCCGAAAGCTTCTGGAACGCGGAGTGGACAGGGGCTGGATCTCCAAGTCATCCGTCGCGAATATCGATCGGCTCGTGAATCTCGAGGTCGATTCTTCCAAAGCGTCGGCCGCGATCCCTTCGGCGCCTGGCATCGCGGCCTTCCACTTTCTGAAGGAATCGGGCGAATGGAAACTGGACCTCGCAGCTTCTTTTGCCCTGGCGAATGCCGCGATGAAGCAGAAGATTGCAAAGTCGGGTTTGACCGAGGAACAGTTCATCATCCGAGCTCTCAATCTGCTTTCGTCCACACCCGTGGATGACCGAATCTTTGCTCCGCAGCATTAGCGCCGAGGAACTGCGCAGTGACGTTTTGCCTGCGCCGAGCAAAGTTTGGGTTCGTTGGAGCAGGCTTGCGCTGCGACGGAGCAGAATGCAGGACCATCGGAACCCATGGGAGCTGCGTTGCTCTTCGTGGTTACTTCATCGCTGGTAATTTTTACTGCATTGCAGTAAAAATTTGGTACGTTGGAGTCAATCAGACCTCCGATGCAGTAAATGCTATCTGCGCGGCAGTAACAATTTACTCGGCTGGAGGTTCGAAAACCTGCGCGGCAGTAAAATTTACTCCAACGCTGCTCCGCGGACCACCGGCGCAGTAAAATTTAGCACCGGCGCAGTTAAATTCGACTGCAACGCTGTTTGAATCCCTCCAACGCAGCAAGAATTAGCTGCAACGCAGTAAATCGTCACTGCATCGAGCTTCCAATGACCAGCGCGGCAGTAAATCTACCTGCGATGCCAACATCGAGGTCAATGGACTGGGTAATTCAGCGCAACCCGAGGCTTGATCGCGTTTCCTGGTGACAATCTGGTCACTATTGCCGCACCCCGAAACGGCTCAATTGTCTCGCACTCAGCCCGCATCGTTGCGCGACCGCCTCCCTCGTCATCCTCGGATCGTGCAGTAGCGTGCGCGCGAGCTCGAGTCGTACGCGCGTCGTAAAGTCGAGCACCGAGATGCCGGTGGCGCGGCGGAACGTGCGCGTGAGGCTGCGCGCGCTCATCCCCGCTACGTCTGCGAGCGCCTCCAGGGTGGTGCGCGCGGTCGGATGGTGAACGATCCAGTCCTGCACGCGATGCACGCCGGGATGGATGTGCGTGCGGTAGTCGAGGTAGACGCTCTCCTGATCCTGCGCGCCGTCGCGGCGGAGGTAGACGACCATCTCGCGCGCCACTTCCGCGGCCACCATCGGTCCGTCGGCCTGCTCGATGAACGCGAGCGCCATGTCGATCCCGGACGCGATGCCGGCGCTCGTCGTGATCGCGCCGTCGGTCACATACAGACGGTCCTCGAGCACGCGCGCCAGCGGGAACCGTTGCGCGAGCTCGTTTGTGCGCGACCAGTGCGTCGTGCAGCGCCGTCCGTCGAGCAATCCCGCTTCCCCCACAATGAACGCGCCTGTACAGACCGACGCGATGTGCGCTCCGCCGCGCGGCGTCCGCGAGCCAGCGGGCGGTTTTGCGTTCCACGCGCTGGGTTGCCGTGTACGGCATTCCCGGCACGACCACCAGTGCATCGCCGGCCTCGTCCGGCAGAGGCTCGAGATCGGAGAGCACGACGCCCTGATGCGATTCGATGCGCGGACGGGTCGCGCAGATGCGGATGCGATAGCGCATCCGCGCGCGATTCGCTTCAGACAACGTCTGCAGCGGACCGGCGAGGTCGAGGATCTCGACCTCCGGCAGCACGACGAAGATTACTTCGCGGATACGAGCAGCCCTTCCTTCACGTCACTCACGGTCATGATGCGCGCAAAGCGCTTGTTCAACACCGCCTCGGTACGCTCGACGATGGCATCGGTCGACAGTGATCCGATCGGGAACGTGGCCGTGGCCTCGGTCACGAAATCGACGTCGTATCCGAGGTCGGCGGCGACGCGGGTGGTGGTCTCGCAGCATTGCTCGGTGGAGATGCCGCTGACGACGACGCGGCGCACGCCGAGCGCATCGAGACGCTGCTGCAGATCGGTGCTCGTGAACGCATTGCGCGTGTTCTTCACGATCAGCGCATCGCTCTCGCGGCGGTCGAGAAAATCCATCAGCCGCACTTCCGGATCGCCGGGACGGAAGCCGGGATCGCTGTCGTTGTGCAGCACGAAGACGATCGGCAGCGAGGCCTCGCGGAAGGAGCGGATGAGGTCGGTCACGTTCGCTTCGAACGCCGGATTATTGCGCGTGGCCCAGCGCGCGGGGTCGTACCTGAACGAGTCCTGGATGTCGATGACGAGCAAGGCGGTGTCGCTGTTCATGCACACCAATTTAGTTCCGCGCGGAGTGCGTGGGGAGCCGATCCGCGGACAGATCGGGCCAACACGACAAACACCGGGCCTTGAGCGCTCATGCACGCCTGTCGCAAAGCGCGAGTGCGATGAAGTAGCCGAGGATCGGGGAGGCGCCAAATCCCATGACGGGCACCGGAAACGTTCCCCATAGCGGTGCCAGTATGGTCATTGTGACGTACACACCGAGCGCAAGTGCTGCGTGGTCACCGCTTCGAGCGAAGCTCGCAAAGAACGGAAGCGGGAGCAGGAGAAGGCCGGCGATTCCCGGCACGGCCCATGAGATCCCGGTCGAAACGACAAGCGACAGGATTCCTTCGACGTGGGGAACGGGCGGTAGCGGATCGTTTTGCGTGAGCGAAAGGGTTGCCGCCGCGAGCAGGAGCAGCACACCAATCGCCTGGTAGCGCTGTCGTTCGACGGTGAGCGCAATCATCGTGATGCCTGCCGCGGCGAAACTGAATGCCTGCGCGGCATCCGGTTGCAGAGCGAGGATGATCGTGGAGGGCAATGCGACAGCCATTGCCATGACTGCACTCTGCCGTGCGATCGCCGCGATGGCTGCAATGATCAGTGGCGCAACGATCGCTGAAGCATGAAGACGCAGTCCGCCGAGCGACACCCAGCGGTGAACTCCCAGCATTCCTTTCGAAGCGAACGGCAGGAGGATGGCGGCGATCGCGACAACCGCGAACGCGATCTGCGTCGGCTGTCGCCGCGGGCGAGGCAGGTAGCGGATGAGCGCAAAGAGCAGCAATCCCGCGAATGTCGCGGCGATGTTGATCCGCCAGACGGCCGCCGGGATGTCTGCCTGTCGCATGGTCCTGATGCCCACGAGTAGCGCGGGAACCGGCGCGCAAAGGAGCAGCCACGGAAGAAGGGACCAGCGATTCTCGAAGGGATCCGATGAGAGTGTCATCACCTGATTTCAGAGTAACAGCAAGCTCTGAACGCGATTCGCTGCACGACCTACCGGTTCGACACTTGCAAAACGTCGGCTGCGATGCGTGACGCCCGATTCAGGTTTTCTGACGAGGTGCGGTCGATGACCCGCGCCATCGCCTTGCGAATGATTCACGCAGGCGCGGTCGCCGGAACGCCGGGGGAGCTCGCCGCGTGGATTGCGAGAACGGACGATCTCCGCGAGAGGCTGAAGAATGACGGCTACGGCTCCAGGTTCGAGGCCGAGGATCTCTTCCCTCTTTTCGAGGGTTTTGTCGCCAGGGCGAAGGCTGCGACGCCACCCCGGTCTGGAGCGCGTCCGCCGAGGTGGCTATGGATTGTCGGGATTGCCGTCCTCGTCGCCATCGTCGTTGTAGTCGTGATCGCCGGCAGGATGGCGTGACCGGTCATCCCGAGCGGAGCGAGGGACCTGGGCGGGTGGGGCGCGAAGAACGTGCGTGTCGCCCCACCCACCCAGGTCCCTCGCTCACGCTCGGGATGACAGTGCCCACGAACTTCCGGGAGATCTCGCCAATCCCTCAAAACCCCTCCCCCGAATAACCCTTGAACCCATCCCGTTCTGCTGGCATTGTTGTCCCGACCAGGTCCGATGCAGGAACGACCCATCCTTCAGGGCGATCTCTCGAAGATCCAGCTGCCTGACGTTTTGAGCTTCATGGCCATGATCCGTGAGAGCGGGAAGCTCGTCGTTCGGCGGGCGGCGCTGGAGCGGAGCATTCACTGGAAAGACGGTGAGATCGTCTTCGCCAGCTCCAACTCCCAGGAGCATTCGCTGGGACAGTTTCTGCTCCGCAACGGCAAGATCACCGAGGCGCAGTACGACGAGTCGAAGCGACGGGTGACGCCTCAGCTGCGGCATGGGAAGTTGCTCGTGCAGATGGGGGCGATCTCGCCGAAAGACCTCTGGTGGGGCGTCAAGAATCACGTGCTCGAAGTCATCTATTCGCTGTTCGGCTGGAAGGACGGCGAGTTCGCGTTCTATGACTCCGCGGAAGACCTGGTGCAGGAGCGGATCGTCCTGCAGATCAACACGCCGAGCGTGATCATGGAAGGCATCCGCCGTCTCGATGAGTCGGAGCGCATTCGCGAGAAGATCCCGAACCTCGAAGTCGTCTTCATGAAGATCCCGGGCGGCGTGGCGGATTTCGCGGAGCTCGATCTCAATGAGGGCGAGGTCCACGTCTACAACACCATCGACGGCCGCCTGAACGTGCGCGAGCTCACCGGCCGCTCCGAGCTCACCGAATTCGAAGTCACACGCATCCTTTTCCAGTTGCTGTCGGCGCGATTGATCGAGCCGGTGCCGGAGGAGAAATCGTTCCGCCCGATCTTCCTCGACGTCGAGGATTCCCCCGAGCTGTTGAAGGTCATCTCCACCTACAACGACATGTTCGGACGCCTCTTCGAAGCGCTCGAGCGCTCGGTTGGCGAGGATCAGGCGCGCGACATCTTCATGACGATCCTGCAGAACGCCGAGACCGACGAGCTGTGGGCAGGCGTGTTCTTCGATCAGTACGGCCGCTTCGACGAGAACATGCTCATCGCCAACATCTCCGAGCTGCCGTTCGAGAAGCGCAAGGCCGTACTCGACGAGGGACTGAACACGCTCCTCTCGGTGCAACTGTTCGAAGTCTCCCAGCATCTCGATCAGGCGGGGAAAGTGGACGTCTTCCGCTTCATCTCCGATCAGAAAGCCAGCCTCGAAAAGGCCACCGCGTAATCGCCGGCCGTCGGATATGCTGCGCCGCGCATGTGGCCCACGCTCGTAAAAATCGGCAACTTCGAGATCACGACCTTCGGTCTGATGATGTTCCTCGCGTTCATCATCGGCGGATGGGTATTGGCGCGGCAGTTCCGCCGCTACGGACTCGACGAGGACGTCGCCTCCTCGATCGTCGTCGCCGCCGCCCTCGGCGGCATTCTCGGCGCGAAGATCTACTACGCGATCCTGATGCGCGACTGGCGTCTCCTGTTCGATCGCGCCGGCCTGGTCTGGTACGGCGGCTTGATCGGCGGCTTCCTCGCCTGCGCGTGGATCGTGTGGCGCAACAAGCTGCCTTTCCTCACCGTGGCTGATGCGGCAGCGCCCGGGCTCTCGATCGGATACGCGCTCGGCCGCATCGGATGTTTCCTCGTCGGTGACGATTACGGCGGTCCGACGAATGCCTGGTACGGCATCGCCTTCCCGAAAGGTGCGCCTCCGACGACGGCGTACGAATTGCGCCGCTTCGGCGCGGAAGTCGATCCCTCGATTCCTGACTATCAGGTGCTGGCGGTCCATCCGACGCAGCTGTACGAGACGTTCGCGGCGCTGATCATGTTCGGCATACTGATGTGGGTGAACAAACGTCCGCACCGCCGCGGCCTGGCGTGGGGGCTCTTCCTGATCATGCTCGGCATCGAGCGTTTCCTCGTCGAGATCGTCCGCGCAAAGGATGATCGTTTCCTCGGCGCATTCACCGTCGCGCAGCTGATCTCGGTGTTGATCGTGATTGCAGGCATGGTGTGGTGCGTGCGCGCGAAACCGAGCGTGAAACCAGTCGGGGCACACCAGCGGTAAACTCCGCGCGCATGGCGTCGTTCACGTTCCTGACCGCGGGGGAATCCCACGGCCCGCAGCTCACCGTCATCATCACCGGCATGCCGGCCGGCGTGACGCTCGATCGCGAGCGCATCAATCTCGATCTGCGACGTCGCCAGCACGGCTATGGCCGCGGCGGTCGCATGAAGATCGAGACCGATGAAGGCGAGGTCACGTCGGGCGTGCGGGGAGGGGAGACGCTGGGCTCGCCGATCGCGATGACGATCGTCAATCGCGATTTCGAGAACTGGCGCGGCGCAATGGATCCGTGGTCGCTCGATGAGGCGGAAGCGTACAAGCGCCGCGTGCATGCGCCGCGACCCGGACACGTCGATCTCGCGGGCGGGATGAAGTACGGCCGCACCGATCTGCGCGACATCCTCGAGCGCGCATCAGCGCGCGAGACTGCATCGCGCGTCGCCGCCGGAGCGGTCGCGAAAGAGCTGCTCCGCGCATTCGGCATCGAGATTCGTTCCGGTGTCGCATCCGTCGGCGCCGCGGGCGATCCGAACTACGCTCCGACGTGGGAAGAGCTCGGCGCCGTCGATGAAGAATCGCCGCTGCGCGCACTGAACCGCGAGCAGGAGCCTGCGATGATCGCCGAAGTCGATCGCGCCAAAGCAGCCGGCGAAACCCTCGGCGGCACGATCGTCGTCGCAGCGCGCGGCGTGCCGGTCGGCCTTGGCTCTTACATACAGTGGACAGAAAAACTCGACGGCCGCATCGCGCAGGCGATTCTCTCGATTCACGCGGTGAAAGCCGTCTCGATCGGGGACGGTGTCGCCGGCGCGCAACGCCTCGGCTCCGACGTTCATGACGCCATTCATTTCGACGATGAGCGTCGCTATCACCGCAACACGAATCGCGCAGGCGGTCTCGAAGGCGGCGTGACGAACGGTCAGGACGTCGTCGTGCGCGCATACATGAAGCCGATCTCCACGCTTCGTCGCGGGCTGCCATCCGTCGATACCGAGACGCACGAGGCGCATCGTTCGCAGTGGGAGCGCAGCGACGTCACCGCCGTTCCCGCGTGCGGTGTCGTGTGCGAGGCGATGCTCGCCGTGATCCTCGCGGCGGCGATGCGCGAAAAATTCGGCGGTGATTCGCTGCCGGAGATGAAGCGCAACTACGACGCGTACGTCACGCAGCTCGCTACTTTTTAGCGACGCGTTTCACGAACGCGCTGACGCGCTCGATCAACTCCGGCGCCACGGGCAGTTTGGGATCGCTATAGGAAGGCATCTGCTGCGCCGCGTCGCCCGCGACCGACTTCAGAACGTGATTCATGCCGTCGATGATCGCGACGTCGGCCTTTGGAGACGCTTTCTTCAGCGCGTGCGCTTCACCGACCGGCACCTGCACGTCCGTGGTTCCCTGCACGATCAACACGGGAATCGTGAGTCGTGCGAGCTCGACGGAAGGGTCATACTTCAGCCACGAGATCAGATACGGCTGCACGCTCGACCGATAGAGCGGAGCGAGCGGTGCGGGAACGTTCTCCGCGGTCGCTCCGCTTTCGAGCGCAGCGAGAATGCGCTCCGCTTGCTTCGCGAGATCGGGCAGGAGGCGCGGTTTCAGCTGCTCGCGCAGAATGGCGCCCGCGGGTCGCGCCGGTCCCGCGATCGACACGAACGCGTCTGCGCCTCTCGCGGCGGCAATCATTCCGATCAGCGATCCCTCGCTGTGACCGGCAATCGTGATCGTCGAGAAGCGCGCATCCTA
>DASYLL010000122.1:0-9982 GCA_036009605.1 Thermoanaerobaculia bacterium | reverse complement strand
GGATCGCGTGAATGGTCTCGGTCTCGTAATGGCCGCGCTGCGGGAGGCGGCGCACGCGGGTGCGATCGGAAGTGGGAGTCGTTGTCGTCATGGCGTGATCCTGTCTTCGGGCAGCAGCCACCAGGCGTGCGGCATGTGCGTGAACCCGACGTGCGGGTAATACTCGCGCGCGGCCGGCGCGGCGAGGAGGAGCAGCTTCGCCTGCGGCGCCGCTTCCTGCGTGCGGCGCATCAGTTCCTTCCCGATCCCCTGCCGCTGGTGCGTGACGCGCACCGCGAGGTCGGCGAGATACGTCATCCACGCCCAGTCAGTGACCGAGCGCGAGATGCCGACGAGCAGCTCACCATCCCACGCGGTGATTGTGAGATTTCCATTGCGAATCATCGCGGCGAAACGTTCGCGGTCGTCGACCGGTCGGCGTTCGCCGAGGGTGGAGGCCACGTAGAGATCGTGAGCCTGGTCGACGTCGAGATCGGTGGTGAGTTTGTATTCGATCATCTGTGCTAGTACAATCATTCCGATATGGCAGTACAAAACTACCTCAGTGGATCCACCTCCGTCAAGATCGCTTCTTCCGTGGAGGTCGCGGTGACGAACGGGAAGCTCCCCGCAGGCGCTCTCCTCCCGCCCGTGCGCAACGCAGCGACTCAACTCGGCGTGAGTCCGGCGACGGTCGCAGCCGCGTATCGACTGTTGCAGGATCGCGGCGTCGTTGCAGCGGATGGAAGACGCGGCACACGCGTACGGCCGGCACCGCCGATTGCGATTCCGCGCGAAGTGCCATTGCGCGCCGGCGTGCGCGATCTCTCCGATGGCAACCCCGATCCGGCGCTCCTCCCCGACTCCGATGCCGCGCTGCGACGCATGAACACCGGCCCGCGGTTGTATGGCGAGGAACTGAACGATCCGCGATTGCTCGAGCTCGCGCGCGAGCAGTTCCGCGCTGACGGCATCCCCGCGGATCACGTGGCCGTCGTTAGCGGTGCACTCGATGGAATCGAACGCGTCTTGCGTGAACACCTGCGTCCCGGCGATCGCGTAGCTGTCGAAGATCCGTCCTTCACCGGCGTTCTCGATCTGCTGAACGCACTCTTCATCACACCCGTCCCCGTCATCGTTGATGATCAAGGCTTGCTGCCCGCGGAGTTGAAGAAAGCGATCCGCTCCTGCGAAGCGCTCATCGTCACACCGCGCGCGCAAAACCCATCCGGCGCCGCACTCACTCCGCGACGCGCGCGCGAACTGCGCGCCGTCCTCGCGTCTCGCCCGGAAGTCGTCATCATCGAAGACGATCACGCCGGTGCCGTCGCAGGCGCGGACTACCTCACGCTCATCGACCGCGCGCGCCCGACCTGGGCCGTCGTCCGCTCCGTGTCCAAATCCCTCGGCCCCGACCTCCGCGTGGCCTTAGTCGCCTCCGACCCCCGCACCCACGCCCGAGTCGAAGGCCGCCAGACCCTCGGCATCCGCTGGGTCAGCCACATCCTCCAACGCCTCGTCGCCGCGCTCTGGCGCGATCGCACGCCCACCCGCGCCGGCCGCGTCTACACCGAGCGCCGCGAGGCGCTGTTGCACGCTCTCGCTGCACACGGCATCCGCGCCCACGGCGCATCGGGCCTCAACGTCTGGATCCCGGTCTCCGAGGAGAGCGCGACCGTGCAGGCGCTCCTGCATGCGGGGTGGGCGGTGAAGGCGGGCGAGCGTTATCGCGTTGCGTCGCCCCCCGCGATTCGCGTGACGATCGCGACGCTGGAGCCGAAGGATGCGGTGAAGTTTGCGAAAGATCTGGCGGGCGTGATCACGCCCGCGCGACGCGGCAGCGGAGCGTGAGCGAGGTTCCGAGGTACGACTTCTTCGTCATGTCGAAGTGATCGTCGCAGATACACGCGCGATCGTGTGGTAGATCCTCGAACTGTCGCGACGGCGTTGCAACGACGGGTTCCGCTGGTGACGACCGACGCGACAGTTCGCGCGGCCGGTGTTGTCGAAACGATCTGGTAGCAGAGCGTGAGAAGGGTTGTGCGGTACCATTTCAAGATCATGTCGAAGACGGTTGCCGCGGCCGAGTTCCAGACGCACTCGCTCGAGCTGCTCGAGGAAGTAGCGGAAAAACAAGAAGAGGTCGTCGTCCTGAAGGACGGCAAACCGATCGGGAAACTGGTTCCGATGCCGGGTGCCAGGAAGCGTTCTCTCGAATCGCTCCGAGGGTCGGTCACCATTCTCGGCGACATCGTGGAGCCCCTTGATGACGAGTGGGACGCAATGAAGTGATCCTTGCAGACACGCACGCGTTGGTGTGGTGGACGACCGGTGCGAACGAGTTGTCTCGGACGGCAAAGCTCCGAATGGACTCCAGCGTCGTTTGCATCGCGTCGATGACTTGCTGGGAGATCGCGATGCTCGTCTCGCGGCGCCGGATCGCCATCGACCACGCGGTCGATTGGTTCGATAAAGTACTCCGGTTACCTGACGTCGTGCTACTGCCGCTCAACATGGACGTCGCGGCGACGGCTGCACAATTCTCGACCACATTGCGCGATCCAGTCGATTGCCTGATCGTCGCGACGGCATTTCATCAGGGCATTCCGCTCGTTACAAAGGATGGACGCATCCGTGCCGCGAACCTCGTCCAAACGATCTGGTAGCGCCTAACTCCGCGCCGTACTCGCAAGCTCCTTCACAAACATCCCCGGCGTATACGCGGTAATCGTCCCTGTAAACGCGGACGCCGCCACCGTCAGCGGCGACGCGAGCCACAACTTCCCGGGTCCCGAGCGCCCTTTGTAGTTGCGGTTGATTGCGCTGACCGTCACCTGCTCGCCGGTCTCCGACACGCCCGGGCCACAGCCGATGCAGGCACCGCAACCGGGATTGAGCACCGTCGCTCCGGCGCGTTCGAAGGTATCGAGCAGGCCGTTTTCGCGGGCGAATCTCTCGACGGCCTGCGATCCGAACTGGATGAAGAACTTCACGCCATCGGCAACGCGCAGACCGGCATCGACGGCTTCTTTCGCAACCTGGTGGTAGAAGAGAAAGTCGTCGATTTTACCGGCGGTGCAGGAGCCGGCGTAGGCGATGTCGATCTTCACGTCGCCGATTTCGTCGATGAGCGCGCCGTTCGTCGGGTCGGACGGGATGCCGTGATCGGGATCGCCGGGATGGGCGACCATCGGGCGAACTTCAGCGAGATCAATTACGTGAACGCCGCCCGCGTACTCAGCATCGGGATCGGGCGAGACGACACGCGCGCGCAACGATCCGATGTCGGCACCGGGACGCATCGACGCGATCCATTCGAGCGTCTTCTCATCCGCTTCGACGATCGCGGTTCGTGCAGAACATTCCGTGGCCATGTTCGCGAGCGTTGCACGTTCGTCGAGTGAAAGAGCACGCACGCCGGGACCGGTGAATTCCATGATGCGGTCGAGCGTCATCTGCGGTTTCGCGTAGTGCTGCAGGATGTGCAGCATCACGTCTTTCGCGGTCACGTTCGCCTGCAGCACGCCGGTGAGCTCGAAACGGATCGACTCCGAGACTTCGACGGTCGTGAAACCCGCCTGCACGAGATTCGCGTACTCCGTCGCGCCGACACCCCACGCCAGCGCGTTGTTCACACCGCCCATGCACGTATGGCTGTCCGTCGCCTGAATGAGATCGCCCGGATCGATGAACGCTTCGCGCGCGACTTCGTGGCAGATGCCGGGCGAGACGTTTCCCTGTGCTGAAAAATCGCGGCAGGAGGTGTGTTGCTGATACTCGCGCTGCATGTCGCGCAGCGTCTGGATCTTGTCCATGAACGGACGCATCCGCGGCACATCGTCGGTGTAGATCAGGTGATCCTCGAACACCGCGAACTTCTGCGGGTTCCTGATCACGTAGTCAGGGCCGTACTCCTGCCCGAGAAAGTAGTGGACTTGCGCGGTGGTGAACTCGTGGGTGTAGCCGCCGTCGACGTCGACGACGACCGCGTCGCCCGGCCTCACGTAACGCTCGTGATCGGGAACGCCGCGCATGTGACGCGCGAGAATCTTCTCCCCCATCGTCATCGGACGCGGCGCGTTGTGCGGCACCGGCAGTTGCACATCGCCGCGAGCGACTGCCTTCGAGAACGGGAACAGACCGCCCCATTGAATGATCAGCTGCGTGATCGGATCGTACGAATCATAGAACTCGCGCAGGGCGACGCCTTCGCCGTTCTGCAGGCGCACGAGCATCTCGTGCGTGCCCATGAGCAGTCCCTGATTGATGTTGTTGCCCGCGTGAATCGGCGCAAACGACACCGCGATCGCGAGCTTGATTCCGCTGAACACTTCGCACTGCGTGGCCGTCTCGCGCGAGCTGCCGACTCCTTTGCGATATCCCGAAACGATCACTTCGAAATTGCCGTTGCGGAGCGCGTCCGGCGGAAACAGCCGCTCGCCATTCACGATGAGTCCCGCGTACGCATTCCGCGCGATGTCTTCGGGTTTGTAATCGAAGCACACCCACGCCGGCGTCATCGCATCCGTGTTGATGTCGTCCAGCAGATCGTCGACGCTGAGGTCTTTCATCTGCAGGTCGAGCTCGCCGGACAGCTGTTTGCGGATGAGCTCGGGATCTTTCGTGAGGAAAAGAACGCGCTTACCGGGAGTAAGCGTCACGACTTCGGGTGGTTTCATCAGAACCTTTCAACAGTTTGCGTGCGTGTCGGATTCTAATTGTTGCTGGTTGCTGGTTGCTGGTTGCTGGTTCAAGGTGGTTCGCGGCGAGAGACGTGCGTCTCGCCGTGAAGCACCTTGAACCAGCAACCGACAACCAGCAACGCGGCGCGTGAGCGCCGCTGGTCAGCGCTTCTTCATCCCTTTCCGCGCGCGGATCACGAAGTGCACGGGGCAGCCGACGAGCTGGAACGCGTCACGGAACTGATTCTCGAGGTAGCGTTTGTAGGAAAAATGCATCGGCTCGTGGACGTTCGAGAACAGCGCGAACGTCGGCGGGGACGACTTCAACTGCGTCATGTAGTAGAAGCGCCGCGCCTTGCCGCGCACGGCCGCCGGCTGATGCGCCTGGATCGCACGTTCGAGCATCGTGTTGAGCTCCGACGTGCGGAACTTGCGACGATAGCCTTCGACGATCGTGTCGATCTTCGGAAAGATCTTCTCGACATTGCGACCTGTCTTCGCAGAGATGAACAGCAACGGCGCGTACGACAGGAACTTCAGCATCTGCCGCGTTTTGTCTTCGAAGAGTTTGTAGTGATCCTGCTCGTGCGCGTCGGCGTCCCACTTGTTGACGAGGATCAGCGCGGCTTTGCCCGCCTCTTCCGCATACCCCGCCACCGTCGCGTCCTGCGCCGTGATTCCTTCGGTCGCGTCGATCATCACCAGCGCGATGTCGCAACGTTCGATGGCCTTGCGCGCGGAAATGACGGCGAGCTTTTCCGCCTCGTCCGTCGTCTTGCCTTTGCGGCGGATACCCGCGGTGTCGATGATCGTGTAGCGCTTGCCGTTGCGGACGATCTCCGAGTCGATGGCATCGCGCGTCGTGCCGGAGATCGGCGAGACCACTGCACGCTCGTCCTGCGTGAGCTTGTTCAGTAGAGATGATTTCCCGACGTTCGGACGTCCGATGATCGCCACGCGAATCGGCGCAGCGTCGTCGTTCTCTTCCGATTCGTCCTGCGGCGGCACGATCTCCGAGATCGCGTCGATCACATGCTCCAGGTCGTGGCCGTGCTCGGCGGAGATCGGCATCATCCGCTCGAAGCCGAGCTCCCAGAATTCGGGGACTGCTGCTTCCGCGTCTTTCCGATCGGTCTTGTTGACGATCAACACGGTCTTCGACGCTTCGGATCGCAGGTCCTGAGCAATCTCACGATCTTCCGAGAGCAAGCCCGCCGCGCCGTCGACGACGAAGAGAATGAAATCCGCATCGCTCAGCGCACGCTGCGCCTGATCACGGATCTCGCCTGCGAACGCCGACATCGGCGAGTCGCCGTACTCGAGGCCGCCCGTGTCGGTGAGCTCGTAGCGGCGCCCGTCGTCGAGCTCCACGATGTCGCTGAGGCGATCGCGGGTCATGCCCGGCAGGTCGTGCGTGAGCGCGCGGCGCTTGCCGGCCAGTCGATTGAACAGCGTCGATTTGCCGACGTTCGGTCGGCCGACGATGACTACTTTTTTCAGTGGTTGATTTGCCATGCGAAATACATCAATAACGCGCCGACTGCCGTATTGAAAAAGTTCAACACACCATTCGGCACCGGCTTCATGCGCTTCCGATTCCAACTTCCGGCGACGCTCTCGAGATACGACCCTGCGAATGCGCAGAGCGTCAGAAGCGCCACCATACCCCAGGAGAACGCGACCACGTCTCCGAACATCCGATCGACGGAGAGCGTCGCGGCGAGCGCGACCAGAAATCCGCCGACGATTCCGGCGAGCGTCCCCTCGATCGAGATCGCGCCTTCGGTGCCGACCGGAACACGCTTCAGCGTGAGCGGCAGGAACGCACGACGACCGATCAGCTGACCGATCTCGGACGCGGTCGTATCCGCGGCCGCTGTGGCGAGCGCGGCGATGCCCATGAACATCGGCAGCAGCTCGATCTCGACGAACGCCCCTTGTGTCGTTCGCGCGAGACGCGAGACCGCGATCGCGCAGATCGCCGCGACGCCGACGTTCGAGAACGCGTGACTGAATCCGCGTCGTCCGCCGCCCTCTTGCGCGAGTCCCGCACGCGCTTTGCGAGCGTAGCCGAGCTTCGTCGCGGCGGTGCCGATGATGAAGAACGCGAGCAGCGCGACGTAGACCGGCCAGCCTCCGCCGAGGATGAGGATGGCGCCGAGAATCCATCCGCCGATGGCGCCGGAGAAGGAGACGCTGCGCGTGAAGAAGCCGACGATCGCGAGGAGGCCGTTCACCATCAGCCACTCCATCGAGTACGGCCAGACGCTGAACGGTTGAACGACTTCGATGCTCGCGATGATCAGCACGACCGCGGCGGCAAAGGGGACCGTGAGGTTGTCGTCGATGCCGAGCGGAAGCGATTCTGCGATCGCCGCGGCGATCGTTGCGATCAGAATGACGTACGGTTCGCGATAGTCGAGAAAGTACGCGACGGCGAACGTCATCGCCCCGCCGACGAGCACGAACGCGAGGAAGCCGGCCCACGACTTTTCGCGGTTCCACGGAAGCCGGGCAGACGGAAGTGCTTTTCCCGCGAGCGTCGCCACGCCATCGCCGAACGCGAGCAGCGCCCATCCGATCGCGGCGAAATGCAGCTGATGGCGGAAAACGAGCACGAGCAGGAGCACCGCGACGGGATAGAGCACGATGCCCGCGTCGTAGCCGCGCTCATCGCGCGCCACGCCGCGCCCGACGAGGCGATGCAGCAGCATCCGATTCGAGAGAATCGCCACCACACACACGCCGGCCGCGACTTCCCAGTTCAGCCATTTCAGCGCGAAGGCGCCGAGCCCGAAGGCGATGTGGAGCGATTTCCGGAGGAGCTCGTTCGTCGTGTGAGCCATGCGCGCGCGGCGGGAGTCTACAATGCGCCCGCGAATGACCGAGCCGCGCACCCCTCTCCTGAGCGTGATCATCCCCTGCTACAACGAGCGGGCGACGGTCGCGGAGCTGTTGCGGCGCGTGAAGGAAGTGCCGATCGACAAGGAGATCATCGTCATCGACGACCAGTCGACCGATGGCTCGCGCGACGTCGTGGCTGCCCTCGCGAAAGAATGGCCGGAGATCCGCCAGTTCCTGCAGCCCGTCAACATGGGCAAAGGCGCGGCGATCCGTCGCGGGATCATGGAAGCGCGCGGCGACGTCGTGCTGATTCAGGACGCGGACCTCGAGTACGACCCCGAGGAGTATCCGAAACTGATTCAGCCGATCGTGGATGGGCATGCGGACGTCGTGTTCGGCTCGCGCTTCGAAGGCTACCCGCGCCGCGTGATGCTCTTCTGGCATCGCATGGGGAACACGTTCCTGACGTTTCTCTCGAACATGACCACGAACCTCGACCTCACGGACATGGAGACCTGCTACAAAGTCTTCCGCCGCGAAGTCATCCAGTCGATCCCACTCAACTCGAACCGCTTCGGAATCGAGCCGGAGATCACGGCGAAAGTGGCGCGGCGCGGCTACCGCATCTTCGAAGTGCCGATCTCGTACTACGGCCGCGACTACTGGGAAGGCAAGAAGATCAACTGGAAGGACGGTTTCTCCGCCCTCTGGACGATTCTTCGCTACGGTCTTTTCGACAAAGGCTCGAGCGAGCCGTCGACGTTCAAAGAGCTGCGTCGCCGCGCGCGTCTGCGCCGCTACAACCGCTGGACGTGGGAGCGATTGCAACCGTTCGTGGGACAGCGTGTGCTCGAAGCAGGCGCAGGCAGCGGCACGATGACGCGATTCTTTTACGGGCGCGAGTTGATCGTTGCGGGCGATCGCGAGACGGCGTATGTCGATCGGCTGACGAACGCGTTTCGCCGGCGTCCCGGCATCTTCGTCGAGCGCGTCGATCTCGAATCCGATGCGGTTCTCGAGCTCACGAAATACAGGTTCGATACCGTCACCTGCATCAACGTGCTCGAACAAACCGCGGATGACGTCGGTGCATTGAAACGTGCGCATCAACTGCTCGTCGATGGCGGTCGCATCGTGATTTTCGCGCCCGCGGGTGCGTCGCTGTTTGGCACGATGGACCGTTCGATCGGACATCAGCGTCGCTATGAAAAGGAAGACCTCGAAGCGAAGCTGCGACAGGCGGGATTCGAAGTCGAGCACATCAGCTTTCAAAATCGGATCGCGCGTTTCGCCTGGTGGATCAACTCGAAGATCCTCGGCCGCCGCGCACTGCCGAGCGGCCAGTCGCGGCTCTTCGATTTCTTCGTGCCGCTCTTTCGTGCGCTCGAAGGTGAGAACCCCCGCTCCGGTCTCAGCATCATTGCCGTTGGAAGGAAGACCTCCCCGTGACGCGAGCCTGCGTAATCCTCGCGGGCGGCGCCGGCACGCGCCTGCGCCCGCTCAGCTCGGACGAAAATCCCAAGCAGTTCCTGAAGATCTTCGACGGAAAGTCGCTGCTGCAGTTGACGTTCGCGCGCGCTGCGCGACTGTTGCCGCCGGAAGCGATCTACGTTTCGACGAACGAGCAATACGCCGACAAATGTCGCGAACATCTACCGCAAATGCCGCCGGAGAACGTGCTCACCGAGCCTGCGCGACGCAACACTGCACCGGCAATCGCGCTCTGCACGTTTGCGATCGAGGCGCGTGTGGGTGTTTGCGCGGTCTCGTTTCTTGCGTCGGATCACTTCATTGGTGACGAGACCGAGTTTGTTCGCGTGCTCGCTCAGACGTATGAATTCGCGGAGTCGCACGAAGAGCTGGTCACGATCGGCATCGAGCCGACGGAGCCGAACACCGGCTACGGCTATCTCGAGATCGGCGATGTGCTCGACGGTGATATGCGACGCGTGAAGTCGTTTCACGAAAAACCGGATCTCGCGCGTGCCGAAGAGTTTCTGCGGGCTGGGAATTACGCGTGGAACGCGGGGATGTTCGTGTGGCGCTCGGATGTGTTTCGTCGCGAGCTCGCCGCTGCGGCGCCGGAGATCGCTACTGTGAGTGAGGCGAACTACGGCGACATGCCGTCGATCTCGATCGACTACGCGTTGATGGAGAAATCGCCGCGCGTGGCTGCGATCCGCGGCGATTTCGACTGGTCGGATGTCGGCTCGTTCGATGCGCTGCGCAACGTTGGCGTGGACGTCGACGCGCTGTTGGCGCGAGAGTAACCACGCTGTCATCCCGAGCGGAGCGAGGGACCTGGGTGGGCGGGGCGACAGGCACGCTCTTCGCGCCCCGCCCGCTCAGGTCCCTCGCTCCGCTTCTAATGAACCTCCTGAATGGGGACGAGAGAGAAGCCGAGGTTGGCGGCGTTACGGGTCAGCGATTTGAGAAGAGTTTCTCGGTATCTCTGTTCGTAGTAGTTGACGCCCGGA
>DASYLL010000121.1:0-36840 GCA_036009605.1 Thermoanaerobaculia bacterium | reverse complement strand
TTGTTCGATTGCAGGTGTCCAATGAGATGCCACCGGGCATTGCCAGCGACCGATGGTTTCTTGTCGCGCGCTTCCTGCACTTTGTTCTCGCCGACGTCGGTCATGCCCGCGGCGATCGCGTGATCGACATCGGAGGCAGGGAACGTCTTCGACACGGCGACGAGCCGCACGTCTTCGCGCGCGCGTCCTGCGCGTGCACACGCAGCGGCAATTCGCGCTTCGATCTCCGCGACTGCGGTCCGGATCCCGTCAGCCCGCGACACGTTTTCTCTGCAGCAGCCGCCCGTCCGCGCGATCGACCGCGAGATTCGCGAGGCGATCCGCGTCCTTGTTACCTGCGCGCAGCGTGTGGCGGATGGAGAAGCGTCCGAAGTGGCGCAGCAGGCTCTTGGCCTTCTGGTGCATCGGCACGAGGTTGGGATGTTTGACGCGATAGATGCCGAGCATCTGCTTCACGAGAAGCTCGGAGTCCGAGATGATCTCGACTTCCTTCGCTCCTTCTTCGTGCGCGACCGTGAGTGCCTCGACGAGGCCCGCATATTCGGCCACGTTGTTCGTCGTTCTGCCGAGGTAGCCGGCGATCTCGATGATCTCTCCGGTGTCGGTGGTCATGTAAACGCCATAACCGGCGGGGCCGGGATTTCCGCGGGCCGCGCCGTCGATGAATGCCGTGATTTTCAGGATGTGGATCGCTCCAGGTAGAGAATTCGGTGGCAGCCTTCGCAGTGGACGAGCTCACCGCGCTTGAGCTGTTGCCCGACGGCCGGACGGACGCGGTTGCGGCACGTCGAGCAGGTATCGCCCATCACGCGCGACACGCTGATCTGCTGGCGCTGCCGGTAGATTTTGTGGAACTCGAGTTTGAGGCGATCGGGAAGCATTGCTTCGATCGTTGCGGCTTTCGCGCGCAGCTCGTCGGATTCCTGACGGAGATCGCTGAGCGATGCCTGCCAGGCCGCGTGTGCTTCGTCGTAGCGAGCCTGCAAGGCGGCGTGGCCGTCGGCGCGCTCATCGAGCTGATTCTGCAGCACATCGGAATCGGTCATGTTCTTGAGCGCCGAATCCTCGAGCTCTTTGACGTGCTTGCGCGTCGCGTCGATCTCTTTCCAGGCTGCGGCGTACTGCTGCTGATTCTTCACCTGCATGAGCTGGCCCTGATACTTCTTGAGCAGTTCCTGCTGATCCGACAGCTCACCGTCGACGCGGCGCCGTTCTTTGCTCAATGTGTCGAGCTGCGCCCGCAGCCGCGTCACCTCGTCATTCACGCTCTGATATTCGCGATCTACCGTAGCGAATGATTCCGGCTTCACGGCCATCTGTTTCTCGCGCTCGTTGAGCGCGGTGTACACGGTCTGCAGATCCCACAATTTGTCGACGTCGTTCAATGACACCCCTCCGGATAAAGACGGCAGAAACAAAAAAGGCGTCCCCTGTGCGGAACGCCTGACGGTGTCGGAACGAGTCCGGCACGGATACGACAAGGATTGAAGTTTTCGAAGACTCTCAGCATCGTGCTCTGGTGGGTCCACCAGGATTCGAACCTGGGACCTGCCGGTTATGAGCCGGTAGCTCTAACCGCTGAGCTATGGACCCGGACGCGCGATTCTAGCACCGGGCCGGCACGGCCGGCTGCGTTAGTTGCTTCGCTCAACGCACGTACGGCTGCCAAGTGGGATTGTTCGCTCCCCTGGCGACGCTATCGAAGCTCGACCTGGTCGCCGATGGCCATGTCGCGCCGCGCGCGCACGATCACCGCGGTTGCCGTCTTCGCCTGCGTCGTCAGAATGCCCACTTCGCCAAGGACGATGCGCGGCTGATCGGAGCGGGGGCTGGGGCGGAACACGGTCAGGAAATCGCCCGGCTCGATCTGATTGTCGGCGCCGAGGTCGATCTGCACGAGCACTCCTTCGACGAGACCGAGGTCCCATTCACGCGAGTCGACGATGTAGCCGGTCGTGCGTCCGCTCGGAGGATCGCACCATGCCGGCAGCTCCGGCACGCGCGCGATCGGGATCGGGAGTTGCGGCATCGGCTTCAGACGGACGCCGACGTTGATCTCGCGGCACGCCTCGATGACGATTGCGCGAGAGAGGCCGGGCATCGTGTCGGTGCAGAGGATGCGCAGCTGGCCGACGTAGTTGTACTGGCGGCCGAGCACTTCGCCGGTCGCGGGATGCATGATCAGTTCTTCGGGCTGAACCGCGATATAGGTTTCGCCGGCGACCAGTCCGGTGGCGGATCCGCCGGTCACGTAGATGAGATCGCCCGGCGCCGCGATCGAGGACATCTCGGGCTCCGCACGCGGCAGGTACTTCAGCTCGACGTCTTCGTGCGACGAGACGTAGTTCGGCATCGACTCGTTCGGATCGCCGATGTAGCCGTAGCAGTAGATGTCGGCTTCGGTGCCGAGCGGAATGGGATTGTTGGCCGGAACGAAACGCGCGATCGCGATTCCGTCTTCGGACTGTGCGGCAGTAAACGAGTTCTCGCCTTCTGCCATCGTGGAGACGCGCGGAGTCACGGTGGACATCGCGCCTTCACCGTTCGAGGTCGAACCATCCGCTGCGGCCGTTCCTTCGCCACCGACGAGCAGGACGTCGCCCGGATAGATCCAGTGCGCGTCGGTGATCCAGGTGTTGGATTCCCACAGCTGCGGCCAGAGGTAGGGGTTGCTGTAGTACTGCTGAGCGAGGCCCCAGAGCGTGTCGCCGGACTTGATCGTATGAGTCCGGGCACCAGCGGGATACGTGGCGGGATCCGGCGGGTTATAAGCCGTCCAGTGATCGCCGACGCGATGCAGCTCGCGCGGCGGCTGCGTTGCGAACGCCGCCGTCGCAATCACCAACAGGAGTACGGGAGCCACCCGACGCACACTGACCATCATCCCCTCCCAGGTCCTAACGCCAACCAAACCAGCTCAATAAGTTAGCGCATGGTGGTGGGGTGGGTCAAACCGGCGTAGCTCGCAGGAGAACCGCAGGCAGCTCCCGTCGGGCAGTTTCTCCCTGCGAGCTGCTAGCGAAGCGCCAGCGTTCCGTCCGTATCCGGAACCGACCCGCCGAGCTGATCCTGCTCGTACTGTTCGAGCTGGCGCGTGCGGCGGTCGTAGTTCTTCATGACCTTCTTCACGTACTGGCGGGTCTCGCGGAACGGCGGCACGCCCTGGTAACGCTTCACGTTGCCTTCGCCGCCGTTGTACGCGGCGATGATCTTGTTGAGATCGCCGTTGAAGCGCTTGTCGAGGTACTTGATGTACTTCACGCCGGCGTCGATGTTCTGCTCGGGATCGTAGAGATCGCGGGCGCCCATCCAGCGGCCGGTGCGGGGCATGAGCTGCATGAGGCCTTTGGCGCCGACGTGCGAGCGAGCGCGCGGCTTGAAGCGCGATTCCTGCTCGATCACGGCCACCACGAGCGACGGGTCGACGTTGTACTTTTTCGCCTTCTCGTAAATCAGGCCGCCGTACGGGATCTCTTCCGCGAAGAACTCGGCGCGGAGCGACTCGTTGATGCGTCTCATCTCGTTGAAGAAGACGCTGCCGCTCTTCGCGACCGCTTTGCCCTCATCCGCGATCCACTCTTCCGTGGCGAGCCATTTGTCGTCGAACATCGCCAGCTCACGGGCGACGTAGCGATCGGGCAGAACCTGCGCGAGCTTGAAGATGGTGTTGCCGGTGAAGTTCCCCTGGATGTTCGCGACGACTTTCTCGTTGTCGCCTTTCACGCGCACGACGCGGACGGCGTCGAGATCTTTTTGCACGAGGAAGGAGACGTTGTCGAAGGTCTCGGTGATGCCGCCGACCGAGAGGGCGGTACCGAGAAGGAGGGCAGCAGCGCCGCGGCCTCCAATGAATCGAACGATGCGATGACGTTCCGCGGACTTACGGACGCGCGCCACGCGACTCGAGAGACGGTCCTTCACGGGGGTTTTCTTTGTCATTCACCTTCCTGCGGGGATCTTATTTCGATTCAAATAATTTTACATCTCCGGAACGCGTCTGGAAACGCCCCGATCGCCGAGGAATATTGCCGGCTGAGGCGAGCACTGCAGCTAAGCCGTTGAAACGACTAGCCGCTACTCGCCAAACACTTCCGCCGAAAACCGCTCGATGCGGCAGTCGGCGGAGCGCCAGCTCTCGGCAGACAGGCCCGCTTTGATGCAGGTCTGGCTGAGGAAGGTCTCGCGATCCCACGCGTAGTCGGTCGCGACCTGCGGCAGCAGCAAACCGGCGCGCGTGCCGCGGCTGATGATCAGACCATCGCGTCCGACTTCGATCTCTTCGATCGACGTCACGCGCTCGATGGGACTCATGACCGAGATCTCGATGTGCAGTCCCGCGAGCTCGTCTTGCGTGACGGGAGGAAAGCGCGGATCGCGGAACGCTGCGTTCACTGCGCTCGACGACACTGCGTGCGCGAGCGGCGCGACCGCCTGAATCGATCCAATACAACCGCGCAGATCGCCGTCGTCGTCATGCAGCGAGACGAATGCCCCGCTCGGACGCTTCAGATCTTCATCGAGCGTTGCGAGATCGAGCTCGAGACGGCTGCCGTCGAGAACCTTCTCGATCGACTCACGGGCGATCCGCAGAAGCCGGCTGCGCTGTTCCTGATTCAGCATGGAAGCTCTCCGCGGGCACTTCGGCGACGTCGTACGTCAGCATTCTCGTGCCCATCCATCGAACGGCGAAACAGTCCGCGAGCCCGCGAAATGCTCGGTTCATGGCGCCGTACTTCGAGACGCCGAACTGTCGCGCGCGATGATTCACCGGCATCTCCACGACTTTGTAGCCGGCGTAGCGGACGAGCGTCGGCAGGAAGCGATGCATGCCGGTGAAGAGGCGCACGCGATCGATGGCTTCGCGCTTCACGAGCTTGAGCGAGCAGCCGGTGTCGGTGATCTGATCGCCGGTGATCCAGTTGCGCACGCCGTTGCCGATACGCGATTGCATCCTGCGGCTCCAGGTGTCCTGCCGGTTCACGCGCACGCCGATGACCATGTCCGAGCGCGACTCTTCGAGCTTGCGCACCAAGGCCGGGATGTCGGCGGGATCGTTCTGCAGATCGGCGTCGAGCGAGACCACCATCCGTCCCTGCGCCGCGCGCCACGCCGCATCGAGTGCCGCGGTCTGACCGCTGTTCTTCGCGAGCGCGAGCACGCGCAGCGTCGGATGAAGCTCGCGGCTCGCGTTCAGGACTTCGAGACTGCGATCGCTCGAGCCGTCATCGACGGCCACGATCTCGTACGTCCAGCCATGCCCGTCCAGTGCTGTCGCGATCTCGCGCAGCAGGATGGGGAGGTTCTCTTCCTCGTTGTATACGGGAAAAACCACGGACAGGTCGGGCCGGGTGTTCACGATCGCGGGAGTTTAACCGAGAAGACGCGCTCGAAATTTGCGGTGGTCTGCTCCGCCACGTGCTCCGTCGAGACGCCCCAGAGTTTCGCCAGCAGCTCGGCGATGGCGATGACGTACGCCGGCTCGTTGTCGCGTCCGCGATACGGAACCGGCGCGAGATACGGCGTGTCGGTCTCGATCAGCACGCGCTCGTGCGGCAGTCCGCGCGCCGCGTCGCGCAGCGACTCGGCGCTCTTGAACGTCACGATGCCGGAGAACGAGATGTAGTAGCCGAGGTCGACGAGCCGCTTCGCGACGTCGAGCGACTCCGTGTACGAATGCAGGATTCCTCGCGCTTTTGTGCGCGTGAGAATCTCGACCATGTCGTCGGTCGACTCGCGGTTGTGCACGATGATCGGTTTGTCGTATTGCTTCGCCAGATCGATGTGCCGCTCGAACACCGCGCGTTGCGTTTCGCGCGGCGAGTAGTCGTAGTGATAGTCGAGACCGCACTCGCCGATCGCGACAACGCGCGGCTCGCGAGCGAGACGTTCGATCTCCGCGAACGCCGCGTCATCGCAATCTTTCGCGTCGTGCGGATGAAAACCGACCGCCGCCCACACATCCTCATTCTTCTGCGCGATGGCGACGGCTTGCGGCGCGTCGTCGAGTTTCGTGCCCGGCACGACGAATCCACGCACGCCCGCCGCACGCGCCGCAGCGAGATTCGCCTCGGCATTCGACATCGTGAGATGGCAGTGAGAGTCGGTAAAGATCACGCCACGCGTCCCTCGAGCAGGGCCACGACCATCTCTTCATACGTGACCACGGCCGCGAGCAGATCGCGTTTCGAGATCTTCTCGTTCGCGCCGTGCGCGTCGAGGATCGAGCCGGGTCCGAAGAGCAGCGGCATGCCGAGGTTGGGGAGCCAGGGAACGTCGGTGTTGAAGGCCACGACGTGCGATTCCGCGCCTTCCGGCACGACCATGAACTGTGGCGGATTGCCGCGCGAGAGGATGATGCCTCCGTCGTGATTCGCGACCAGCGCATCGAGCTGATGCTGTACCTGTTCGGGCGTCGTCACGAGGCGAAAAATCATTTCGCATTCCGCTTCGGCAGGAATGATATTGGGACGCTGTCCGCCGCGTACGACGCCGACGTTGACCGTCGTCCTGCCGAGGACTTCGTGCGTGCCCCAGTCGGTGTTGTTGATCTCGGCGATCGCGGCGACCATGCGATTGATTGCCGATTCGCCAAGGTGCGGATAGGCGGAGTGCGCGGCGACGCCTTTGAAGCGGACGTGACAGGTGAGCGCGCCTTTCGACGCGCGCGCGAACTTCGATTCCGTCGGCTCGCCGACGACGACGTATTGCGATCCGAGATCGGCGAAGGCGACATTCGCGGCTTTCGCGCCGATCGAATCCGTTTCTTCGCCGACGACGAAGAGGAATCCGAACTCGTCGATGCCGCGCAGGCGCAGGCGCTCGCCCGCGGCGATCATCGCGGCGATGATGCCTTTCGTGTCGCACGCGCCGCGACCGTAGAGATACTCGTCGTCTTCGCGCGATGGAAACCACGGCGGAACCGTATCGATGTGCGAGTTGAAGAGCACGCGCGGCGTGCCGCCCGCGAGTGCGAGCAGATTGAAGCGCGTCGGCGAGATGTCCTGACGACGCGTGGCGAATCCGAGGCGCGTCAATTCACGCTCGAGGAGCTCGCCCGCGGGCAGCTCACTCTCCGTCGGCGACGGCACGTCGATCAACTGGCGGGCAAAGGCGATCGGATCGAAGGCCATCGAGCGCCGGATTGTATAGCGCAACAAAAATCGGAGGCACCCTTTCGGATGCCCCCGCCGGGAAACGCGACCCCTTCCAGATTGCGTCTCCCGTTACGGATTGACGATCACGTACTTGAACTTCGTGTTCTTGCTCCCGGCCACGCTGAACGATCCGTTGTTCTGCGAGGCCACGACCAGCGGGATGCTGCCGCCCGATTCGAAGTAGGTGAGCATGATCACGCTGCTGGACTTGACGTCGCCGTCGCTGACGGAGACGGAGCCGCTGTTGCCAATCGTCTTGTATGACGAGCAGTACGAGACCTTGACGTGTACGCCGCAGCTCGACTCGCCCTTCGGACCCTGCGGACCCATCGGGCCACTCGGACCTTGCGGCCCCGTCGGACCATTCGGACCTTTCGGACCCTGCGGACCCGCGGGACCGGCAGTGCACTCGCCTTTCGGACCCTGCGCACCGGTATCGCCCTTGAGACCCTTGTCGCCGGGGATGCCTTTGTCGCCCTGCACGCCCTTGTCGCCCTTCGCTCCCGGATCGCCCTTCGAACCCTGCGCGCCGTTGGTGCCATTCGTGCCGTTGGCTCCGGTGTCGCCTTTCAGTCCGCGATCGCCGGTGAGGCCTTTGTCGCCCTTGACGCCCTGGTCGCCGGTCAGCCCCTTGTCGCCCTTCAGTCCCGGATCGCCCTTCGCGCCCTGCGCACCGTTGGCACCGGCCGCACCGATCTCACCGCGTTCGCCACGATCGCCTTTCACTCCCTGCGCACCCTGCGCGCCAGTCTGACCAATCTCACCGCGGTCGCCCTTGACGCCCTGCGCACCCTGCGCGCCATTCTCGCCACGCTCGCCGCGATCGCCCTGGTCGCCCTTCTCGCCGCGGGCACCGACGTGTCCTTCGATTCCCTGCGGACCGACGTCGCCCTTCTCGCCTTTGTCGCCCTTCAGACCCTGCGCTCCGGTGGCACCGGTCACACCGATCTCACCTTTGTCGCCTTGCTGGCCGGTGAGACCCTGAACACCCTGATCACCCTGATCACCTTTGTCGCCCTTCACACCCTGGACGCCCTGAATGCCCTGCGCGCCGGTCTCGCCACGCTCGCCGGTATCACCCTTGTCGCCCTGGGTGCCCTGTTCGCCGCGCACGCCGATGACGCCGGAATCGCCCTTGACTCCGCGCGGACCCTCCGGACCCTGCGGACCCGCTTCGCCCTGCGCCCCGCGCACGGTTTCGTCGGGGATGAAGAATCCGATGATGTCGATGGTGAGCTCGGTGGATTGATCGGCCACAGACACGACGAACGCCTTGTCCTGCAGCACGACGTTCGCTTCCTGCATCGTGTCGTAGCCCTGCTTGAAGAGAAGCGCCGCGCGGGTGTACGTCGCCCTCGTCGTCGGCGCGAGATAGACCGAGCCATTGCCGTTCGGTTGATACGACGCAATACGAACCGCCAGCGCGACCGCGGTCGGCGGGATCAGCTCGGAGCACGGATTCCTGAAGAGTCCCTCCACCATGTAGCCGATCGGGCTGTAGACGCGGCTCTCACTGACCTGGAACGCCTGACCGCCCCAGCGCACCGGATACTGATCGGGGTCGAGCGTGCTCACGAACCGGCACGGGACCATTTCCTGGAAGAGCGTCGGCCCGACCGCATCCGAGACTTCCATCGTCGAATACGCGCTGGCTTCGGCTTCCGGGATGAGGTTGGTCCGGATCTGATGACCGCGGACAGTGTATGGATTGTGTTTTTCGGGCTGCGCCGCCGCCGTCGTTGCCAAGGCAAAGCTGGCGACGATAGTGATCACGGCGAGACGGTGAATGACACGAACGATGCGGTTGGTATTCATGATGTCCTCCTCGGATGCGGCCAATGTCGGCCCGAGAGGGATTTCGAGACAGGACGCCTGTACGCGTCAGTTGTGAGGGGTGGATGGCGGGCTTGTGACTGGCGTCACAAAGTTGTCGGTTGTCAGCTCTCGGTTGTCTGAACCTCGACGCCAGTCCTCACAGACAACCGAGAACCGACAACTGACGACCACTCACAACAGAATCAGATCCTCGAGATCGGATTTTCTGTGCAGCGTCATCGACGAGCGCCGCATCGTGATGATCTTCTTCTCGCGGAAGCTCTTCAGCAGGCGCGTCACCGTCTCGCGCGACGTGCCGATCATCTGCGAGATGTCTTCGTGCGTCATCGTCACCGGGATGCGCATGCCGCTCGCGGAAGGCTGTCCCGCTTCGTCGCACCACGCCAGCAGAAGCTGCGCGAGCCGTTCCGCCGCGGAGTTCGCCAATCCGAGGGCGCGGATCTGATTCGCATCGGACTCGCACTCTTCGATCAGCTGCCGCGCGATGTTGAACTGCACGTCGCGATGCTCGTTCACGAATCGCAGGAAGTCGTCGCGTTTGACGAACTTCAGCTGCGCAGGTCCGACAGTCTCGGCGGTCGACTTGTATGCGTTGCCCGAAAGCACGCTCGAGAGGCCGAGCGTTTCGCCTGACTGCACCATTCGCGTGATCAGCGTCTTGCCGCTGCCCGAGGAGATGCTCAGCTTCGCCGTTCCATGACAGAGGATGAACAGACCCACCGGCGCCTCGCCCTCCGCATAGAGCAAAGCATCCGCGGGATAGACGTTGGCGAAGGTGATGGAGTTGAAGGCGGTGAGCGTCTCCGGGTCGAGCTGACAGAAGAAGCTGTCCATGCGCCATTTGCAGGCGTCGCACTGATGACAGGCCTCAATTCCGTAACGACCCATTGTGCTGAGCTCCGGAGGAAAAGAGTGTAACCCCAAATCGCGGGAAATGAACAGCGCACTCCACGCAGGGCGCTTCGTCCGCACGAGAGGGCAAACCACAGAAACGAAATACGTTATGCGCGCGAATCCGTTTCCATCCCCGTGCGCAGGGCTCTCGTTTTCATCATCATGTTTCTCGCCGTGGCAGCGCAGGCGGCGACGATCACGTTCGTTTCGCCGCTCGCCGGCGCGCAGGTGATCGGGCCGACTGCACTCGAAATCTCCGCCGATTCCGCGAAGGTCGACCGCGTTGCTCTCGTCGAAGTGCCGTTGCGTGCACGCTCGTCAAAACCTCTGCGTGCCTCCGATCTCCGCGTGCGCGAGAACGGCATCGAGCAAACGATCCGCGACGTGAAGATCGAGCGCCCCGCCGCGCACTTTGCGTTCGTCGTCGACCGCTCGCTCTCGATGAACGACGGCAAGCTCGAAGCCGCGCTGCGCGCGATCGAATCGGAGCTGCGCCTACTGCGCGCCGGCGACACCGCATCGCTCGTCGCCTTCAACCGCCACGTCGCGAAGGCACGTGCGATCACGCGCGGGCAGCAACTCTCGACGCGCGAGCTCACGCCCTCCGGCGGCACTTCGCTGCGCGACGCACTTGCCTCCGCCGCATCGCGCGAACGGACTTACGCAATCGTCATTACCGACGGTGGCGATCGCACGAGCCAGCGCAAGGGGTACTTCGCGGAATGAAGATTCTGGCGATATTGCTCGTGCTCGCGCAGCCACGGCTCGCATCCGATTTCGAGATTGCGCAGATGGAGCTGCAACTCGCCCGCTCGCGCACCTTCGAGGCCCAGCTCTCCGGCCGCCTCAACCTCGGCGACCTCCGCGCCGCCCGCACCGAAGCCTCCCTCGCCCGCGACGAATATCGCAAGGCACTCGATCTCGCCGAGCGCGAACGTCTCGCCGCGCGTCGCGATTCAAGCCTCTCGCGATACGCGAACGCGACGTCGTACGCCGCACTCGCGCAGGCGAAGCTCGGCCGCGCCGCGGAGGCGTTCACGCTGCTCGAAGAAACCGCGCGATACGCGAGCGATGATCCCGAGTCGTGGAATCTCTACGCCTCGGCGATGCGAACGCTCGGGCATCCGCGCAAAGCCGTGAGCGCTGCGCGCAATGCAGTCGCACTCGCGACGACGAAGCCACTCGATCGCGCGGTCTATCAACACGCGTTGGCAACGGCGCTCATCGAAGCCGATGAGTTGGGCGAGGCGGAGAAGTTGCTGGTGACGGTGACGGACTCGCTGCGCTCGCGCACGTTCGAATCGCTGCAACGCGACGTCGCGCGACAGGAATCGTTCGAGGTCTACAGCTCCGCGCGCGGCGACGTCGCCGCGTACGTTTCGCTGCTCAATCGCGCGCAACTGCGCCTGGCGTCGCTGTACGAAAAGCGCGGCAGGCCCGATCTCGCACGGACGCAATACACGCGCGTGCTGCAGGGCCGCAGCGATGACGTGACCGCGCTCGCTGCGCTCGCACGTCTCGCGACGTCCGATGCAGAACGCGAGCGTTACTACGCGGAGGCATTCGACGCGAACCCGTTCTCGCTGCCGCTCGTGCGCGCGTATCAGGATCACCTGCGCACGCAGCGTCCTCCGAACATTGATGACACGAACACCGGCGCGCAGATGCGACTCGCACTCGCACAGATCGCACGTGGCGAAACACGCGCGGCGCGAGCGACGCTCGATGCGTTGCTCGTGAAGTTCCCGCAGAACGACACGCTGCGTGCGCTTCGACGCGAAGCGGAGGGCGCGACGTCGATCGCACTTCCCTCTTCGAATCCGACGTCCTCGCAGTTGCAGGCGCTCCTCGACGGCTTCGAGCGACTCACGCCGGAGCAGTTCGTGACGCTCGATCAGACGACGTTCACCAGCATCGTCGCGTTCCGCGGCACGGTGTTCGAGGCAGGGATGATCGACGGCGTCGTCGCGTTCCGCTTCAGCGAACCGACGGTGTTTCAGGGAACGTTCGACATCACGCAGCCGCTGCGGTTGACGTATCGCATTCTCGGTGTGACACGCGATGGCGATCGCGATGCGTTGTTGCTGGAGCCGGTGCGATTGGAGGGGTTGCAATGACCCGTTTGGAGTGCGGCGGCCGCAGCCGCCGCTTTCGTATGTTGCGTACCGCGCTGTGGCATACAACAGCGGCAGCTGTGGCTGCCGCACTCCAAACGGTTCCGCTATTCGCGCAAATCCTCACCTCCACCCCCGCCGGCGTCGTCGTCGCGCATGAGGGTAAGGTCACGCTCACGAACCAATGGACCGCCGACGGCGTCCGCAACGCAACCGAGATCGTCGCGTCGAACAACCGCGTCGCCGTTCTCGACGCGCTCGCGAATGAAGCCGTGATCTTCGATCTCGCGACCGGCCGCGCAACCCGCCTCCGCACCGCCGAAACCCCCATCGCCGCCACGTTCCTCGGCGACGAGCTGTACATCGTCGCGCGCGACGCACGTGTGCTGCAGCACGGCGTCACGCGCATCGCGCTCGCGCCCGATCCCGCATTCCTGCGTCAATCGAACAACCGCCTCTACGTTTACTCGCGCACGACCGGCGCACTCGAAGAGATCGCGAACGATCGCGTCACGCGCCGCATCAATCTCGCGCCGCACGCATCCGACTTCGAGATCAGCGGCACGACCGCGTATCTCGTCTACCCGCGCGACGCAAAAATTCGAACTGTCGAATTGAAAACGATGAAGTCCGCGGGCGACATCGCCGTCGGCGCCGTCCCCGTCGATCTCGCATTCGCGGGCGGCGGCACCGCGCTCACCGCGCGCATTCTCGCTGTCGCCGATCCTTCGGCAAAACGCGTCTGGCTGCAGGAAGGAACGCAGTCGATGACGCAGGCAATTGCCCGCGGCGTCTTGCGCGGCTTCCTCGGACTCGGCCTGTTCGGCGCGCGCGCGTCGCACTTCCCGACCGGCGTCGATCGCGTCGCCATCCGCGGCAATTTGTGGATCGCCTACGACTCCAGCAGCGGAACGTTGTACCGTTTCACGAAGCGGACGAGCTCGGTCGTCGCGAAAAACGTCCCGCCGCGCGGCTTCACACTGACTCCGGATGGGGTCGCCTGGTGGAACGGTACGTCGGTTGCACAAATGAGGCTTCAATGAGCGAGCAACGAACTTGTATCCGGTGCGCGCGCGGGATCGACGCGTGGGCGAAGATCTGTCCCTACTGCAACTGGGATCAGAACATCGCCCCTCCCGCGGTCGAGCCGCCAAAGCCCCTCGCGGTGACGGAATACCGCCCGCCCTCCGAATACGATCTGAAGAAAAAAGCAATGTTTGCCGGCGGCGGCGTGCTCACACTCGTCGCCGCGTTCCTGGTCGGCATGGTCATCAACAGCGACGGCGCGCCGAAAGCCGCGCCGAAAACGGTCGAAGAACAAATCGCCGAAGACCAGCAGCAGGAGCGCCGCGGACCGGTGAAGCGCGCGGATACGCCACTCGTTCCCGTCGCGGAGCCCGGCGGCATCGAACAGCCGATCACCAGCGCGCCGGTGAGTCTCCAGCCCGGAATGTCCCCGAATGACTATCAACGCAGCGACGCCACGGCCGTATCCGCAACCGAATACGCGGAGCTCGCAAAACGCGCGCAGGCAGAAAAGAAACAAGCGGCCGCGGCTCTCGATCCGCGCTCGATCACCGGTCCGGCGTACAGACCGCCTCCCCGTCGCGTGACTCCGCCGCCGTCTTCGACGACAGCAGCATCCAACAACGAAGACACGTCTTCATCGCCGCCGGTGCAACGCGCCTCCACGAAACGCACGCGTCCCGTCCCCGAATACCAGCCGATCCCGAACATCGTATCCGAGGGGACGGCGCGACTTTCGCTGATGGTCGGTGCGGACGGCCGCGTGAAAGACATCTCGATCGACCGTGCGCTGCAGCGCAACACCGGACAGCTGATCTCCGCCGTGCAAACGTGGCGCTTCAAGCCAGCCACCGAGAACGGCAACCCGATCGCGGCGCCGTACAGCGTTGAAATATCATTCAAGCAATGAGCAGTCAGGGCGTTTGCGCAGCATGCAGCCGGGCGATCGATTCCTCGGCGAAACTCTGTCCGTACTGCGGCGCGAATCCCGCGACCGGTGAGCGTCTCGACACGCAGACGCTGCTGCAGGAGATTTTCCGTCCGCGCGAAATGTCGACCTCGGACACGGTCGTCGAGTACGCGCGCCAGCGCCAGGGCGTCTTCATCGCCGTCACCGGCTTCATCGCCTTTCTCATCCTCGCCGGCCTCCATCAGTTCGTGAGCAATCGCAATGCGAACGTCGCCAGCGACCTTCCGGCCGTGCCGCTCACCGAGCTCACCGACGTGACGAAGAAGAGCGACGAAGCACCGGTGCCGATGCCGAAACTCGACTTCCAGTACGACGGCACACCGAAACGAATGCGCACGTACGTCGTCGAGGGCGGCGCGACGACCCCTCCCGAGGTGATCGCGGCGCAGCAACAGGCGGCCGCGGCGACTCAGACTGCGCCGATCGCTCGATGAGCATCTGGTTCTGGGCCCTCCTTCTCTCCGTGGCGCTGGTTGGCTGGCTCGTGGCGTACATGCTCGCGCAGCGTCCCATCACAAACGCGCAACAGCTTCTGCAAATGCGTCGCTACGAAGACGCGGTGATGGAAGCGAATCGCACAGGCGACCATCTGCATCGCGCCGAAGCGCTCAAGCTCCTCGGACGCTACGAAGAAGCGATCGACGCGTACAAACAATCGAACGATCCCTCCGCACGCGAAGGCATCGCGTTATCCCTCGCCCACCTCGGGCGCGATCTCGATGAAGCGCGTCGCTTGATGGAACTGCAGATCGCGCAGCATCCGCAAATCCAGGAGTTCCAGTCGCTCGTGCTCGCATTCATCCTGTTGCGTGCGGGCGATCGCGAAGCAGCGCTGCGTCTCTATCGCGATAACGTCGAGCTGCTCGAGACGCGCTTCCGCGACGACTACACCGATCCCGATCCGCTGCTCGCCGAGACGCTCTATCTGTTTTCCGTGCTGGCCGCGGCCAACAATGAAACTGCACGAGCGGAATCGCTTGCGCGTCAGGCGCGGGAATGGGGTTGGGAACGCGCAGCCGGCTAACCGATTCGCCAGAACGGACTGACCAGGCCGTGCCTCTCGAAAACGATTCGTATTTCTTCCGCGGTCCGTTTGTGCCACGGCTTGTTGACGTACTCGCCGTACCAATCGCGCGCGAACGCTGCGAGCTCGGGAATCGTCATGACGTGTCCGAATGGCATCGCATGCCGATCGCACCAATCGTTTACGTCGGATTCGGAGCGAAACGGCTGAAAACTCGCGCACGCGTAGATCACGTTGTCCCACCAACGCGCTACGGGCGTCGATAAGTGAAATACGTGTTCCGCTCCGCGAACGACTTCACCGTTCCGGATTTCGAACTCCACGGCTTCGGACTCGCCGCCGAGGCGGGTGTGGATCACCGCATCGCGCTCGAGGGCGGCGGCGATTCCGAGGGCGCAGTAGAGACAGTTCGCCCAGTAGCCACGCGTTTGCGTCTTCACCCAACACGATCCCGGAGAAAGCGCGAATGGATGGGCCACCCAGACTTTGTGACTGTTCGGATGAAGCAACAGCGATTTCGTGGCCTGCAGGCGTTCGAGCGATTCTTCGAACTGCAAAAGGCTCATGCCGAGAGCGGCAGCCAGATCATCGTTCGACGGCGCGAAACCTCGCGCAGCGATCGCACGAGTGATCGCGCCACGGACGCCCTCATCCTCAGCGGAAAGCATGGCCAATGACCTCGTTTGCATGACGATGAAACTCGCCGCGAATCCGATGCATCGCGATCGGCGCCGCGCAGGGGTGAATGCGATTCGTCAGCAGCACCATGATGCGATCTCCGTCGACCCATACCGACGTGCCGGTGAAACCCATGTGGCCGAACGATTGTGGCGAGAGTCCCGGTCCCGCGAGCTGCCATCCGAGTCCGCGGTCTCCTGCATGCACGCGCGTCGCTTCGTCGACGAGCTCGTGTGAGACGAGCTCTCCGTTCACGAATGCCTGTGCGATGCGGAACACATCACGAGCGGTCGCGAAGAGTCCCGCGTTGCCGCACGTGCCGCCCGCGTAGAACGAGTTGCCATCGTTCGTCTCGCCCCACATCAATGACTGGCGCAGCGGCGGCATCGCGATCTTCAATCCGAGGCGATCGCGCAAAACGGGCTCGAAGCGCTGTCCCCATTCGGTTGCTGCGATGCGCGGCTTCAACATCGCCGGCGGATGAAACTGCGCATCGCGCAATCCGAGCGGCTCGAAGATTCGCTCACGCGCGGCTCGCACGAAATCGCCAAAGATCTCGCCCAGCGCAAAGTACAAAAGCACGAAATTCAGATCGGAGTAAACGACGCGCTCGCCGCGCGCGAATTCGCGTCCATCTTTCTCGATCGCGTTCAGGTAATCGTCGTACGCGTAGAGCGGCATCCACGCGCGCAGTCCCGACGTATGCGTGAGCAGCTCGCGATAGGTGAAGCCGCGGTACTCGTCATCGAGCGCGATCCGTCTCTCCGCAACCGCCTGCAACACGAGCATTCCCGTCACGAGCGGCTTCGTGATCGACGCGCAGTCGTAGATCGTGTCCGTCGTCGCCGCGATCCTCAGCGGCACCGACACCGCGCGTCCGAGTGCGTGCTCACGCTCCAGTCCGGCAGCAGTCCCGATCGCGTACGACGCGCCCGCGAACGAGCCCGGATCGATCTCGCGGAGAAGAAAGTCATCCAGCTCCATCGTTGTTGGAAGCATTGCACAGGAACGGGGGCGCAGCCCTTCTGTCAATCGTGAAGTTCCCCCGGTTCCCTGCTACGATCCGCCCGAATTTGCCTTCCCCGCACAGGGGAATCAGGAAGAAATGTTCCGCCTCCAACAACTCGACATCCACGGCTTCAAGTCGTTTTACGACCCTGCCAAGCTCACCTTTCCCGCAGCGATGACGGCCGTCGTCGGTCCGAACGGCTGCGGCAAATCGAACATCTGCGACGCCCTCATCTGGGTCCTCGGAGAGAACCGCGCCTCGCACATCCGTGGCGAGACGATGGAAGACGTCATCTTCCAGGGCTCCGCGCGACGGCGCGCGATGTCGATGGGCGAAGTCACGCTCACGCTCGGCACGCTCAACGGCGACAGCGATCACCCGATGGCCGATGACGGCAAGATCGTCATCAACCGTCGCGTGTTCCGCGACGGCCAGTCCGAGTTCCGCCTCAACGGCAAGCGCGTCCGGATGAAGGACATCAGCGACATCCTGATGGACACCGGCCTCGGCATCCGCAACTACTCCGTCATGGAGCAGGGGAAGATCGATCTGATCCTCTCCAACAAACCGCAGGATCGCCGTCGCCTCATCGAAGAAGCCGCGGGCATCACCAAGTACAAAACGAAGCGCCGCGCCGCGGAGCTGAAGCTCGAAGAGACGCAACAGAACCTGCTGCGCATCGACGACACGCTCTCCGAAGTCACGCGCAATCTGAATTCGCTGAAACGCCAGGCGTCGAAAGCCCGGCGCCACAAAGAGCTCGCCGATCAGCTGTCTCTGGCAAAGCGCTCGCTCTACAAAGGCCGCATCCTCGCCGCGCAGATCGAAGAAGAAGCAGCAAACGCCGGACTCGCTGACGCGCAAACGCGCGAAAGTGAGATCGCCGCGCAACTCGGCGCCGATGAAGCGGAGCTCGCGGAAACGCGCACCGTACACATCGATCGCTCCCATCGCGCGAGCAAAGTTCGCGAAGAAATCGCCGGCCTCACCGGGGAAGTCGAGCGCCTGCGCTCCTTCCTGCAGCAGTCCGAAACGAACCTCAGCGATCTGATGCAGCGCATCGACGGCGCTCGCGGACAGATCACGACCCTCGAATCCGAAGGTGCGGAGCAGCAGGCCGCGCTCGATGAGAAAACGCAGCAGCTCGAGGCCGCACGCGCGGAGCGCAACCGCTTCCGCGAGATCGCCGATCAGGTCGAGCGCGACCGCCAGGAAAAAGGCGACGGCGTGCGACGCCACGAAAAAGCGCTCGCCGATTCGCGCGAATCGCTGATGCGCACCATCGCCAAGATTTCCGAAGCGCGGAACCAGGTGCATCAGATCGAGATCGCGGTGGAGAAGTGCGAGTTCTATCTGACGAAGCTCACGGAGAGCGCGCGCAAAGCCGCGATGAGCCGTGACGGCGCGCTCGCGTCGATGTACGAATGGGAGCAGTCCGTCCGCGACGGCGAGCAGAATCTCATCGTCACGCAGCAGACCGCGCGCGAAGCACTCGTACTTCGCGATGAGCTGACCGCGCGACGCGAGGCTGCACGTGAATCGCTCGCATCGGCGCGCGACACGATCTCGCAGACCACGTACAAAGTCGATTCCCTGCGATCGCTCCTCGCTTCGCTCGAAGCGCAGGACGAAGACGTCCGACGCGCGATCATGGAGCTGATCCCGAACGGCGTCGCCGCGGCGGAAGCAGTTCGCGCCGCCGATGGATTCGAAACCGCGCTCGACAACCTCCTACGCGAAATCTCGAAGGCGATCATCGTCGACTCGAGCGACACCGCCATCGAAGCCGTCCGCCGCCTGCGCGAGCGCGGCGCGGGACGCGGCACATTCATCACTACCGATTACGTCCCCACCGGCGAAGGCTCGCGACGCGGCAACGCCGCAGACTCAGTCCTCGGCGAAGGAGCGGCGGCGGATGCCGTGCGTCATGCGATCCCCGAGGCGTACATCGTGGAGTCGCTCAGCGAGGCGATGGAGCAGGCGAAAGTGCGTCCCAGTGCGACGTTCGTCACGCTCGATGGCGACATCGTGCGCGGACCGCTCGTCGTCGGCGGCAAGAACGCTTCCGCAACGCCCGGCGTCTTCTCGATCAAACGTGAGATCGCCGATCTCGTCGCCCTCCTCGGCAGCGAGGAAACACGCGCCAGCGGCATCGCGACGGCACTGCAGGCGCTCGAAGACGAACTGCGCGCCGCGGACGACGCGCGCATCATCGCGGAAGAGCGTGCGCGCACCGCGGAGCAGGAACTGCGCGAGAAAAAGAGCCAGCGCGAGCGCGCCGGGGCAGAGCTGCAGCGCCACGAGAAAGACCTCGCCGTCGCGTCGGAAGAGCAGACGCTGTACATCGAAGAGAAGGATCAGCTGCTCGCGCGAAAGACCGCGGCCATCGCGGAAGTCGATGCCTTGCAGGCGCGCGAGCAGGAACTGCACGAGCAGATTCGCGTCCACGAAGCGGAGCTCTCGGAAGCACGCGTCGCGTTCGAGCAGGTGACGGAAGTCGCGTCGAAAGCACGCGTCGACGTCGAAGCCGCGAGCGGCAACGTGAACGGGATCCAGCGCGAGCACGAGAACCTCTCGCGCATCGTCATCTCCCTCGGATCGCGCATCACGCAGCTCCAGCAGGACATCGAGAACCTCGGCCGCCGTCGGTCGGACACGGACGTCGCGGTCGAGAATGCACGCGGTCAACTCGAGCTCTCGCTCGCAAAGCTGCATGAAGTTTCGGAGATGCGCGTGTCGCTCGAAGCCGAGACCGCGGATCTCGAAGTGCGCGTCCACGAGCTCGAAGCACGCGCGATTGCGTCACGCGAGACTTCGAACACCGCCCGCAATACGTTGTTCGAATCCGAGCGTCGCGTCGATCGCGCGAAGTCGGGATTCGATCTCCTGCGCGAACAGATCGCGCTCGACCTGCACGCAGGCATCGACGCGCTCGCCGAAGTCGAACCGCCCGCCGATGAAGAGACGCGTGCGACGATCGAAGCCGAAGTCGCGAAGGTCGCGGATCAGCTCGAGAAGATCGGACCGGTGAACGTGCTCGCGATCGAAGAACATCAGGAGCTGGAGACGCGCGAGTCATTCCTGCGCACGCAGCGCGACGATCTCGTGCAGTCGATCGAATCGCTGCGCCAGACCATCCGCAAGATCAACCTCACGTCGCGCGAGCTGTTCCGCGAGGCGTTCGGACAGGTCAACGAATCGTTCACGCAGATCTTCACGTCGCTGTTCGGCGGCGGGACCGCGCGCATGCAGCTCCTCGATGAAGAGGACGTGCTGGAAAGCGGTATCGAGCTCGTCGCGCAGCCGCCCGGAAAGAAGAACCAGTCGATCGCGCTGCTGTCCGGTGGAGAGCGCGCGCTGACGGCGATCGCGTTGCTCTTCGCGATCTTCCGCTACAAGCCCTCGCCGTTCTGCATCCTCGACGAGGTCGACGCGCCGCTCGACGAAGTCAACACGGAGCGCTTCGTGCGGCTGGTGCGCGACTTCTCGCGCGACACGCAGTTCATCGTCATCACCCACTCGCGCCGCACGATGGAAGCCGCGGACGTGTTGTACGGCGTGACGATGGAAGAGGCGGGCTGCTCGCGGCTGGTGAGCGTGAACTTCTCGGAATTCGAATAGCCGGCACGGCCAGCGGCGCTAGTTGCTCCGCCGGTTGAACGTACGGCTGCCGAGTCGGAATGCTTACGCGGTGCGCGCGATCATCGGAACGACGACGACATCGCCGTTGGGATGAGTGATGAGGCGGAACACCGCCGTGTCACTCATCTCAGCGAGTTTCGATTCCTCGCCGCAACTGCGACAGGGACCGGTTGCCGGTTCAGTTCCGAGCGGGACGAAATGGAACCGTTCCTTCCGGCAGGAATCGCAAAGCTCACGGAGCACGTCGAAGTTGATCAGGGACAAACGCTGCATGGAGACATTCCTCTCGTAGAACCGCGGGATGATACGGATGAGAGGAAGGATTGGATGTGAGGGGGATCACGCGGGAAGCCAAAGCCTGGCGAGCGGAACCTCAACGGTCTCGAAAGGAACCATGCGCGCGATTTCATCTCCGCCCGAACCTCCGAGCAGCGACCAGCGGCCGTCGATGAGGCGAAACACGTCGATCGTGTGCAGCGCGGGATCGATGATCCACGGCATTCGCGCGTGACGCCACCCGCAAATGTCCGGAACGATGAGGTGACGTAGTCGACGTTGTCGATCGTCTGATAGATGTGCGGATCGTCGTAGTAGACCGACACGCGAACACTCTAGGCCTGCTCGGGCACGCCGCGCCTCACCAAAGCCTCAGTCACGATCCACGCCGTCACCAACCCAATCACCGCCGACGCGGTCACATCACTCGGCCAATGCCGAAACGCGAGCACGCGCGACAATCCCACTCCCGCCGCGAGCAGGAACGCAACCACTCTCAACGTCCAACTCCTCGATCCGAAAATCAGCACCCCCGCGAGTGCGAACGCGCCGACCGTATGCCCACTCGGAAACGACGTCGATGATCCCGGCGCGTAGTACATCGGCCCGAGCCAGAGCTCGGGGCGAGCGCGGCCGACGAGATGTTTGATGATCTGCGCGAGGATTCCGGCGCCGAGGCCGGCCATGCCCATCGCGATCGCGTACGCGACCCAGCGGCGTTCGCGATAGGCAACGCCGGCAATGAGAAAGAACGCGACGAGCATCACAGGATTCATCCCTCCGCCAAGACGATTCAAAATGCGAGCAGCGTCTTCAGTCGAGTCGGATTGCACGCCTTCCGCCCATGCGATCAGCGGCTGATCGAGGAACCACCACACGAACGCGGTGATCGCGGCGCCGATCGCAAATCGGATCGCGTTGCCTCGCCATAGCGAGCGATCGAAACGGATTGCGCGGATCTGTCGCAGCGGCTCGCGTGGATCCGCATCGGCAGTCGCGGTCTGCACAATCGCGAGCAACAGCAAGCCCGCAACGCACCAGAACACGACATCCCACGACGGCGCCTCGCGTCCGAGAAACGAAAGGTCATCGACGTCGATGGTTTCATCGATCCAGAGACGATTGATCGACACGATCGGAGAAGGCCAGAACACCGAAAGGATCAGCAGCGTGATGAACGCGGCCGCGGCGTAGCGGCGCTTGCGTTGATCACTCATACACGTCGAACCATTTTCCGATCATCCGCAACTCGCCCGTGCGCTGGCGGCGCTGCAGCACGTCCGCAACCTCAGGCCCGTTCCTGCGGCGCACCACCACGACGCTCGCATCGAACGTCCGTAACTCCGCGGCATCGACATGCCGCGCACGCGTCAGCTTCGGATCCATCCCGCGCACCCAGAGATGCGGACACACATAAAGCGCGATCTTTTCCGGCGGCGCATTGACGGTCATCAGCGCGCGCACGAGCGGCCGCGTCGACGCCATCTCATTCGCCAGCGGCAGAAGAAACAACGCCGCATACGCGAACGCGGCGACAGGTACGAACCCCGTCGCGATCGTGGACATCACCAGTCGTCCGCGCAACGTGATCACGATCGCCACGATCGCAGCGATCAGCAAAACCGCGAACAACGCGCGCACATCGACTCGCGCGATCAGCGCACCATCCTCTTCCCTGATGTGACGCGGCTGCACGATCAAGCCCGCGGCTCCGATGATCGCGAACAGCGAAAGCATCACGAGATTCGCGCGCCGTCCCCACGCGTCATCCCCCGCATCGACGAACCGTGCGATGAGCAACGCTACCGCGGGCAGCATCGCGATCATGTACACATCGAGCTTCGACGAAAGCAGCGTGTACGGAACGAACACCGCGAGAATCCAGCTCGCCGCGAACTTCGCCAATTCATCGCCGCGTCGATACGCCGCAACGAGCGCGGCCACCGTGAGAAAGAACCACGGCATCAAGGTCATCGGCGCGCGCACGAGATAAAACCACGGCGGCGATTTGTGTACCCACGCACCCACCGCGCGACCAACCGTCTGCTTGTAGAAGATCTCGCGCCAATACGACTCGCCGCCGATGAAGATCGCCGGAATGAGCCACAGCAACGGCAGAAGCAAGATCGGCAAAAGTGCCAGAGCATCCTTCGCGATCGGCTTACGCTTTCTGCGAATCGCTTCGAACGCAAACAGCGCCAGGATGATCACCGGCGCCATCGGTCCCTTCACGAGAAACGCGAGTCCCGTCGCGACGCCGGCGGACATCGTCAGCGCGCCATTCGCGCGATAGATCCGATACGCCGCGAGCGCGAGCAACGCCGCGAACGCAACGTCCATCCTCGCCGTCTGCGCCGAGCCCCACATCAACAGCGACGTCCCGCACACGAACGCCGCGAGCGGACCACCGAATCGATGCATCAACCACAGCAGCAATCCGAACGAAACGAGCGACGGAAGCACATACGGCCAGATCGAGAACAGACCGAAGACATACGTCAACAGATCGACGATCCAGAAGTGCAGCGGAGGCTTGTGCGTGAACGGCGAGCCGTTCAGCGTCGGCAGAAAAACCGAGCCCGCGTGCATCTCGCGCACGACCTGGCTGTATTTCGTCTCATCGCCAATGAAGAGCTCGCGCTGCCACGGCGAAAGCAGGACGGACACGATGACGATCGCAAGGGCGATCGCAGGAGCGCGGCGCATGGACGCGCATTGTAGAGAACTTCAGCGTTGTCAGCCACTTAGCGAACCACTTCCCGTTGGCAGGCGGAGTGCTAGAATCTTCGCGCGGATAGGTACTTCGAAGGAGGACAATCGATGTCGAATCGTGCCGCTGACATTCAACACATTCTTGCCGATCAGGATCCCGAGTTCCGTCAATGGGCGGATGAACACCGCCAGTGCGAGAACCGACTCAATGAGCTGACGACGAGGTCGGACATCACCATTGATGACGAGATGGAAGAGAAAGCGTTGAAGAAGCGGAAGCTCCACCTCAAGGACCAGATGGCCGAACGGGTCCGCCACTACGAAACCCAACACGCCGTGGCATAGCTGCAGAGAGAAACAACCCCACTTCCTCAAACACAGCCGATCCGCCAGAGGGGGTTCCCATCGGAACCCCCTTTGCATACCATCGCTCGCGGAGAGGCTCGAGCCCATGCCGTTGCGATTCGCACCCGAGGGATGGGTGTTCATCATCCCCTTCGTGATTCTGGCGGCGCTGTCGCTGCTGATCCAGTGGTACGTCGCCGCGATGGTCCTCGGCGCCATCGCGCTCTTCCTCATCAACTTCTTCCGCGACCCGCTGCGCAAAGGGTCGGATCGTCACGTCGATGTTTTGTCGCCCGCCGACGGCACGGTCGTGATGGTCAAAGACATCCCGGACGGTGAGATCTGGCCGGGACTCACGCGTCAGGTCAGCATCTTGATGTCCGTGTTCGACGTGCACGTCAATAGGGCGCCGATCACCGGGAAGATCGTCCACTACAGCTACACTGCGGGTGCGAAAACCCCCGCAATGGCCAACAAATCATCGACCGAGAACGAGCAGAACCTCATCGTGATGACCGACAAGCGCGGCGCCACGCTGGCGTTTAAACAGATCGCGGGCCTGCTGGCACGGCGCATCGTCTTCGATAAAAAAGAAGGCGACGAGGTGGCGCGCGGCGAACGGATCAGCATGATCAAGTTCGGGTCGCGCGTCGACATGTTCTTCCCGCCCGCGGCGCTGATCCTCGTCAAGCCGGGCGATAAACCGAAGGTCGGTCTGACCGTCGTCGCGGAGATTCCGGAGTGATGAACCCAGTGCGCCCCGGCCTGCGCCGCGGGATCTATGTCATTCCCACGTCGCTGACGATTCTCAATCTCTTCTTCGGCTTCCGCGCCATCATCTACGCGACCCGCGGCATCGAAGCCACGACGCTCGGCAACCAGGGTGCGGCCGCTGATTTCTTCGCGACCGCGTGTCTTTCGCTTCTGTTCGCAGCCGTGTTCGATACGTTCGACGGCATGATCGCGCGACAGCTGAACGCAACCTCGGAATTCGGCAAGGAGTACGACTCGCTCGCTGACGTCGTGACGTTCGGCGCGGCGCCCGCAGTCCTCGTGTACGCGTGGGGCCTCCAGATCTTCGAGAAACTCGGCGGCGGCATCGCGTTCCTGTTTCTCGCCGCGGTCTCGCTGCGACTCGCACGCTTCAACGTTCAGACCGGCAAGACGGACTATCGCTACTTCGTCGGACTCCCGAGTCCCGCCGGCGCGCTCACGCTCGCGGCAATGATTTTCTACGCACCGGCCCCGGTCACCGATCGACGCTTTGCCCTCGTCGTCATGCTGCTGACGATCTTCACCGCATGCGCGATGGTGTCGCCGGTGAAGTACCGCAGCCAGAAGGGACTCTCGCTGCAGAAGGAGCGCTCGCTCCTCTACTTCCTGATGCTCGCCGCAATCCTCGGCCTCGCCTTCAAGTGGCCGCGCGAATTCTGGTTCGCGGGCGCGATTCTGTATCTCGTTTCGGGACCGCTCGTGAGGTTGTGGTCGATTGCGTTTCCGAGTGCGGCAGCGGTGACTCCGCCCGCGGGATTCATCCCGCCGGAATCGACGACAGAGAAACCCACCGCGACGTGATAAAACGCGCCGCACCATGGCGCACCCGAAATCCCCTGCCGGCTATCGACTCGGCATCGTCAATCCGCTCACGCTCGTCGGCAACGAGGTCAAGTCCATCCTCCGCGAGCGCGCGTTTCCGTACGCGAAGCTCGCGCTCCTCGATTCGATCGGCGAAGGCGCTGGCGCGTTGACGGAAGTCGACGAATCGCCCGCGGTCGTCGCGCCGATCGCGCAGGAAGGCCTCGACGATCTCGATCTCGTGTTCTTCTGCGGTCCCGCGGCCGTGAATCAGCCATGGATCGCGCGACAGGCCGAGGATGACTTCATAGCGATTGATCTCTCGCAGGCGACGATGTCGGAGGATGGGAAACTCGTCGTCGCAGGCGTGAATCTCGAAGACGTGCAAGCGGGCGAGGACCTGCTGGTGTCGCCGCATCCGATCGTCATTCCGATCGCGCTGATCCTCAAACAGATCGCGACGCTGAGCGCGATCGACACCTGCACCGCGACTGTGATCCAGCCCGCGTCGGCGTTCGAGCAGCCGGGCATCGAAGAGCTCGCGAAACAGACCATCAGCGTGCTCAACATCGAGTCGATGCCGAAAGAGGTCTTCGATCGCCAGCTCGCGTTCAATCTCTATCCGGCCGCGGAGCACAACGAAGAGCTCATCGTTTCGCAGGTGCGCACGCTCACCGGTTCGCGCGCCGAGCTCGCGCTGCTCGTCACGCAGGGGACGATCTTTCACGGATACACGGTCTCGCTCTTCGTGAAGACGCGCGAGCCGCTCGAGCGCGATCGCATCATGGAAGCACTGGCAGCCAATCCCGCGATCGTGTTGCAGGAAGGCGATCAGCAGTTCGGCACGATCGACGCCGCGGGCAAGGACGAAGTGCTCGTCGCGGAAGTCCGTCCCGATGCTTCGATCCGCGGCGGATTCTGGGTGTGGGCCGTTTGCGATAATCTGCGCCGCAGCTCGGCGCTCAACGCCGTGCTCGTCGCGGAAAAGGCGCTGTTCGGCGCCGGCGCGACGAATTGATGATTGGTTGTCGGTTCTCGGGTTTCGGTTGTCCGAACAGGATCGCCTCGACCCGCATAACCGACAACTGACAACCGAGAACATTGCCGGAGGCAACATGCAGGATTTCTACGAGCCCAAAGTCGGCGACCTGGCGCCCGACTTCAAACTTCCCTCGACGCGCGGCAAGGAAATGTCGCTGAAGGAGCACAAGGGGAAGGACGTCATCCTGTTCTTCTATCCGAAGGACGACACGCCGGGATGCACGGCCGAGGCGTGCTCGTTCCGCGATCATGAAGCCGACCTGACGAAAGAACACGCCGTCGTCCTCGGCGTCTCGATCGACTCACTGGAGAGCCACGAAAAGTTCCTCGGGAAGCACAGCCTCAACTTCCCTCTTCTCTCCGATGCTACGGCCGATATCGCGAAGATGTACGGCGTCTGGAAAGAGAAGAACCTCTACGGCCGCCGCACCTGGGGCGTCGCGCGCACGACATTCTGGATCGGACCGGATCGCCGCATCCGCAAGATCTACAAGAAGGTGGATACGGCGCGGCATGCCGAGGACATTCTCGAGGACTTGCGGGCGGCGCATAAGAAGTAGTTCAGGCCTTGTCGACGGTCTCCAGGTCGGTGCCGAATCCGAGGCGGTACCCATTGCAATCCTCGATGTCGAAGTCACGACAACCGTAAGGTTGATCGCAGATCGGGCGTACGATTTTCACTCCCGCTGATATGAGCTCTGCGTAGAGGGCGTCTGCATCATCGACCCACACATATGCGTCCCACGCTTCGCCCTCCGGGTCGACCGTGCGATTCGGTCGACCGCCCGGCAGTTGTTTCAGCATGATCACGATCCCCCGCCGCCAGACCATGCAGAAGCCGGGCGGGTCGCCCCAGAACCGGTCGCAGGCGAAGCCGAGCTTGTCGCGATAGTAGTCCGCAGTGCTCACAACATCGTCGACGAGGAAGAACGGTGCGATCGCCCAACGGTGTTTCGCAGACTCGCCAGTAGCCGTGTCTGTCATCCCATCACCTCTTCCGCAATTTAGGACGGATTGGAAACTCGGCAAACGCGGATGGGCCGAGCGGCAGAGATCGTGCCGTTAACGGCATACTGTCTGCGGTCGACTCGTTCGATCGATATCAGCTCGCGACATGAGTGCACGAGCGAAGATCGTATGAAACGCTCAAAGAAGATACCCAGGTTCAAGGATGAAGAGGCGGAGCACGAGCTCTGGTCGAGGGCGGATTCGACCGAGTACATCGACTGGTCCAAAGCGCAGAAGCTGGTTTTGCCGAACGTTCGCCCGACACTGCGAACGTTCAATCCCTGCTGAAGGTCTTTTCGCTCAACATCACCGCTTACCGCGTGCCGACCGCACGCGTCACGCCGCCATTCACCTCTCCCCCGACCGCGGCCCCACCCGCGCCGCCAATCGCACGAGCCCGGTCAGATCGCGTACATCCAGACGTTCCATCATCTGTGCGCGGTGAGCTTCCACAGTACGGAAGCTCAATCCCAATTGCGTCGCGATCTCTTTGCTCGTGAATCCATCGACAACGAGTTTCAGGATCTCGCGCTGCCGCGGCGTCAACACGGCCAGCGGATCGGAGTTGCCGGACGAGCGCTGCACGTAGTCTTCGACGACGCGATTCGAGAGCGCGGGGCTCAGGTACATTTCGCCGCGCGCAACTGCATGCACCGCGACGTCGAGCTCCGCAACCGCCGAGCTTTTGAGCAGGTACCCGGCCGCGCCCGCGCGCAGCGCCTGCAACACATACTCCTCGGATTGATGCATCGACAGAAACAAAATGCGCACCGAGAAATCCAGCATCATCACGCGCACGGCCACTTCCAGTCCGTCCTTGCCGGGCATGCCGATGTCGAGCAGGAGAATATCCGGGCGCAGCGACTTGGCGAGCATCAGTGCCTCATCGCCGTCACCGGCCTCGCCCACAACTTCCACATCGGGAAGGCGCTCGAGCAGTCCGCGCAGACCGGCGCGCAGCAGTGTGTGATCATCCGCGAGGAGGACCCGGATCATGGCACCTCTTTCATGACAGCCGATTCCGCGACTACGCCGTCACGGTGAACCGTGCCAGTCGTCGACACGCTTCTGCCAGCGCAGCAAAATCCTTCGCAAAACAGAAGCGCAGCAGACGATCTCCACCGCCGCTCGAATAGAACGACGCGCCCGGCACTGACGCCACGCCAATCTCTTCAATGAGCGTCATCGCCGCAGTCGGCGCATCGCGAAATCCTTCGGGGATCTCCGCGAGCATGTAATACGCGCCCTGCGGCACGAACGGCCGAAATCCCCCTTCGCGCAACGACTCGGCGAGCATGTCCCGTTTCTTCTCATAATCGCTGGCGAGATTGCGGTAATAGTCCTCGCCGATCTCGAGAGCGCGCGCGATGCCCCATTGCAGCGGCGTCGGCGCGCAAACGTAGAACAGGTCATTAACGAGACCGATCGACGCCGCGATGCGCTTGTCCGCCGCGACGTACCCAATCCGCCAGCCGGTCACGGAAAACGTCTTCGAGAATCCGCTGATCGTGATCGCGATGTCGCGATCGACCGACGCCATCGACAGATGGTGCTTGCCGTCATAGACGATGTACTCGTAGATCTCGTCTGTGAAGCACCACGCGTTGAACTCATGACAGAGCGCGGCGATTTTCTCGAGCTCGTCGCGCGTGAACACTTTCCCGCAGGGATTCGACGGCGTACACACGACGATGCCGCGCGTTTTCGGTCCGAATGCGGCGCGCAGTGCATCGAAGTCGATCGACCAGTCGGGCAGCTGCAGCGGCACGAACTTCGTCTCGATACCGAGAACCTTCAACGTATTGAGGTGGTAGCCGTAATACGGCTCGAAGAGGATCACCTCGTCGCCCGCATTCAGCGTCGCCATCGTCGCGGCCGCGAAGCCACCGGTCGATCCCACCGTCACCACGAGCTCTGACGCAGGATCGACAGAGAAGCCGTTGAAGCGTTCACATTTCATTGCGATGCGCTGTCGCAGCAGATCGATGCCTTCGAATTTCGAGTACGTCGCTTTCGATGAGCGAATGGCGTCGCATGCGCCTTCGACGAGCTCAGGGATGGTGGGCAGGTCACAGATGCCCTGGCCGAGGTTGATGCCGCCAACGCGCTCGCATTCGCGGGACATGCGGCGGATGTCGGACTGCACGAGTCCGCGCAGACGATCGCTGATCTGATTCATGGACGGTAGTGTAGCGCCGGACGGACGGTCGACGCGCGCACGCCGATCGCTCGCGGCGGTAAGTCCTCTGTTTTCAAGAAGGAATACTCGACCGTTCCTCGGCACCCGGAGTGCAGTCGAGGCGCAGCAGGTAGCGCATTCGAAAGGAATCAACGTCCCGTGAAAAATCTCAAACTGCTTCTGTTCGCTGCAACGATCTGCGTCGCCTCCGTTCCGGCGATGGCGCAGCTGAACGACACGTACATCATCACCGCGGCCGGAAATCAGCGCGGCGCGTTCGGCTCGCACTGGATGACGCGCTTCAGCCTTTTCAATCCGCATCTCGATGACACGCTGCGGGTCAGCGTCACGTTCCTTCCGACCGGCGGCGCTCCCGGTCCCGATGAGGAAGTTCTCATCGACCTCCCGCCGAACGCGATGGCGTTCTCCGACAACATTCTCGACGACCTCTACGGCATCGAAGGCAGCGGCTCCCTGCTCGTCGCGACGTTCGCCGATGACAATCCTTCGCTGCCGAACGACGTCCTCTCACGCTCGTTCCTCGTGATCTCGGATACCTACAACAACACCGGCAACGGCACGTACGGCCAGACCATCCCCGGCGTCTGGACCGGGCTGCTCGACTACGACTCGGACGGCATCAGCTCCGTCTCGCCGTTCGTCCGCAACTCCGACCCCTGGCGCACCAACGTCGGCGCCGTCAACCTCGGCTCCTGCAGCGTGAACGTGCTCGTCAGCGTTTACGACGGCGACGGCTTCACCGTGCTCAACCGCGCGCCGATGCCGATTCCTCCGTACGGCCACAATCAGCTGGCGCTGCCGGTCGCGATCGAAGCCGGCTCGGTCGAGTTCTTCGTCGACGATCCGTGCGCATCCGATGACGATCGTTACGCGGTCGTATTCCCGTATACGTCGTCGATCGATCGCCGCACCGGCGATCCGACGTACACGACACCGACGCTGCTCGCGGAGCCCGGCGCTCTCTTCGCGAAGGGCAAGAAGATCGATCCGACCACGCTCGGCACGAAGATCGACGCGAAGCACGCACGCACCGTTCGCAATCAGGCCAAGCGCCTCGGCACCGCATCGCTCGTGAAGCAGGCCGAAGGCTGGAAGATCACGAAAGTCACGCAGTAAATCGCAATGTCATCCCGAGCGTAGCGAGGGACCTGGGAGGGCGGGGCGCGAGGCACATCATTCGCGCCCCACCCGCACAGGTCCCTCGCTCAACGCTCGGGATGACAGCACTCCCATACAATGCGCCGTCATGGGCGCCGCCATTACTGAAACCGCTCTTCCCTTCCCGCTTTCGCGCCGCGGCAAAGTCCGCGACGTCTACGAATTCGACGACGATCGTTTTCTCTTCGTCGCTACGGATCGCATCTCTGCATTCGACGTCGTGCTTTCGCCGGGCATCCCGGACAAAGGCACGGTGCTTACGCAGATCTCGAACTTCTGGTTCCGCCGCTTTCCGCAGGTCGAGAATCATCTGCTCGAGACCGAATTCGAGCGCTTTCCTGCCGATGTGCGACATCACGATGAACTGCGCGGACGCAGCGTGATGGTGAAGCGCTGCGACGTGATCCCGATCGAATGCGTCGCGCGCGGCTATCTCGTCGGCTCGGGCCTCAAGGAGTACAAAGAAACGGGCTCGGTATGCGGCATCCGACTCGAAGAAGGGCTCACGACCGCCAGCAAACTGCGCGAGCCGATCTTCACGCCGGCGACGAAGGAAGATACAGGCCACGACATCAACATCTCGTTCGAGGAGATGTCGGAGCGCATCGGTTCGTCACTCGCCACGGAGCTGCGCGATCTCACGCTTTCGCTCTATCAGCAGGCCGCTGAGTACGCTCTGACACGCGGAATCATCATCGCGGATACAAAATTCGAGTTCGGCCTGCGCAACGGAAAAGTCGTCTGGATCGATGAAGCGCTGACGCCGGATTCGTCTCGCTTCTGGCCCGCCGAACAGTACAAAGTTGGAAGCAATCCGCCGTCGTTCGACAAGCAATACGTACGTGATTGGCTCGAAACGACGAATTGGGACAAGAATCCGCCCGCGCCTGAATTACCTGCGGAAGTCGTAGAAAAGACACGCGAAAAGTACATCGAGGCGTATCAGGTGTTGACGGGAGAGGCGCTGCAGGTGTGAGAAGGTGAGGGTCGGCACGTACGTGCCTGAGCCGTTGGACGCTTCCTTGAACCTTACCGGGAGGCGCGTAGCCTAGCACAGGAATTGGTAGAAGCGCCACTACTGGTAACCAACATGCAACGTCGCACGGTTTCTTTCATTATTGGTGGATTCGCGATTGCGGTCCTCGTCATCGTCTCCACAGGCGTGCTCGTGTGGCGAATGGCGAAGCGTTCGATCACTACGCAAGTATCCGAGGCGCTGACGCCGCAGGAGAAAGTGATCGACGTTGCGGCGCTCGTGACGCAGGTCAAAGAGCTCAATCGACTCGAGACCGCGGCGATGCACGTAGTTCACGTAGGAACCATCACGCAGAGCTACAAGCTCGTGCCGAATGCATTGGCCGGCGACGAGATCACGTTCCTCGCCGCGGGCGATGTGATCGCAGGAATCGATCTCGCGCGACTCACGCCGCAGGATGTGTGGCGCTCACCCGACGGCACGATCAACATGCGCCTCCCTCCGGCGGAGGTGTTGATCACGCGCGTCGACAACGAAAAATCGCGCGTGCTCAATCGCGATACCGGCGTGCTGCGGCGGCGCGACGTCGATCTCGAGACGCGCGCGCGCCAGCATGCGGAAGAGAACATTCGTGCCGAGGCGGTGAAGAAGGGGATTCTCACGATCGCGAACGAGAGCGGCGAGAAAAAGCTCGCAGGGTTTCTGAACGCGCTCGGGTTCGAGAAGGTGAGATTTGTCGCGTCAACTCCGGGAATGCAGGACCGCTCTGGCAACTGACACTGCGCGCCGCAACGCGAGCGATTTATTCTCGGTCTCGACAAACTCCATCCCCGGATCGGAATCGAACACGATGCCCGCGCCGGCCTGCACCCAGGCCCGATCGTTCGCGAGCGTGATCGTGCGAATCGTGATGCACGAGTCGAGATTGCCGGAAAAGCCGAAGTACGCGACGGCGCCGGCATACGGTCCGCGGCGCACGCTTTCGAGTTCGTCGATCAACTCCATCGCACGAATCTTCGGCGCGCCGCTGACGGTGCCCGCGGGAAAGCACGAAAGAAACGCGTCGACGGGCGTGTGATCTTCGCGCAGCTGGCCGTGCACGTCGGTGACGAGATGCATGACGTGGCTATAGCGCTCGACGTGGCAGAAATCGGCGACCGCGACGGTGCCGCTTGCGCAGACGCGGCCGAGGTCGTTGCGGCCGAGGTCGACGAGCATGAGGTGCTCGGCGTTTTCTTTCGGATCGTCGAGCAGCGACTTTTCGAGCGCGAGATCTTCCTCGTGTGTTTTGCCGCGAGGGCGCGTGCCCGCGATCGGACGCGTTTCCGCGTGACCGTTCGTGACACGCACGAGCATCTCCGGCGATGCGCCGACGAGCGTGCACTCGTTCGTACGCAGCAGAAACATGTACGGCGACGGATTGATCGTGCGCAGCGCGCGATAGAGCGTCAGTGCTTCGCTCGTCGGATAGTCGGCCTGCCAGCGCTGCGACAACACGATCTGGAAGATCTCGCCTGCGACGATCTCGTCCTGTCCCCGACGGACCATTCGTTCGAACGCTTCGCGCGTGTGCGTCGATTCGAACGGCACCGTTGCGACATCCGAGGGGAACTCAATCGGTTCGACACTGGCGCGGCGAAGGCGATCGATGGCGCGATCGAGGCGAACGTTTGCTTCTGCGATCGAACCGTCTTTCGTAAACACGTTCACGACGACGAAGAGTCGCTGACGCACGTGATCGAACACGACCACGTTGTCGAAGAAGAGCAGCTTCGCGTCGGGGATGCCGAGGTCGTCGTTGCGCGTGTCGGGGATGCGCTCCGACCAGCCGGCGACGTTGTAGCCGAAGTAGCCAACCGCGCCGCCGAAGAATGGCGGCAGCGCGTCCTCGCCTTTCACGCGCAGCGGCACGAGCTCGTCGTTGAGGATGCGCACGGGATCGCTCACGGTGCCGTCGAAGACGAGATTGCGTCGCGGCTCGAAGCCGATGAACGAGTAGCGGCCGAGATTCTCGCCGCGCTCGACACTCTCGAAGAGGAATGCTTCGCTGTCGTTGCCGGAAAGCGCCGCGAATGCGACGAGCGGCGTGAGCGTGTCGGCGCTCAGCTCGCGCACGACCGGGATGACGTCATAGTTCTCAAAATCCATCGAAGACCTTCATGAAGAGTTGATGTTGGCGTACGGCCTGGGCGTGCAGCAGCGCGAGACCGTCGATGTGCCTCGTGTCATCGCGAGCGTCGAGCGAGGGATCTGCGTGGGCGGTGCGCGATGGACGTGTTTCGTGCCCCTCCCGCACAGCTCCCTCGCTCGACGCTCGGGATGACAGCTGGTACGCGGCTTCGATATACGTCGTGCAGCGCGGGATCGTGACGTCGATGCCGGACGGCAGTGTATTGATGATGAGGTCTCCGTCGAAATCGGCGAGCGCTTCGAGCGGTCGCGCGTTTTCTTTCGCGGTCGTGCGATTGAAGACCGTCGCGTCGATGCCTGCGTTCTGCAACGCGACGAGCGCGGCTCGGCCGGTGCCGCCGGCGCCGATCACGGCTGCACGTATTGCGCGAGGAAGCAAAGCGGCGAAGCCATCGACATCCGTGTTGTCCGCGAGAATCCGTCCATCGAGATTGACGAGCGTGTTCACGGCTCTCGCGCGTTGCGCGTTTTCCGCGATCTCCGCGTTCTGCGCGCGCGCGAATGCGAACGCGTCGTCCTTGAACGGCGCGGTCACGCTGAGGCCGCACGGCTCACCGCGCAGGAACGCGTCCGTGATCTCATTGAAACGCTCGATCGACGCGATCGTGTACGCGGCGGGCACACCTTTCTTGCGGAAGAGACGATTGTGAATCGATGGCGAGAGACTGTGTCCCGCGGGATTGCCGGCGATGGCGAACACTTTCTCCGCGCGTTGCGGATTGCGGCTGTAGATGTCGATCGCGCGTTGCAGCGTGAGCTGTCCGGGTGCGGCCACATTCGTGCCCGCGACAAACGTCAGCTCGGCGCCGCGGAACGGCGCGAGGATCCGCGAGTACAGGCCGCGCTCGCCCATCCCGATCACCGACGCCGGCAGCAATCGCAGCAAACGCTCGTTGTCCGCGAAGATCTGCGGCGTCGCCGCGAGTTTCGTATGAGCGCAGCCCAGCGCATCCATCTTCTGCACGATCGACTCAACGTCGTGCATCCCTTCGTAATCGTGATGCGAGATGACCGTCCGCTCGGGCACGAGCACGTCGACACCTTCCCGCCATTCGACATCGACAAAATCGATTCCGGCAGCGAGCGCCCGACGAACATCCGGTACGACCGAGCCGCGATACGTGAGGATGATCGGCTTCTCCGTCGCCGCGCGAATGGCGTTGAGATCGATCGACGGAAAACGTTCCGCACGCACTTCGACGCCGTCGTGCTCGCGCGGCAGCGCGCGAATCGCATCGATGGCCGCGGCACACGTCTCTTCGTAGATCGTGACGAACAGCTTCACCGCGCCAGCATCTCCATCCGTTCGCGCGCCGCCGTCGCGCGCCGCGAATCACCCGCGCGCGTCCACATGCTCTGCAGATTCGCCAGCACGCGCACGAGCGTCTGGCGTCCGCTCCACGCGCGCAGATGTTCGCGTCCGAGTTGCACCTGCGCACCGCTCACCTGCCGCAGCAGCGCGCCGATCTCGGACATCGTCAGTGTCGTGCCGTCGTGGAAAGGATCGACGTAAACCTCGTTCAATTCGAACTGCACTTTGACGATGTAGTGTCCCGGCAGTCCGACGCCGAACGCCGTGAAGCCCATCTTCGTCGCGACGTGCAGGAACACGATCGACAACGTGATCGGAATGCCGATGCGGCGATCGATCACTTCATTCAGATAGGCATTGCGCGGGTCGTAGTAGTTGGTCGCATCGCCGCGATAGCCATCGGTATCGAACAGCTCTGCGTGCAGGTGTCCCAAACGAAACACGGGCGGCTCATTCGCAACGCACCGTGCCTCCGCGCGCGACGCCAGCCCATCGAGCTCATCGACGTAGCCGTCGACGTCGAGCCGCGGATACTCCTCGAGCGCAATCAGCAACGCACCCCGCGCGACATTCGCATTCGTGATCTCCCCCTCGGCATACTCACGGAACTGTCGGCGGGCCTCGGCGGGATGGATGAGCATTCGCTTCCGCAGTGTAACCTTCGTGACTTGAAGACCGAGCGTACCGAGGCCATCGTGCTGCATACCATCGCCGTGCGCGAGCGCGACAAGATGGTCGTGTTCCTCACGCCCGAGCATGGCAAACGCAAGGGCTGGGCGTATGGCGCGCGCGCCATCCGCAGCCGCTTCGGCGCGTCGCTCGAGCCACTCGCGAAAGTGAATATTGGCTACTCGGAGCGCGAGTCCGAGGAAGTCGTTCGCATCGAATCGGTCGATCTCGTTCGCTCGCTGTTTCCGGCGCAACAGAACCTGCTGAGCAGCGTGGCGGCGACGTACATCGCGGAGCTCGTCGATACGTTCGCGCATCCGAACGATCCCGCGGAGTTGATCTATCGCCTGCTCGATCGCACGACCGAAGGGCTGCTCGATGGTGCACCGCCGTTCGCGGTCGTTGCGTACGCCGAGATCTGGATGCTGAAGCTCGCCGGCATCTTCCCGTCGCCGCGCGTCTGCATGGGATGCGGCGGTTCGATCGATCGTCCGCTGCGCTTCGATGCGAAGCTCGAAGGATTCGTCTGCGCGGACTGCGCTTCGCGCGATGCGTTCGTGATCGACAACAATGTCGCGCGTGCGCTCGATGCGATTCTGCGCGCACCCGTCAGCGAGTTCGAGGCGTCGAAGGAAGTGTTGTTCGAGATCCGCTCGCTGGCTGGCGCGCTGCGACGGAACTTCCTCGGACACGAGCTGAAATCGTTCGAAGTGCTCGCCGGCATCACCGAATGAGGCATCATCGGCAGCATGCGAAACCTGCTGCTGGTCGTTCTTCTGCTGGGGGCGTGCGCTTCGACTCCGTCAACGCCTGCTGATGTGAATCGCGTGCTCGATGACTGGCATCAGGCCGCGGCCGTTGCGGATGAAGCGCGCTACTTCGGTGCGATGTCGCCCGACTTCGTGTTTCTCGGCACGGACGCGACGGAGCGATGGGACCTGGCCGCGTTTCGCGAATTCTCGCATCCGTACTTTGCGAAAGGGAAGGCGTGGACGTTCGTGCCGCGCGATCGGCACGTGATGTTCTCGCCT
>DASYLL010000120.1:0-16339 GCA_036009605.1 Thermoanaerobaculia bacterium | reverse complement strand
GTTGCTGGTTCGAGGTCACTTATCGCGAGAGTCGCCGCTCTCGCGCTGAGGCACCTTGAACCAGCAACCAGCAACCAGCAACAAATTCAAACCACGACTTCCGCCCGATCCCCTTCTTCCGTCAGCCACACTTTACGATCGCCGGCACGATTCTTCGCGAGCAGCATATCGATCGTGGCCATCGCGGGCTCCGGCTCGTCGAGCGTGAGTCGCACCAGGCGTCGCGTGTTGGGATCCATCGTCGTTTCGCGGAGCTGCGGCGGATTCATCTCGCCGAGTCCTTTGAAGCGCTGGATGTTGACCTTCCCTTTGAGACCTTCGGCCGCGATCTGCGCGAGTCGGCCTTCGCGCTCGCCGTCATCGAGCGCGTAGTAAACATGTTTACCAACGTCGATTCGATACAGCGGCGGCATGGCGACGAACACGTGTCCTTCGGCGACGAGCTTGCGGAAGTGCTTCACGAACAGCGCGCAGAGCAACGTTGCGATGTGCGCGCCGTCGGAGTCGGCGTCGGCGAGGATGCAGATTTTTCCGTAGCGCAGACCTTCGAGTTTGTCCGTTCCCGGATCGACGCCGAGGGCGACGGCGATGTCATGCACTTCCTGCGAGGACAGGACTTCGTTCGAATCGACTTCCCAAGTATTCAGGATCTTTCCGCGGAGCGGCATGATCGCCTGAAACTCGCGATCGCGGGCCTGCTTCGCGGAGCCACCGGCCGAATCACCTTCGACGAGAAACAGCTCCGTGCGATTCAGATCCTGCGCGCTGCAATCGGCGAGTTTGCCGGGCAGTGCGGGACCCGAGGTCAGCTTCTTGCGCTCGACCTTCTTGCCCTGCTTGAGTCGCGTCGTCGCCTGATCGATCGCGACCGCGGCGATCTTTTCCGCGTACGCGACGTTGTTGTTCAGCCAGATCGAGAACGCGTCCTGCGTCACGCCTGACACGAACGCGCTCGCTTCGCGCGACGACAGACGATCCTTCGTCTGTCCCGTGAACTGCGGGTTCGTCATGCGCACGCTGAGGATGTAGCTGCAGCGTGCCCATACGTCTTCCGGCGCGAGCTTCACGCCGCGCGGCAGCAGATTGCGGAACTCGCAGAACTCACGGATCGCTTCCGTGAGACCGGTGCGAAACCCGTTCACGTGTGTGCCGCCCTGCGCGGTCGGGATCAGATTCACGTAACTCTCGCCGACGATGTCGCCTTCTTCCGGCAACCACACCACCGCCCAGTCGACTTCGTGATCGAGTCCTTTGAAATGTCCCTTGTACGGCGACTCCGGCAACAGCGTGTTGCCCGCGAGCTCGGACATCAGATAGTCCGTCAGGCCGTCTTCGAAATACCACTCATCGCTGTCCGCCGGATCCTGCTCGCTGATGAACTTCATCCGCAGCTTCGGCGAGAGCACCGCCTTCGCGCGCATGACGTGCTTGAGCCGCGGCACGGAATACTTCGGCGAATCGAAGAACGATTCATCCGGCCAGAAACGCACTGTCGTGCCGGTATTGCGCTTGCCGACCGTGCCAATGATCTTCAGGTCCGACTTCTTCTTGCCGTCGCCGAAGGTCATCGTGTACTCGTTGCCGTCGCGCCGCACCCACACCTGCAGCTTCTTCGACAACGCATTGACGACCGACACGCCGACGCCATGCAGACCACCGGAGTAGCGGTAACTCTTCTCCGAGAACTTCGCGCCCGCGTGCAGCCGCGTCAGGATCACCTCGACGCCCGACACGCCTTCCTTCGCGTGCTTGTCGACCGGCATCCCGCGTCCGTTGTCCTGCACGGAGATCGAGTTGTCGTCGTGCAGCGTGACCGTGATCTCGTCCGCGTATCCCGCGATCGCCTCGTCCGCGGAGTTGTCGATGACTTCCTGCGCGAGGTGATTGGGCCGCTCGGTGGTGGTGTACATACCGGGGCGCTTGCGCACCGGCTCGAGTCCCGTGAGGACTTCGATGGCTGAGGAATCGTATCCGCTCATGATGTCCGAGAAATGTCGTCCGTCGTGGGGTTTGTCAGTTGTCAGTTATCGGTTGTCTGTGATTCTTCGCGAAACCGCTCAGACAACTGAGAACCGACAACCGACAACGCGATGCAGAGAGCGCAACGCGCTCACTGCATCGCTCGGATGTCGTCGAGCAGCACGCGCTCGTGTCCCTGCGGGCTCACCTTCTCGTACACCTTGCGCACGATTCCGTCCGGGCCGACTACGAACGTCGAGCGATCCCAGTACATCGTGCCGCGGAACTCGCTCTGTCCGACGCCCATCGCCTGCAGCAACTCGCGACTGGTATCGCTGAGCAGGTCGATCGTGAAGCCGTACTTGTTGCAGAAGTTCTTGTGCGACTCGACGTCGTCCTCGCTGATGCCGAGGACATGGATGCCGGCGGCGTCGAACTCGTCTTTCGTCGACGTGAACGACTTGCCCTGGATCGTGCAGCCCGGCGTGTCGTCCTTCGGATAGACGTAAACGACGAGCCACTTGCCTTCGAAATCGGAGTTGCGAAGCGTCTTCCCGTCCTGGTTCGGAAGGGCGAAGTCAGGGAACTTTTGTCCTGTCTCGAGCATGCCGCGCGTTATAGCACGCATCGGGGTGGCATTCATCCGTCCGAAAGCGCACAATAATATTTATGCGCTCTCGTCTTGCCATCGTCGTTGCTCTGCTTTTGCCGACCTTTCTTTATGCCGCGATTCCACTCGGAGTAGAACGCCCGGTGACCACGCCGGGAAGAATGGTCGCGGCTGGCCCGCAGGGAGATGCCGAGGTAGCGACGAGCGGGAACGAGACGCTGGTTGCGTGGATCGACAGCACGCCGGGACGCCAGGGCGCATACGTCGCGGCGCTCGGGGACGACGGCTCGCTGATCGAAGGAACGCAGCGCCTGCTCTCGAGCGACGCGGACTGGGTCCAGGTGACGTGGAGCGGCCAGTCCTACCTCGCGTTCTGGTGGAGAAACAACCGCGTCACAGTCGTCTCGCTCGACGGCAATCTGAATGTCCTGACGACGCCGCGCGTCGTGCGCACGAATACCGCGCGGTTCACATCGAGCATTGTCTGGGCCGGGAACCGCGGCGCGATGATGAGCGGAGGACGAGCTCTCCTCCTGTTCGATCGCCAGGGCACGATCACAGGCAGCAATACCGACATCAACCCGGGCGGCACGATGAGCAGCGGCGCCACGCTGGCCACCGACGGTGAGACGTTCTTCACCTTCTGGGAGCACGCGACCGACGTCCGCACCGATTTTTACGTCCGCCGTTTCAACGAGATGGGCGTCGCGCGCGACGCAGCACGCGTACCCCTCACGGTCGATGTTCGAATTGGCAATGAGCGCGATGTCGCGTTCGGCGGTGGCAAGCTCGCGCTGGTCGCCGCGAACTCTACCGCCGAGGGGGACATCCTCAGGTCGTATCTCATCGACCCGGAAACGCTCGAAGTCGACGCACTGCCGTCACGCGCGATCGGCAACGCGGGCAGTCCGCGCGTCGAATGGATCGGCGATCGCTTTGTCGCGCTCTGGTTCCGCATCAACGACTCCACGTCGAGCCTGCAGACGCTCGCCATCAACGCGGATGGCACGACCGGAAACCCCGTTTCTCACGCAACGCATCGGGGCGTCCACGCGGAAAGCCGGGACGTCTGGAATGGGCACTCCCTCATCGTGACGTTCACCCGCCGCGCAGACAACCAGCTGGACATTTACGCGGCCGCCGCCGACTGGCGTGGCGAGCAACTCCCGCACACGCAGTCCGCTGTGGCGCTGTCGCCTTCATGGCAGGCCCAGCCCGCGATGGCGACGAATGGGCAGCAGTCGCTGATCGTATGGACCGAGGGATATGTCGAGGAAAGCGAGCATGGAAACCGCGATCTGCTGCGCGTAGCGATGGCGCATGTCACCGCGGGCATCGTGGACAGCCCCGTCGTCTACCTGTCGCAGAGCGCCACCTGGGGACGGCCGGCAGTCGTCTTCACCGGCTCGATCTACATCGTGTCGTGGCTGGGAGCGGATCGCGATCTTAATCCTTACGTGATGATGCAACGCGTCAGCACGACCGGCGAGATCCTCGATCCCGAGCCGGTCACGCTCGCCCCGGCACTCAACGCAACGCTCGCCTGGAACGGCACGCACGCGCTCCTCGCGTGGAGCAGCGCCAACGGTCTCCATGCGAAGCGGCTGACGCGCGACGGCGTTCCCGTCGACACCACGCCGCTGCAGCTGTCTTCGGTGTTGGTGCGGCAGATCGCGGCAACGTCGAACGGCAGCGACTTTTTCCTCACCTGGTCGGAAGGCGACGACATCGGTTTCGAGACCGATCCCCCGCTGGATCTCTACGCTGCCCGCATCGACGCTTCCGGAATCGCGAGTCGCGCGATTCCGATCGCCACCGGTCCGGCGGATCAGGGCTCCCCCGCCATTGCGAGCGACGGACGCGATGCGCTCATCGCGTACATCGAAGACTCGCGTCTCGTGCAGAAGAAACTCCTCCGCGAAGGAGCGCTCGACGGCACGACGGCTGCGTCGCCCGGTGTCGCGATCGGCACGGACAGCATCGCCAGGACACCAACGATCGCGTCGAATGGCAAAGGCTACGTCCTCGCATGGGAGACGGGCGCAACGAATCAGAACCTGCCGCGCGTCGTGGTCGCCGGTCTCGATCGTAACGGTGTCATCACCGATGCACCCGTCGTCGCCGCCGAATCGGAACTGCACGGCATGTGGCCGATGCTCGCCACGGCAGGCGGCAATCGAGGCGATCTCGCGTACGGGGTTCTCCAGCCCGACGAAGCCTACGGCAGCGCCCTCCGCCTCTTCGTCCGCCGCCTCGGCGAAAGCCAGGCACGCGGACGCGCCACGAGGCATTGAGATCGTCTACGCTTCCCGAGGACATTGGCCCGTACACTGCACCGAGCGTTTTTCATCTGGAGGTTTGCATGAGCGAGATTCAAACGGTTGTGATCGAAGATTTTCAGAACGTCGCGGCACTTCTCTTCGCGGATCAGAAAGACACGGACGGTACGGACGGCGGAGACACCGACGGCACCGCTGGTGGTGACACCGACGGGACCGACGGCGGCGATACCGACGGAACGGATGGCGATACCGATGGCACCGATGGTGGCGACACCGACGGGACCGACGGCGGAGACACCGACGGCACCGACAACGCCTGACATCTGACCGAAGTGTTTCGCGGCGCCGCCATGCTCTTCGCGTGGCGGCGCTTCGCTATTGGAGAGAGTTCCTGTGACAGTGACGTTTGCCGACGCCCTCGGCACACTCGGCGTCGATGAGTTCCTCACCCGCACCTGGGGCCGCACGTTCGCGTTTCTGCCCGGCGCTCGCGGCCGCTTTCAGCAGATGCTGCCGTGGTCCGCGGTCAACGACATGCTGCAGAAGCACCGCCTCGAACCGCCGCGCTTGCGGCTCGCACGCGGCGGAACGTTCGCGCCGAAGAATTCGTATCTGCGCTACGAGTCGAAGGTTCCGTTCGTCGTGCCCGAGGGGCTGTCGGAACAGTTGCGGGATGGCTACACGCTGATCATCGATGCGGTCGACGACATGGCCGAGGGCGTGATGCGCGCGGCCGAGGATTTCGAGCGCGTGCTCCAGGAATCGGTGCAGGTGAATCTGTACGCGGGATGGCGCGAGCAGCAGGGATTCAACCGCCACTGCGACACACACGACGTCGTCGTCCTGCAGGTCTACGGAAAAAAATACTGGCGCGTATACGAAGGCGGGCGGCCGCATCCACTGAAGGACGACCTCGCGCCGAATGACGAAGTGCCGCAGAAGATCGTGTGGGAAGGAACGCTCGAAGACGGCGACGCGCTCTACATCCCGCGCGGCTGGTGGCACGAGGCGTCGGGCGTCGGCGAAGTGACGCTGCATCTCACGTTCGGCATCCATCAGCGCACGGGCGTGAATCTGGTGCACTGGATCGCGGATCAGCTGCGCGCGTCGACGGCGTTTCGCGGGCCGCTGCATCGCTTCGCTTCGCAGGAAGAGCGAGCAGCGCAGTTCGCGGAGCTGCGACGTCAGTTGCTCGCTACGCTCGATGATGACGTGCTCTCGCGCTTTTACGCGCATCAGAACGGACGCGCGCGATCGCGCGGATGGGCCAGTCTTCCGTGGACCGTGGCCGATGGCGCGCCGCCGATGACGACGCGTGTGGCGCTCGCGGTTCCGCGCGAATTGCAGTTCGTGCGAGATGATGGCGCCGTGCACTTCGACGCTCATGGCCGCGCATGGCAATTCGCCGCGGCGACGGAACCGCTGTTGCGGACGCTCGCGCGCGGACCGGCAACCGTGGCAGAGTTGTGCGCAGTGGAAGGTGCCCCTGATGCAGCAAACGTCCAGCAGTTCATCGGCGAACTGGCGCGAAACGGTCTCGTGAATCTCTCCGCCGGAACCGAGCCCGAATCGTGACTCTGACCCCACCGCGCGAGCGGTTCTTCTGCTCCGACGCCGCACGTTCCCGCGGCGACGATAATGCCGCGACCGCGTCGCGCACCGACGTCTGGATTCTCGTCGAGCTGCCCGGGCCGTGGGGCAAACGTCCTCTGCTCGATGGGGGGCTCCCCCTTGCCGTACAGGCAAATCTGCTGGATGCGATCGAGAAGATCCCGCGACTGCGCGTCGTGTTCATCCGCCGCCGTTTCGAAACGCGCAGCGGCTGTCGCGTGTACATCGGCCGCAGCGCGCCGCGGCCGTGGGTCATCTTTGCGGATCTTGCTGCGATCGAGGACGTGGCGCTGCTGCAATTTCGTGATCTGACGCGCGGCAAAGCCGCCGATGGATGGACGGTCTCAGAGAAGCCGGTCGTGCTCGTCTGCACGCACGGTCAACGCGATTCGTGCTGCGGCCGACGCGGATTCCCGCTCTACGACGCGCTGCGCACCGCGGAGCCGCTCGACGTCTGGCAGTGCTCGCACATCGGCGGCGATCGCTTCGCCGCAAACGCGGTTGTGCTGCCATGGGGTCTCTATTACGGCCCCGTCGAACCGCGCGATGCCGAGGCGCTCACGGAAAGCATCGTGTGCGGTGAAATCCTCCTCGATTCGTATCGCGGCCGGAGCACCGTCCCGCGACTTGGGCAAGCCGCCGAAACCTTCGTCCGCCGCGCCGCCGGCATCAAAGGCCGCGACACGCTCACGATCACCTTCCGCGCCACGCTTCCGGATGGCCGCGCGCATGTACATTTACGCGATGACGCTGGGACGCTGCACGAGGTGACGCTCGAGCCGTATGTGTCGGCGGAGGTTGCGCTGCTGACGTGTACGGCGTCGTCGACGTGTCCGGTCGTGCAGTATCGGATGGTGGAATATCGGGCTACGCCGTCCGACGCAAGCGACCCCTCATCCGCCTTCGGCACCTTCTCCCCTCTCACGAGGGGCGAAGGCTGAGATTGGGTCGGCCTTGCGCGAAATTTCATCGGCCGAAGGACTTGCCCAAGTCGACGCTGCGCGAGAATTTCTCGGCCTTCTCCCCTCTATGAGGGGAGCGGTCGCCCCGCCTGTCATTACACAATCAGTCCAAGCTCGCGCCACTTCGCGAGCAGAAAACGCCAGAACTCGCGACGACGGCCGAGTTGCGGCTCGATGCGGTCCCACTCGCGCACCACTTCATCGGGCGTGGTGAAGCGCCAGACATCCGTATCGCGTGCCTCGCGCAGGATTGTGCCGAGGTAGCGGTAGCGCTCTTCGGGCGGTCCGCTCAGGCGGCGGCGCAGTTCGGCGACAGTCATGGGCTGGTCCCACAGAAAGTATGGGATGGCCTCGTCGCGCGAGAGGTCGGTCGTCAGCTCCACGCTTGCATTATCGTTGCGAAATGAATGTCGCGGAAACCGACGTCCTCATCATCGGTGCGGGGCCGATCGGGATCGAGCTCGCGGTCGCGTTGAAGGCGCGCGGGATCCGGTACGTACACCTCGAGGCGGATCAGATCGCGTCGACGATCGCGTGGTATGCGCCGCAGACGCATTTCTTTTCCTCACCGGAGCGGATTGCGATTGCAGGGGTGCCGCTGCAGACGCTCGATCAGACGAAGGCAACGCGGGAGGAGTACCTCACCTATCTGCGCGCGGTGGTGTTGCAGTTCGATCTGCGCATCGAGACGTTCGAGCGGGTCACGTCGCTGCACAAAGAGGGCGACTGGTTCGAGATCGCGAGTGCGCGGGCGGCGGGAGAGCGGCTTTGGCGGGCGCGGAGTGTCGTGCTCGCGATCGGCGACATGCATCGGCCGCGGCGCATCAATGTGCCAGGGGAAGACTTGGCGCATGTGAGCCATTACTTCGGCGATCCGCATCAGTACTTTCGGCGGCGGGTGTTGATCGTCGGCGGGCAGAACTCGGCGGTGGAGGCGGCGATTCGCTGCCATCGCGTCGGCGCGGAGGTGACGCTGTCGTATCGAGGAAGCGAGCTCGATGAGAAGCGCATCAAGTTCTGGTTGTTGCCGGAGATTCGCTCGCTGATTCGCGATGGGCGGTTGCAGTATCTGCCGAGAACCATCGTCGGTGAGATTCAGGGCGACCGTGTAGTGCTCGATCCGCATGGCGAGGTGCAGGCCGATGCGGTGTTGCTGCTCACGGGGTATGAGCAGGACAGCACGCTGTTCGAGCAGATCGGGATCCGGCTCGAGGGCCAAGGAAAGTGTCCGCAATTCGACGAGCAGACGATGGAGACGAACGTGCACGGCCTCTATGTCGCGGGTACGGGCGCGGCGGGAACGCAGCTCGGCGGCGTGAAGGAGTTCATCGAGACGAGCCATGTACATGTGGCGCGCATCGTTGCGGCACTGACACGAACGGCGCCTCCATCGGAGGCGCCGTCGTATGAATTGCCGGAGGCCTGAGCGTTACTGCGTCAGCTGCACGGTGCCGGTCGCGGGATTGAGCCAGTACTGAGCCGGCACGCCGCCATAAGCGATCTGCTGCTGGTTCTTCTGGAAGAGCTGCATGGTCGGGAAGATCAGGCGGAAGCCGGGCTCGAAGATCTGGCCCTGCGGGTGCTGCGAGATCTGATCCTGATAGACCGCAATGCGGCGCTGCGCGAGCAGACGCACGTAGCCGTTCACGTTCTGCTGATTCGCGGCATTGGTCTGCACCATCGTGATCAATGCTTTCGCTTTGTTCTGGTAGTACGCGGGCGTGCGCGTCGCGTCTTTCATGTTCGCGAGCAGCTCCTTTGCCGCGGGCAATGTCGAATTGGCGAGGTTCTGCTGGAACACGGCTTTCCAGTTCGGCGTCGGCGCGCTGCTCGGCACGAGCTGCAGCATGCTGCAACGCGCACGCGAGAACATCGGATTGGTCATGTCGACGCTGATGACATCGAAGAGGAACTTCTCGTCGATGAGGCCGGAGCTGATCATCTTCTGCGCGAGCAGCATGTCGGTGTGCGCTTTCACCGGCACCTCGAAGGCATGATCGCCGTCGATCTGATTGACCGGCTGCACGGAGTTGGGGAAATTGCCGCTCTGGTAGTCGAAGAATTGTGAATTGAAGAGCGTGAGCGTGGCGATGTACAGCGCTTTATTGATCGTGACTGCCGGAATGTCGGGAACGAGACGCTGATCGACGAATGCGCCGACGGGTGCGGCGATTGTCAGCGACGGTCCTTCGAGCGGCTCGGGATCGGATTCGAGATTGACTTCCTGTTCGCAGAAGATCGGCCGCAACTGTTCCTGCAATGGAAGTGCACTGCGGCGCTTCCAGTACGGCGCGCTGTTGAAGAGCTTCTCGTCGCCGAGTTTGATCCATTGTGAGAAATCGTCCGCAGTGACGACATTCTCGACGATTGGCTTGAGCTCGACAGCGATGCGCAATGCGCCGAAGTCGAGCGGCCGCGATGTCCGCCACCACGAATCGTGCGGCGTCTTCAGCTCCTTCATGATCGGGCCGCCGTTCATGTGGCAGCCGGAGCAGCGCAGGCGCGGCATCGTGGCCTGGCCCGCATTGAGCGGTCCCATGAAGATCGGCTGCGACGGGTCGTACGCACGATGGAGGTTTTTGATGTCCGCCATGATGTCGTTCGAATCGCCGCGATAGAACCAGATGCCGCCTTCGCCGTTGCCGCGGATCTCGTAGAAGTTGAAGACCTGTTTGACCGGATCCCACACGAGCGTTTCGAGCAGGAGGTTGTCCGGCGTCGCGGCCTGTTGCGGCGACATGATGCTGGTGAGCGCGGTGTTGTCAATCGACGCGGCGGTGAAGTGACCGAAGAACCAGTCGCCGAGCTTCAGATCCTGTCCCGCGTAATTGCCGATCACGGCTTCGAAGAAGCTGAAGCTCCCCTGCGGCAGCGGATTGTGAAAGCCGCGGTTCGCGACCATCGACGGCTTGAGCGACATGCCGTTCTTCAATACGAGGTCGCGAAACTCGAGCGCATTGCCAGGGCAGCGCGCCTGTGCGGAGAGGAGCTTGAACAGCGCGTCGTTATTGACGAGCAGATTGCCGTCCGCGTCGCGATCGGGAATGACATTGCCGTTCGCATCGACGGCGGCGAGGAACTTGCCGGTGTTGTTGTTCTGGATCTTGCACTTCGACTGGCGCGGCGTGCGGCCGACGAGCGAGCGCGGGATGGGATCGCTGGTATCACGCGGCACGATCGGCGCGGGGTTCGTCTGCGCGAGCGCCACCAGCGCGAATGTGGTGAGGATGAAAACTGCGAGCAACTTCTTCATGACGTCTCTCCTTCGTTGACGGTCAGGCCGGTGGGAAGAGGACGAGCAGGTCTTCGATGGCGAGCGTATTGATCGGGAACGACCAGATCAGATCGGGCGTGCTCCCTTTGTGCGAAAGCTGGCCCGTCTTCGGATCGACGGTGATCTGCGATGTGAATTCGAGCGGCTTCCCTTCGTTGTACGGCAGCGTCGAGAACTGCACTTCCCACGGCACGCGTCCGCCGAGGACGAAACCGTGCGCGACCTCGCAATCGAGGACGGCGAGGATCTGCTTGCGCTTGTACTTTTCCTTCTTGATCAGATCGGCCATCGAATTGGCCATCGGCAGATCGAAAGCGCGATTGCGCGCGTAGATGAAGTGATCGCCGGCGACGGAGAAGATTTCATGTACGCGCTGCTGGTTGTTGCCGAGGTTGCGCATGACCTTCGCGCCGAGGAAATAGGTGCCGGGCTCTTCGAGTCGCCACCAATGTTCGAGATAGCTGGCCTGCACGCCGTGCTCGAGGACGTTGCGACCGCCGAGAATCTCGAAGCGTCCGATGTCGATGGAGCCATCCGGCGGCTGGTAATCAATCTCGTGATGCCACGTAATGATGTACCCCTCGGTACTCGTATAGCCGCTGAACCCTTCCTGCGCATAGAGCGTTTCCAGCTCTTTATCCGAGAGATCGGCGAGCGATTTCGCATTGGGAAAGTTCGGGCGGTCTTTCGGAATGCGGCAGTCGCCGAACAGCGTCGGCGTCTGGATATTGCGGACATTGATCTTATTGACGGGCGGGCCCTGGTTGTTGTTGATGACCCAGAGGCGCGACCATGACGCGGTGAGCCAGGACGGTACAGGTACTGTCATGAGAATCGCCTCCTACTGATTGCCTTTGTTGGCTTTTGGTTGTTGAGCGTTGTTGAGGAGGAAGGAGTAATCGGCGGCGTACGGATTGGTGGCCGTCTGCGGCTGTCCCGCGGTGGCCGGATCGTAGATCTTCGTCGTCGATTGTTCTTTGAGCGGCGCGATTGCGGCGGATGCGTGACACGCGAGACAGGTCAGGCTCTGCACGTACGTTTCGAGGGTCGTGTTCGAGACCGGCTCCTGATTCGGGCCGGGCGAGAGCTGTCCGGCGAAGAGCGGGGTATGCGCACCGGGCTGGATGGTGGTGTTCTGATTCGACCAGAGCACGTTCACGAGCTCGTAGTTGAGAAAGACCGAATCAGGATTCGTGCCCGCGATCTGCGCCCAGGCGTATTGATTGAGACCGACGACGTTGTTGTTCGCGCGCGTCGGGATGGCGGTCTCACGGACGACCTGCATCGGCCATTCGTATTTGTTGTTCTTCGCGCCGCCGTTCACGATGGTTGGATTCGAGTTCGGAATGCACTTGTACGGATCTTTCGCAGGGTCGCAAGTCGGGTTGTAGTACGTGTAAGACGGTGCGAATTGTTTGGTCGCGACCTGATTCTGATCGGGGGCGTTGTCTTTGTGCTCGAAGGTGGCCCAGATGAATTGCTGCCCGAGAGCGGTCTTGTGGATGATGTGCAGTCCGACGAGGCCGACCGTGACGGTTTTCGGCGGCTTGCCGGGATAGTTCACGACCGCTTTCGAGGTCTTGTAGCGCGGCCAGTCATTGGAATTCGGCAATTCGAGCCATGCGGCTTTCGTCTCGATCGAACCGAGCGGTCCGTAGGCGGCGCTGTTCGTCGTGCCGTCGGGAAGACTGATGCCGACGGGAGCCGTCTGCGTCACCGTGGACGTCGCGACGGGCGCTTTGACGAATTCCCATTGCACGTCGGCGTCGTAGAGCTTGTTTTTCCAGATGTAGTTGTACTCGTCCTCATTCATGCGGCGCTCGTACATCGTGAGGATGCCGCTCTGTGCGGTGAGCCATGGGTGGCCGGTCGAGGCCTGACCGATATCGCTGAGATCGAGAACCGGCTCGGCATCGAATTCGGATTTCATTCCGCCGAGGACTTTGACGGTTGGGCTGGAGCCGCCTTTCGGCCATGCGTTCCATGGGCCGGGATCTTTGGCGTCGGCGAGGAAGACCTCGTCCGATTCCTTGTACGTTTCCCAGACGGTGTTGCGCACGTCGTTCGGCTCGCCGAATGCTGTTGGCTGGATCGACGTATCGGGCTGACCGCGCATCGACGACGATGCGACCCAGTTGAGCGAGATGAACTCCTGCCATGCGAAGCAGTTCGCGTCCGCCTGCCGCGTGAGTGCGAAGTCTTTCGGCGTGGTGTAGGCAGTCGCGCCCGGTTTGACGAGGAAGGGCGGCGCGAGGCAGTTGCTCGTCGAGCCGGCCGGCATCGGTACAGCGGTCTGCGTCATCGGCGCCTGTACAGCAGCTGCTTCCGGCGCCGGGGCAGTTTCGGTCGATGTCGTGGTCGTCGTTTCCATCTTGCAGGCGGCGACGGACAGGAGCAGCGTGAGAGCGAGGATGGACTTTCTCATGACGTTCTCCTCTTCATGCGGTGGCTGCGGCACCGACGACGAGGAACGCCGGTGCGGGAGTGATGTTGTTGTTGGCGAACACCTGCCCGGCCGGCACGATGACGATGCCGCGCACGCCCGCGGGTGAATTCGCGGCGACGCTGACCTGCAGATTGAGGAGCTGACACGCGCTCGGGTAGGTATTGCCGGGGGTTGCGTAATAGACGCTCGGGTTGTAGCCGGCGACGTTCGCCGTGATCGTCGGGTCGGCCTGTCCATTGAGCGTGAAGACGACCGTCGGCCATTGTGGCTGGGGCAGTGACGTTGCGCCGGCAGCTGCGGCGAAGGTCAGTGCGAGCTGCGCGTTCTGCGTGCCGGCGGGCACGGTCGGCGGAATGATGCTGGAGTTGCTGGCCAGGACCATTTGCACGCCTGCTGGCGTATTGACGATCGTTCCGTAATACGCGTCCCACAATGCCTGGTACATGATCTGGAGCGGCTGCGACTGCGTGATGATGGCCGGTGTGGCGACGCACGCGAGTTTCGGCGTTGGATTGACGGGTGGGATCGGGCGACCGAAGAGTGCGATCTCGAGCGTCGACGCGATCTGCGAGGCGTATTGAATCGGTTGACCCGCGATCTTGATGTCGCTCACCGTGAACGTGACGCCCGCGTCGATCCACGTCTGCGGAATCTGGAACGCGGCGTGGAGAATGAACGAGCCGGGATACGGTTCATTGGTGACCGGATCGGTCACGATCTCGTAGCCGCGGATGATCTGCCAGCAATCGGCGGCGGTCGCGCCCGCCGGGAGTTTCGGATCGGCCGGCAGTCTGTACTGCGCGAAGCTCGGCATCTGGATGTAGAGGCCGGGAGGATCGGCCAGCGAGATGTTGAAGCCGGCGCCGACGGCGAGATTGATCGACTGGCCGATGTGCGGATCGCTGTTGCGGTAATTCTGGCCGTACTGGCCGCAGCAGATGAGTGCCTGCGGATCGGTATTGCCCTGCGCGCGTTGGACCGTTGCGCCCGCGCCGAGGCCGAGCTCGGTCTGCAGCGTATTGGGCGTGGCGGTGAGGTGCATTGCGCCACCGAATGCGTCGGAGCCGCCGCGTGTCGCGATCGTGCCGGAGTTCCACTTATTGAGGGGGTTGTAGCCGGGTCTCCCCGTCTGCGGATCGACTACCGGCGCGCCGGTGTTCGGATCGGTGAGTTGCAGGTCGGCGACCGTCACAGTGACATGGTTCGCCTGAGGCGCACCGGCGTTCAATGCCGCGGTGAAAACGTCGGCGACTTTCTGCGGGCTGATGCGCCAGAGCGTCTGGTAGTACTCGGGATTCTCGCAGGTGAAATCGACGCGCGCGATGTTGTTGGATGCATCGCGCACGACGCTGAACTCGCAATATTCGTCGAGCCAGCCGCGCGGGCCGTAGGGTCCATACGGCTCCAGTGAGCCCGACCAGTCGGCTTGCGGACAGCGGGTATTGGGAATCGGATAATTCGCCAGCTGCCCGGAATCGGCGAGCTCATTGAGGACGGGGGGCAGGAGATTGTAAGGATTCGCGGGGATTTGATTCTGACCGAGGTATTGGATGAGGCGATTGGGGAAGGCGATCCAGGCGACGTCGACGGCGAAGGAGCCGGCCGGCATCGGCGTGGACATGGGATCGTAATAGCCGGTCTGCTGCGACGAATAGAGCGAGTTCCAGGGATTTCCTGTAATGGCCTGTTGCGTGAAGCCTTCGACGTTCTGACTCCAGGCGGCGGCGAGTTTTTCGTAAGACGCGGGATCGTCGGGGAAATCGTTGTTGCAGGCGGGCGTGGTGAAACGGATGAGCGTGTAGGTTTTTGTCGCGGGGTCGTATTTGTATTGAGGCTTGACGGGGCTGCCGTTGGACATGGGGCCTCCTTTTTTCAGCGGGCTTCAAAGACCAGAAATTGCGGATTGTTCGGGGGGAGCCCGAGGGATTCGGATTCGAGCCAGACGTAATACATGCCGGTGTCGGGGGGGATGAATTCGAACGTGTAGGTACCGTCGGCGAGCGGGGTTACTTCGCCGCGTTGTTGCCAGATGCCGGGCGCTTCGAAGGCCAGTGCGCGGACGTCCGTGGCGCGGCGCGGTGCGTTCCTGTCGGGGTCGATCAATGCGAAGCGGAGGCGCACGGATTCTCCGGCGACGAGATGTTTCGGCGGCTCGATCGCAGTCACGCGAGTGGCAGTTTTCTTCGGTTCGGGGTGTAAGGGCGCGATGTCCATGGAGAAGCAGGCCACGACGCGCGGTGTGTCGAGGAAGAAGACGACGTCGTAGTTGCCGGGCTTTTTGACTGGGACTGTCGTCTCGTAATGGCCGGGAGTGGCTTCGCGCAGACCGCGATCGACGACGAGAACGGCGCGCGGCTGGCGGCCGTAGTTGCTGAAGCCGCCCGCGGGAGCGGCCATCCCCTCTTTGTACAGATAGATCATCTTGTCGGCGGGATTGGCGACGAGAACGCTCGGGCCTTCGGGTGCTTCGATGATCGAGGCGGCGATGCTGCCGGAGAGGCCGTCGCCATAGCCATGTTGTCCGCCGGGGAAATCGGCGACGCCGATCTGTTTCCCTTCGATGCCGATCTGATCGATGGGGATCATCAGGATCGTTTCGCTGGCACGGCGGCGGACGTAGGCGAGGAGCGGTGTGAACGTGACCTGGTCCGGCCCCTCCCCGATCTCGGCGTTCTGCACGATGCGATTCGAGGCGGCGTCGAGGACCTGCACGATGTTTCGCTCGGGATTGGCGATGAGCGCGTGACGGCCGTTTGGCGCGAAGCGGAGTTGTGCGGCGCCGGGATGCGATTCGATTGTGGCGATGACTTTTTTCGCGTGAGGATCGATGGCGAAGATGCGGCCGGATTTCGTGTCGATCGCGTAGAGCGTTTTGCCGGCGGATGAGTACGCGACGAGTGAGGGAGTGCCGTCGATTGCGACGCGGCCGAGGAGTTTTTGTTTGTGAGCGTCGATGATGGCGATTGAGTTGGAAGTCGTTGCGAAGACGAGGGCGCCGTCGCTGCTGATTGCGATGTCGCGTGTTGCGCCGAAACGGATGCGCGTTGCTGCGAGGGATTGTGTGTCGATCGCGGTGACGCCTTCGTCATCGGCGACCCAGAGATGATTCGCGCGCAGGAGCTTGCGGGGGTTCGGGCCGGTGGGGATGTTCTTTGTGATCTGCCAGCGCCAGGTATCGGCGACGGCGATTTTCTG
>DASYLL010000119.1:0-8163 GCA_036009605.1 Thermoanaerobaculia bacterium | reverse complement strand
CCACGCGTGTGCGTGTGGGCACGACGCCACTCGTCATCAAAGAGATTGCGCGTGCGGACTATCTGGTCACCGTCGAAAAGCCGGGGTCCGTTTCTGCGATGCGCACTGTGTCGACGGTTCCGCCGATGTTTCGCGGGAGCGCGTTGCAGGATCTGCCCGATCCTCTCAACCTTCATCTCCTTCCAACGTCGAAATCCGTGGACGGAATGGTCTATGTCGAAGGAGGCGAGTACCGCCTCGAGGGATGGTCGCGCCCGAGCGATCGCGCAGTGCGGTTGCATGATTTTCTGATCGATCGGTATGAAGTCTCGAATCGCGATTTCGAAGAGTTCGTACGCGGCGGTGGCTATCGTCGACGCGAGCTTTGGAAGCATCCGTTCGTCGTGCGTGGAAAGACGCTCTCGTTCGAAGAAGCGATGACGCAGTTCCGCGACACGACCGGTTTGCCGGGACCGCGCAGCTGGGTCGGCGGCGCTCCGGTAGCAGGACGCGAAAATCATCCTGTCGCGGATGTGTCGTGGTACGAGGCCGCGGCGTTCGCCGAATTCAAAGGAAAGAAACTGCCGACGATCTATCAATGGGAGAAAGCGGCGCGGCATCCGCTTTCGCGTGCCGTGACGACGACGATGCCGTGGGGTCTGATCGCCGAGGGGATGGATGCGACGGATCGGGCGAACTTTCTGGGGAAGGGGACGTTGCCGGTCGACAGCATGCCGTTTGGAATCAGTCCGTATGGCGCGTATCACATGGCGGGCAACGTCGCGGAGTGGTGCCGCAATGAGAAAGAACCGGGGTTCGCAACGCGCGGTGGCGGCTGGAATGACCCTGTGTACATCTTCGGCAGAACGGCGGGATATCCGGCGATCTATGCGAGTCCGACTCTCGGCTTCCGCTGCATGAAGGATCTGTCGATTACAGCCGACGATCAGGGCGCGTTTGCGCTGCCTGCCACGGATACGAGTCCCGTGTATCAACCTGTCGATGACGCGGCGTTTGCGGAGATTCGCAAGCGATACGAATACGCGCATGGACCCTTGAACGCGCGCGTCATTGAAGTCGTGAACACCGCGGCGTGGCGTCGCGAGAAGATCGAGTTCACGGTTGCGCCGGGACGGAAAGCGCTGGCGTATCTCTATCTGCCATCGGGATACCAGCGGCCGCTGCAGATCATTCACTTCTCTCCGGCCGGCGATGTCGTGAACGGCTGGCGGCCATTGCCCGCGAGCATCGAGATGACGCTGCCCGCGTTCATCCGCGGCGGGCGAGCGGTGTTCTCCGTTGCAATGGAAGGATTCTTCGATCGTCCCGCGCCGCCTGATTTCATCGATCCCGATACGCGGTCGCCGCAGTTCGTCGACTATGTCGTGACGCAGGTGACGGAGCTTCGCCGCGGACTCGACTATCTCGAAACGCGCAAGGACCTCGACACGTCCCGCATCGCATTCATCGGCCCGAGCGCGGGCTCGTGGGCGGGTGTGATTCTGACGGCGCTGGAGTCGCGGTATCGCTCGGTCGTTTTCATCGGGACCGGCATTGCGCCCGAGGATGTGACGGATGTTCTGCCGACCAACCGCATTCATTTTGCGCCGCGGATTGCAGCGCCGAAACTGATGATGCAGGGACTGTATGACGAAGACTCTCCGCTGAAGAGTCACGCCGAGCCGCTGTATCGACTGCTGCGCGAGCCGAAGCGCTTATTCACGTATGAAGGTGGCCACGCACCGTCGACGGATGTGCTGGTGCCGACCGTGACGAACTGGCTCGATGAGACGATGGGGCCCGTGCAGCATTAACGCGCAAGGGATGGCAGCGGATCGAAACGTTTTCGAGGGGTCGACTAACCCATCGGATCGATCATGCTGCCCGTATCCGCATCCGCGGATGAATCCGAAGCCGCAGCGCCGTCGCCAATCAGAACCCCGTCGCTGAGCAGGATGCCCTGCGCGACGATGGTGAGTAGCGAGAGAAACGCGACGAGACGAATGAAGTTCATGCGCGTACTTCCTTTCGTTTTCCACGATGCATTCGCGATCGTCGCACGGCAATGGACGATGCGCATCGCTCACCGAGGAATGACCGAAGCGACACAAGTTGCTCGTCCGCCGTACTACAATTGCAGATACACGGAAAAGGAGCAGCGATGTCCAAAAGCGAGCGGCTGATGAGTTTCGAAGAGTTCCGCACGAATCGCGAAGACGCGATGCAGCGGAAGAGGTTCTTCGACGGCTTGGTACGGAGCGCTCCCCTCATCCGCCGAAGATCTCGCGCTACGTGAGTTTGCGCGACCTTCGCCCCTCGTGAGAGGGGAGAAGGTGCCGAAGGCGGATGAGGGGTCTCGCTCTCGCCCAATTCCGGGGAGCTACTTAAAAGGAGTGACGATGTCGAACGATGATCGACTGATGAGTTTCGAGGAGTTCCGTACGAGCCACGAAGCCGTCCTGCAGCAGCAGAACGAATTCTTCCGCGACCGCGAAGCCGCGGAAGAGGTCCTTCACGGGCCGATCGGCGTGAAATGGACCGTGTGGCCGGCCAGCGCGATGAAGGTCACCGTCTGAGCGCAAATGAAGCATGGCATGCGTCCGACACGGTCGGACGCATCGCCGAACTTGCGTCCGCGCTGCCTGGATCCGAGGAGCAGGCGCGCGCGATGCTGCGCGTCGCTGCGGAAGGCATCGGCCGCACCGCCGCACTTTCGCTCGCACCCGACCTTGTCGCATCGATGCGCGAACGAGTCTCCGTTCTCGCTCCCTCCGCGTTCTTCGATTTCGCACACGACGGTGCCGCATCATTCGGTGATCCCGAAGCCGCGATCACGATTCACGCAACGATCGCCGCGCTTCTCGAAGCGATCAAGATCATCGACGATATTCACGACGAAGAAGCGGTCTGTCTCGCCACGCAGATTGGAACCGCCGCAGCGTTGAATGTCGCAATGGCCGCGTATGCGTGGAGCCTCGAGCTCACGGCTGCGCTGCCATTCCCCGAGTCCTCATGGCGCACCGCGGCGAACGCGGTCGGACGTGGCATTCGCGAGACCGCCATCGGCCAAATGCTCGAGACCACCATCGACAGCGGCTTCGAAGATTTCTGGAATGTTGTCGACAAAAAGACGCCGCCGCTCGTCGGCACCGCACTCGAGCTCGGAGCGCTCGCCGCCGGCGCGAGTCCCGCCGAGGCAGCATCGCTCACGCGGCTCGCCATCCCGCTCGGTCGTCTCCTCCAGATCGGCGACGACTGCCACGACGCCCTCGGACCCGAAGCATCCGATTGGCGTTCTCCCGCGAACAATCTTCTTCTTCGCTTCAGCCTCTGCGGTCCACAACGCCAGGAGCTCGCCGCACTTTTGCGAAACGCCATCGATCCCGAGTCGCTGCGCGCGTCGCAGATCCTGCTCTTGCGCGACGGCGCGCTCGCGTATGCGATGCACGCGCAGCAGACGACGATGCGCGCGCTCGCGGAAACGATCGAAGCGCTGGCGTTGCCGAATCCGGCGCCGTTCCTCGCGAGCCTCGACCGTCATCAATCCGAGACCGGGGCGCTGCTGCGCAAATCGGGTCTCGCGCAAGAAATCGCATAAATCGCGGTCGCGCTCGCCATCATTGGCCACAGCTGTGCAAATAACCAAATTTGCATAGCTACTCGGGCAGTTGGTCGCCGCATGCGAGACCACTTCCCGGCCACACAGATGACGAAGGAGAACACACGATGAAAAGCACACTCCGTATTGCAGTACTCGCCGCACTTGCGCTGGTGATCGCCGTACCCGCGGCATACGCACAGACGCCTGAGGCGTCGACGCTTCCGGTGAACGAGCCGCTCGATGTCGGCGGCACCATCCTCCAGCCGGGCGTCTACACGATCCGCGTCCTGCCGAGTCTCGCCGACCGCCACAAAGTACAGATCACCAGCCAGGATCTGCAGACCGTTTATGCCACCGTGCTGACGGTCCCCCATCCGATCCTCCAGAATGAAGAGCCGGCCAACTCGGTGTTCGTCTACTACCCTGCCGGCGAAGGAATGCCGGCGGCGCTGCGCACCTGGTTCGCTCCGGATCCGGACGCGAGCGGCGGCGGTCACGACATCGTCTACAGCCAGTCCCGCGCACAGCAGCTCGCGCGTCTCGGGAACTCGCGCGTCGTCGCGTATCCGACGGAAACCATCGTTGCCGATCTCGACACCACGCCGCTGTCAGTCGTGACGCCGGAATCGACGGTCGAGGTTTACACGGTCCCGCCGCCTGCGCCGGTCGCAATTGCCGAGACCACTCCCGCGCCGATGATCTCGAGCGAGACCACGCGGACGGAGACGACGCAGATTGCCGAAGCCACCACGCCGGAGATGCCGAGCACCGCGAGTAAGGTTCCGTTCATCGCATTGTTCGGGCTGCTCTCCCTCGGCGGCGCGGTCGCGTTCCGACTCGCGCGCCGGTAAGTTCGCATGACACGTTCCCCGAGACTTCGCCGCCTCGAGATCGCCCTCTGGTTCCTGGGCCTCGCGCTGGTCGGCTTTGCCTCGGGGGAAACGTGGAGCCGCTGGAGTTACCAGGCGGAACAGGAGCGGGTTCTCGAACGAGAGCCCGCTCTTTCTGTTCCTGTACCGAAGCCCGCGGTTGCAAAAGTTGCAGATGTCGTCGAGCCCGCAAAGCCGGCGAAAGAATTGCCGGTGAAGGTCGTGGAAACGCCTGCGTCGCCCGTCGAAAAGAAGCCGCGCGTGACGAAAGTCGCAGCACGTTCCAGCGCATTCGGACGCATCGAGATTCCGCGCATCGGCGTGAGGGCGATCGTCAAAGAAGGCGCGGATGAAAAGACGCTCGCACGCGCCGTCGGTCTCGTTCCCGGAAGCGCGCGTCCCGGTGAGATCGGCAACATGGTGCTCGCCGGACATCGCGACACGTTCTTCTGGCCCTTGCGCAAGATCAAAGTGAACGATCGCATCCGCATGGTCGTGCCGCCGAACACGTACGAATATCGCGTGCAGTCGCTGCGCGTCGTTGCGCCGGAAGAGACGAGCGTGCTCGCGTCGAACGGAGTGGAAGAGCTGACGCTCGTGACCTGCTATCCGTTCCGCTTCATCGGCTCCGCGCCTGAGCGATTCATCGTCAGTGCTGCGCGAGTGAACTGAGCGACGGTTCGACTTCGACGCGATCGCGTCCTCGCGACTTCGCGCGATACAGCGCAGCATCCGCCGCGGCGACGAGCGACATCGCGGTCGTTCCTTCATTCGTCGAGACACCGAGGCTCACGGTGACGACGCCGGATTCAGTGCCGTCGTGACGAATGGCTGCATCGCGCACGATGCGTCGCAACGTTTCCGCTTCCGCCGTCGCGACATCCAACGTGACGTTCGGAATCAGCCACGCGAACTCTTCGCCGCCGAAACGCGCGACGAGACCTCCGCGAGACTCTGCACGTTCGGCGAGCAGTGCCGCGACCGCGCGCAATGCTTCATCGCCGATCTGATGGCCCTGCGAATCGTTGAGTCGCTTGAAATGATCGAGATCGATCAACACGAGCGACAGCGCGGTGCCCTGATTGCTCGCCATCGTCCACGCTTCTTCGAGCGCTTCGTCGAAACGACGACGATTGGCGACGCCCGTCAATCCATCGACATACGACAACGCGCGCAGGCGATCGTTCGCGATCGCGAGTTGTCGATACGCATGCGCGAGCTCCTCGTTCTTGCGTGCGCGCAAGGCAGCGAGTCGCAATCGCAATGCTCCCCAGATCGCGGCGGCGATGAGTGCAATCGCGAGCAGGCGCGCCCACCAGGTCTCGAACCACTGCGGATCGACGGTGACGCCGAGCCGCGCTTCGCCGAGGCTGCGGACGCCGTCTTCGTTGGTGGCCATGACGCGGAACGTGTACTCGCCGGGCGCGAGTCTCGTGTAGTGCGCAACGCGATTCGCGCCGGCGTCGACCCAGTCGCGATCGAAGCCTTCGAGCAGGTAGCGAAACGTCACGCGCTCGGGCGCGCGGAGGCCGAGGGCTGTGTAGCGCAGTTCGAGGCGTTGTGTTGCGGGAGGTACGCGCAATGGAACCGCGGACGCAGGATTGCCATCGATGAGAACCTCTTCGACGTGCACCGGCGGCGGGATCACGTTGCGGATGGTCGCGGCGGGATTGACGACGGCAACGCCGCCTGCGGTTGCGACCCAGAGACGCCCGTTGCGCGCGCGAATCGCGGCAGGAGAGGCCGCGTTGCATTCTGCGGATGGCAACCCGTCGGTTCGTCCGAACACGGTGCCTGACAGATCGGTCGCAACGCCTTTCATCGCGGCGAGCACGCGATCGCGCTCGACTCGATAGAGTCCGCGATTGCTCGTCATCCAGAGATGGCTGCCGGGGCCCTGATCGACAACCTGAAAGATGACGTCGTCGTGCAGACCATCGCGTCGCGTCAGCGATCGCAATGTGCCGGTCGCGAGATCGAGCCGCGACAGGCCGCCGCCGGATGTACCGATCCACACGCCGCCGCCATCGGCGTCGGCCGCGAGACTGAACACGCGATCGCTCTGGAGACCTCGACCCGCTCGCGCGACGAGCGTGGCGCGCATGTCATTCGGTTGCACGCGCCAGAGTCCCGCGCCGTCGGTGCCGACGAGGAGCGTTCCGTCGGGCAGTGCGAGGAGCGGTCGAAGCTGACGTTCCTGCAGTTGTTCGACTCGCGAGATTTGTCCTTCGCGAACGCGTGCGAGTCCGCTGGTCGTGCTGACCCACAACGTTCCGTCCGCGGTTTCGAGGAGCGCGCGCACGCGACTGTTCGGCAGGCCGTCGAGGATGGACTCGGCGAGTTTTCCGTCGCGCAGACGAACGACTCCACCGCCGTCGGTGCCGATCCACAAACTGCCGTCGCGGCTTTCAGCGAGTGCATAGACCGTGTCGTGCGGAAGTCCGTTTGCTTTGGTCAGGCACTGCACGGGAGAGGGGAGAAGCCGGCACAGTCCGCCGCCTTCCGTGCCGATCCACATGCGGCCTGCGCGGTCTTCGAGCACCGCGCGGATGCCGTCGATGGAGAGGCCTTCTTTGCGCGTGTACGAGAGGAAGCTGGTGTCGCTCAATCGCACCAGTCCACCGGTCGTCCCGACCCACAGCGATCCTTCCCGATCCTCAGTGATGTCGCGGATGACGGGACTCGGGAGCCCGTCCGCCACACCAAACGCTTCGGCGCGACCGCCGCGCCACCGCGCCAGTCCTCCGTCGGTGCCGATCCAGAGGCTTCCATCGCGATCGCGCTGCAGCGCGCGAATGAAGTTGCTCGGCAATCCGTCGTTCGTCGTGACCGTGTGGACGATCGCACCGTCCCGCCATGCGACGAGACCTCCGCCGTCCGTTCCGATCCAGAGCGTGCCGTCGGGATCGCGCAGCAACGCGCGTGCGAAATCGTTGGGAAGACCTTCACGTGTGGTGAGCCGTTCCTGTACGCGCGAGTCGCGCCAGTGCACGACGCCGCCGCCATGCGTGGCGATCCACAGACCTCCGCTGCCGTCGCCCTTGAGCGCCCAGATGCGATCGACCGGCAGTCCGTCGTGCGTTGTGAATCGCGTTACGTTCTCGCCGTCGATCCGAAGCAGTCCGCCGCCCGCGGTGGCGATGAAGAGGCTTCCGTCCGCGGCTGCATGCATCTCGCGGATGCGGTCCGATCCGACGAGCTCGGGGCGAAAGGCGTCGATGCGTCCATTGCGCATTCGCGCGAGGCCGCCGCCGTAGGTGCCGATCCACAATGTTCCGTCAGGAGCCTCGAACAGCGAGGAGATGAATGCGCTGCGCAATGCCGGCGCGTTCTGTCGATCGCTGACGACGAATCGCGCGCCATCGAACCGCACCAGCCCTTCTTCGGTTCCGATCCAGAGATACCCGTCGCGCGTCTGCACGATCGCGCCGATCGTGTTCTGCGGAAGGCCGGAGTCACTCGTCCAGACGGCGATGCGCGCCTGCGTCAGTGCGCGCGTGTGATCGAGCGCGAAGACAGGCGTTGCGACGAACGCGGCGAGCAGCGCGAGCACGACACGGTTGACTCCGGGGATTGGCGCCTCCGATTGGATGCGTGATCGTACACCGCGCTCACCCGTCAGTCCTCGGCCAGCGCGTCATCCAGCATCTCGAGGACGGTTTTCGCGCCGTCGCCGAATGCGTGGCGCTTCCAACCCGGTCCGGCGATGCGATC
>DASYLL010000118.1:0-9372 GCA_036009605.1 Thermoanaerobaculia bacterium | reverse complement strand
TCGAACGTCGTCTTCGTCGCGTCGAAATACACCACGCTCGCGGCTCTGATCGGCGCCATTACAGCGACCGGCCTGCTGACCCTCGTCGGCATTCAGTTGAGCCGCGACTGGGCGATCGAACCGCTGCTCCTGATGGAGTTTGCGTATTTCCTGGCCGTACCGCTCCTGCTGTTCGCGTTCATTGCGGTCGCCGTGCAGACACTCAGTCCGCAGAAATATGTCGGCATGCTGATCGTGCTGCTCATTGCCACGGTCGGACAATTCGGGCCATTCGAGGACTCGACGCATCCACTATTGCGACTCGGATGGCTGCCCGACGTGCGCTACTCCGACATGGGCGGCTTTGGTCGCATCGCCGGATTTCATTGGTTCACGATTTATTGGAACGCTTTCGGGATTCTGCTTCTGCTGCTGGCAATCACGGTATGGCGGCACGGTGCGTCCGGACTTCGCCGACTGCGGTCGCTCCTTCACAGAACATCAAGCGTCGGACGTCTCACGTCCGCCACAATGGCCGTGATCTTCATCGCCAGCGGTGCATTCATTTTCTACAACACCAACGTGCTCCATGTCTACACCACCGATGGCGAAATGCAGGCATGGAAAGCGGACTACGAGAGAAACTACAAGCATTACGCGTCGCTCCCACAACCCGCGGTCACCGCAATTGCCGCGAATGTCGATCTGTACCCATCGGAACGACGTTATCGCGTGCGAGGTGAGTATCAACTCACGAACACGACGTCGAAGCCGATTCCGGATATCGTCGTCGCAGTACGCACAGATTCAGCTTCCGGGAACGTCACGATCCCCAACGCGCGGCGCACGCACGACGCGCGATTCAACCATTACCGATTTACGCTCAATCCACCGCTGCCGCCCGGCGCCAGTACGACGGCGCGATACGACATTACTTACGAAAACCCCGGCTTCGTGGCCGAGGCACCTCCGGATCCGGTCATTGTCGGGAATGGCTCTTACATCATGAACGTGCGCGCGTTTCCGACCATCGGATATCGCGCCAGCTATGAAATTGAGAATGCGCTGGAGCGTCAGCGTCAGGGGCTGCCGCCATCCACTCCCGCCGAAAGCGCGCGCGAATTCGGGGAACACGAGAAAAGCGAGACCACCGAATGGCTTCGTTTCGACGTCACCGTTTCCACCGACGGCGATCAGACCGCGATCGCTCCGGGGCGGCTGGTGCGCACGTGGGAGCATGACGGGCGACGCTCGTTTCACTATCGCTCCGACACGCTCCTCCCGAATCACTTTGCCATCTCCTCGGGACGCTTCGCCGTTGCACGCGAAACACATCGCGGCGTCGCCGTGGAGGTCTACTATCACCCCGGCCACGCGTACAACGTCGCGCGGATGCTGCGTGCGACGTCGGAATCGCTGCGCACTTTCACGGAGGGCTTCGGTCCGTATCCGCATCCGCATCTCCGTCTCGTCGAAGTTCCGGCGGAGTTCCGCCGCTTCGCCGGCTTTGCCCAGCCCGGCGTCATCTTCTTCAACGAGACTCGCGCGTTTCTGACCGATGCCCGCAATCCGCAACGCATCGATCTCGTCTATCGCCGTGTCGCGCATGAGGTCGGACATCAGTGGTGGGGACATCAACTCGTCGCCGCGAACGGCCCCGGCGCGGCAATGCTGACGGAGTCGCTGACCAAGTACGCGGAGCTCATCGCGTTTCAGAAAGCGTATGGCCGCGACCAAACGCGCAAGCTTTTGACGTACGAGCTCAATCGCTACCTTTCCGGCCGCGCCGGTCAGGAAGGCGACGAGCCGCCGCTGGCCCGCGTCGACAATGAGTCGTACCTCTACTATCGCAAGGGGGTGCTGGTCATGGCCGCGCTTCAGGATCTCCTCGGCGAGAAGGCGCTCAACAGCGCCCTCCGAAACCTGCTTCTCGAGCAGGGCGGCCCCAATCACCACCCGACCACCGCCGACCTGCTCCGCCATCTCTATGCCGTAGCGCCGCCCGCACAACACCCGCTCATTGATCAATGGCTGAACAAGGTCGTGCTCTACGACTTCAAACTCGAGTCCGCGAGCGCGCGGCGCCTTGGCGATGGACGATACGAACTGACGCTGCAAGCTGATGCGGCCATGCCGACACCGGAGCAGATCGAAGTCGGCGTCTACTCCGCGGAAGGCACGCAGCTCTATCTCGCGAAACACACACTGCACCCGGGCGCGCAGAAGATCGTCGTGGCGGTCGACGGGAAGCCGGACAGCGCGGCGATTGATCCCTATGTATTGCGCATCGATGAGAACCGGTTTGATAACAGCGCGAAGGTGCGTTGAGCTCAGTTCCGCAGCACCACGACGCCGTACAGCTCGACCTCGTCGTCCGGTTTAATGACGATCGCCGGATACGCCGCGGCGACGTTGTCGCTCTCGAACCGCAGTTCATCGCCCTCGAGCACGAGACGCTTGATGTAGATGCCGGAGTTGACGCGGCAAACGACGACGTGCCCGCGCGCGGCCTGGACATTGCGCGTACGCCGGAAGAAAACGACGTCGCCGTTCCCGATTCCTGCATCGACCATTGAGTCGCCCACCGCCCGCGCGGCATGGCGTGCGCCGCGGTTCCAGAGGTCGGACGGAATCTCAATCGTCATCGTCGTTGCCGCCAAGAAGAATGGCGTTCGGATTCGCGGCCGCGTGGAACGGCTCCGCCGTTCGCGCCTGCGCCGGCTTCGACAAGCCTTTCGGTTTGGGTGGCGAAGGAGCGCTGACCGCCGCCGTGTCGTGCTGCTGAACGAAATCGGTGAGCACACGCAGCGCTTCCCGCGCATGCCTGACGCCCACCACCGCCCTCTTTGCATAGAACAACGAAAGCGGCCGATCGATCACCGCGGCAATCGCGACCAGCTCGTGATGCCGCGGCTGCACCCGTTTGTGAAGGATCCGGCTCAATGCCGATGCGTCCCGCAGGCCTGCACGCTCGGCAATCGTCTTCTTCGGCAAGTCGCTCGCGTTCACTTCGCTAAGCAGCCAGTCGATGACATCCATCACCGACCAAAGGTACGGCGATCGGGACGCGACGAACGGCGAACGTCTTGCGCATATGCGCAAGACGCAACGATCACTTGCATATACGGGCAGAAGATCGGCGAGAGCTTGCGAATCAAGACAATTAAGTTACTTGTTGAGACAAGGAAAAGCCAGCGAGCACAGGTAGGGATTCAAGCGTCTCGCGACTCTCCTCGTCATGAATGACGCGGAACGCGCCCTACGCCTCTCCCTCGGCATCACCGACAACTACACGTCCGCGCTGATCCTCGAGCAATCCGCGCACTGCGACTGGGACTGGCTGGCGACATTCGCCCAGTACTACAGCCCCGGCGGCGACAGCCACCAGGCGGTCAGGGACACTCTGACGCAGTCGATTCAATACATCGCCGCGGGCATTTCCGGACAACCGTACGTCTACGCCTTCTGCGAGGTCGCCTATCTGCAGGCGTTCTGGAACGATACGAGCGTCTCTCAGGATCTGAAGGACCAGCTCCGCGCGTTCGCGGGCAAGTACTTTTTCTTCGCCTCCGGCGGCATCACCTCGGCCGACAATCTGCTCTCGCATCCCGAGGCGTTCATCCGCAACTACCTCCTGGGCCGGCAGTGGCTCGAGCAGACCCTCGGCGCCACGACGCGCAACGGCGCGGTGAGCAATCAGATGTGGATCCCGGATGACTTCGGCCACGATTCGCAGCTCCCCGCGCTGCTGATGGCAATGGGATTCACCGGTACCGGCTTCTGGCGTATCCCCGCGCAGACCGGCGTGTACAACAACAATTGCGACAACGGGGACGGCACGGACGCCGCGCCGGCCACCTTTCTGCCGGAAGATGTCGGCCTCGATTTTCTGTGGAAGGCTCAGGACGGCTCGGTCGTGCAGGCGCACTGGCTGTCGAACAGCTATTGCCAGGGAAACACGGCCTTCGGCTCAGGCACGTGTAATGGCAACGAGCTTTGCATCTCCACCGATTCAACAACATGGCAGCAGCAGATCCAGGGGCTGATCGACGCCAACACCACGACGGTGATGCCGACGCAATACATGTTCACGCCGATCGACTGCGACTTCACGGCACCGTACAACAACGGTCCGTCGATCTTCTCGCAGTGGAACAAGCAGGCGGGCGAGACGACGTGTGTCGTGCAGGCGACGTTCGACGACTACATGAAGCTCGTCGCCCTCGCGACGTCCAACCTGGACGGTACGAGCAATCTGCAGGTGCTGACCGCGCATCCTTCTGCCGGCACATTTGCGAAGCCCTACATCCCGAACCCGTATTACATGGGCTGCTACGCGAGCAAACCGTACCTGAAGATCGTGCACTACGAGACGGTGCGCACGCTGTTGCTCGCGGAGATGATGCAGGTGTTGCTGTCTGCGATCGGCGAGAGCGCAGCAGCAGCACAGGCGCTGACCGATCTGGCCACGGGCTGGAATCAGCTTGCGCCGTCGACGCATCACGACTACATCACCGGCACCGCGCCGAATGGCACGGTCTGCAGTACAGGCAGCACCGAGGATGTGTATGACGAAGAGCAGGTGTCGCTGCTCGATGAGGCACAGTCGACCGCGAACGGCGTACAGAGCCTCGTGCTTCAGACGCTCGCCGCCAACGCCCACGCGAGCGATGCCCGGATCATGGTCTTCAACAGCCTCGGCTTTCAACGCTGGACAGTTGTCGATGTGCCGTCCCTCCCGCCGGGAGGACCGTTCTCCAGCGTCACTCCCGACGGGCACTCGTTCTATGCCGTGCAGGATGACGGCAACGGCGGCCTGCTCCTCGCAGCGGAAGTACCACCTCTCGGATACACGACGCTGCAGCTCAGCACGCAGCCGCCGAACATCCTCGCCACGGTCTCGGCACAGCCGGGTGCCGGCAACACCGTCATCATGAAAAACGGCTGGCTCACGGCGGTGATCGGTCCCGCGGGCATCCTCGACCTGCAGAGCGACCAGGGAACCAATTGCTTCCCTCGCGGCGTGCCGGGCAATCAGTTGCTCCTTTTCGTCGACGGCGGAAGCATCTACCGCTTCGGCAACGAGATCCCCTGCAACACTCCCTCTTTTTACGATTCGGGCGACTCGTTCCAGATGACGTCGATGAGCTATGAGACCGGCGACCTGCGGGCGACGACGCTCGTCAACGGTACGCTCGGCGGCCTGCCCTTCCAGATCCGCTACGACCTGCAGGATCGCGAGCGCTCGCTGCGGGTCAGCGTCACCGGCTCCGCACTGCACGGCCATAGCGTGATGAGCTACTTCCGCTTCAACGGTGCGGCGGAGTCGCTGACGTACGGAACCACGGCGCACTGGGACACGGAGGAGCCACGGAACTACTTCGACTGGACGCCGCAGACGCCGATCACGTTCGAGCCGACGCATGACTTCGTAGCCGTCAACGCGGCGAATGGATACGCCGGGGCGATCTATCACTCGGCGACGCCAGCGTGGGGAATCTACAACGACGGTGTCGTCGGCTGCATCCTGCGCAACACGCCGGGGAACCAGAACGCCACCTGTGCGACCGACCCCGGCACGTACACGATCACTTATGCCGTGGAGCCTCCGGATCTCCTCAAGCCGCCTGCGGAAGGTGCGGGTGAGCAGTCCATGTTCGGCCAGGCACTGAACTTCAACACGCCACTGGTGGCAGTGCCGGTGACAGGAGCGGGACAACTGCCGCCGAGGCTCTCGCTCGCCACGCCGCACGACGAACGCGTGCTGATCACCGCGCTCAAGGCCGGCACGCTCGATCCGCTGCAACTCATCGTGCGTGTCTACCAGCCGACCAATGGGACGATCGAGAACGTGATCGTGCGCATCTCCAGCGAAATCGCCGCGGCCTATCGTGATGGAAGCAACCTGGTCGCCATTGCGGTGAATGCACTGGAGGAGCCGGCGCCGCAGAACCTGCATTTCACCACTGCGCCGTCGACCCTGACCCTCGACCTTCCGTTTGCGATCACGACGGTCGCGCTGGGTTTACCGGGGAGGTGAGTGCAGGTTGGCGGAGTGTGTTTCTAATTGGCTGTGGCGGTAGGGCTCGAACCTACGACCACCGGATTAACAATCCGGGCGTTGCGCTTTTGTTATGAATGACTTACGTGGTGCGGACCCTGCTAGGACCCTGCTGAATCAAAAAGCATCATGCAGCGCTCCGTCGAGAAGTGTGGACCTTGTAACGAAGAAGCAGCACACCGACAACTGCAAGGTTGAAGAGCACCTGAAAGAGACTCCCAAAAGAGAGCCACGAACCCATGGTTGGATTGCGCATCCACGTTCTGAGACCGCCAAGCGCTAGGACCGCAAGCACCGCGGAGAGGCCCCAGAGCCTCTTGCGGTAGCTGGCGCTCGCAACGGGATGCCGCAGCACGGAGGCTGTGACTATGCCCCAACCGACGCGAAGGATGTCGAGGTTGATTGGGTCCTGTAATGTCATTCCAATGTTCTGCGTCGTTGCTAGTGGTTAGCGTAGGTGAAATAGATGTCGACCATTTCCCGCTCTTCGTACTGGTTGAATCCCGTACGGCGCACGTATGATCCAACGAGCATTAGGCCGTTGCCATTCGCGTACGGCGAGGAATAGTTGTGAACGCGGGCAAGATTCAGGGCGACGATGCGATGCATCGAGGGGAGGGAGACTTCGAAGAGGTCTGCTTTCCCATCATGGTTGCGGTCGTTCCATAGCCGCAGTCGCCACCAGACCTGATCCGCCGCGGTGATGCGGCCGTCTCCGTTTCCTCCCAGACTCGCAGTGTCATACTTTTCGAGCGCCTGAAATCCGTTTAGATGAAGGGCACCCGTGGGGGAAGGCATGCGGCTTCCGAACAACTCGGCTTCGTCGATCGACAGATCTAGTTCGCTATTGATCCAGAGGAACGCTTCCTGCGTCGTCGGGTCCGTCCAGCCGCTGTAAGTCTTCACGCCGTTGAACGTCCAGAACAGGACCGGGGACTCGAGTCCCGTCGTGTGCACGCCGTCGCCGTTTAGGTCGAGAATCAACGGACACAGCTGACTGATCTCGATTGGGCCAGCGCGGGCGCATCTAGTGGCGCCGGTGAACGTCCGCTCTTTGCGAGGATGGTTTGGAGGCAGCTCGCCGACGACTCGCATGGTGGTGTCGTAGCAGACGCCTGGCGTGGCTGAACCTTGGAGCGTGTAGCTATACGCCCCAATGGCGGAGATCGACTTTACGTTGGCTACTCCCGGATGCAAAACACTGTGCTCGCCACTCAAGAACACACCCGGAATCGCCTGTTGTAAGTCGTTGTAATACTTCGCTTCTCCAACAGAGGAATACTGCGAATCTATTGGAAGGAGGTACACGGAACCGTCAACGAACTCCGCGTGTGCCGCGTTTACGCTAACGACAATCACCAGGGCGCTAAAAACACGCAAGAATGTCATCTGCATCCTTTCTCGGCTCTGCGCAAGAGCTCTGCATCTAGCAAGCGGTCCGTCGCGTGAAACTTGGTTACTGCGATCACCTCGTACAGAAAGCGATCAAAGCGCTCGTTCCCGAACTCGCTTCGGGCGGCTGCCAGGGCATCGGCACGGCTTCGACATACGTCAGCCTGCTTTAGAGCAAGTGCCTCCTCTGCTCGAACTCGCGCGCTACCATTGAGCTTCGAAATGCTCTGTCCGGTATCGGTCTCGGCCCATGAGTCGGCAATGTAGATTTCCGATATCGATCGCAATCGCTCCCAGAAATCCGGTGGCAATCCATGTCGCTCGACATCGGGCATGTGACCGCGACGAACGACTTCTCCTGTTCGAACAGGTCCCGTAAACGCGAGACTGATCAGCGTGCGGAAGACCTCGTGCGGAAGAAACAACTCGGGGTGAGTTTGCCCGGTGAAGCTGTCCACCCATCCTTGTGCATCATCGTTCTCGGATGCCACGACGGACTTGCGGTTCCTCTCGCTCAAAAGGCGCTCGCGCGCCAGTTTCGCGTCGGTCCGAAGCGCGATCCGTTCCTCGACGGTCAGAGCCCAAGGTTCCTTTGGTGTCTGGGCGATGGCCGGCAGCGCGGCAACCAGAGCAAGGGCTAGCAGGATTTTGTGCATGCAGGAAACACTACCGCCTGCCTGCCGGGAGGTCAATAAGGAACGAATACGCGTTCGGCCCCTATGAATTGGCCTTCTTCTTCAGGTGCCTTGAACTCGTCGCTGGTACGCAGGTACGAAAGGACGTCATCGTGACGTGAACGTAACGAAAAGGTCCGAGCACGGGACCTTCAAGGCCCCAGCCTTCCAGGTGCTCATCGACGTTGTTGCGTCCATGGAATAGCTCGATGTACACCCCGCTCGTCGCAGGCTGGTTCGGGTTGCTCATGGCTCGATGTGCTCGTCGAGTAGGTCGATGACTTCCTGGAGGACGGCATTCTCCTCGAGCGAGAACCGAAGGCCGTTCTCGTCCCGGAAGTTGTCGCGCGCGAGCCGCAGGGCGTCGTAGATGAGACCGAGATTGACTCCGCGGAAGGTTGCGAGGTTGATGGGGTGGCGTTCGTCAGCGAGCACCTGCTCGCGATAGAGCACGAGCTCGAGTTCGTCGTTCATGGTTCCTCCGAGTGTAGGTGGGCATAGTGCGGCTGGCCGATGAAGGAGGGGGAGAGGAGGAGAGGAGTGGTTCCCGATGAAGAGGAGGACCCTGCTGGAACCCTGCTGTATCTACGCTCTTCCGCGGTTTTCTACGGTGGACTGTTCAGGGGTGAACGAGCACGGATCGAGATAAGGCGCGCAGAATCAGCGGTTTAGTTGGCTGTGGCGGTAGGGCTCGAACCTACGACCACCGGATTAACAACTCCGCGTTTGTCTCGGGACATACGCGGATATCTCCTTTCCTCAGCATTTTACCTCGGTCTCGACTTGTCCGCACACATGCGAAAGGTGACCGACTAGACACGCACTAGACGCCTACGCGCGCACTTCCCCCGTACTGCCAGATGAGCCAATGGAGAAGTCCATCGAGGGTTGACGCAGCTTGAGACGAGATCCCCGGCATCGGAGGGAATCGACTTCCTGTAGAAAACTTTTTCTACGAGAGGACACCGTACGCGATGCCACGACGACGAGGACCGTGAAGCTTCCTCGAGGCCGCGGGCGGCGCTCCACGGCGTCCGGCTCCGCACGGTCTGGCGGACAAACCCGAAGAAAGACGCTCGGTGCGAAGGCGGGAACAAAGAGGGAGCATCCCCGCCCTCGCCGGAGCGCCGCCCCGTGCCGTCTTCGCGATCGGAAGGGATGCACCATCCGGCCCCGCTGTTGGCGTGGCGACGAGGGAGAATCTTAGCGGAAGCGGTGCGGGTTCATTGTTGGAAGGAGGTTGAGATGTGCGCGACACAATGCATC
>DASYLL010000117.1:0-2218 GCA_036009605.1 Thermoanaerobaculia bacterium | reverse complement strand
GAGGTCGCGGATGAGCCAGGCGTCGGCGTCGAAGACGATCTCGGCGTGGCGGCGCGAGAGATAACGATCGCGGATCGGGACCGTGCAATCCGTGGCGCGTCCGAGCGTGATGAGCGCGCCGGCAGGGTTGACGTTGATCGGTGAAAGGTCGGGCTGAATGACGGTCAATCGAATCGGACGAGGTTCCATGAGGTTGGCGCGTTATTGTACGCGGCCATGCGTCTCGTCCGAACCTGGCTGCCCGTCCTCCTCTGGGCCGCCATCATCCTCTCCGCATCCAACGACACTTTCTCCTCGGGGAACAGCCAAAGCTGGCTCTCCACGATCTTCGGCCGCGAGGCTGCACACGCGCTCAACGTCGTCGTCCGCAAGCTCGGCCACGTCCTCGTCTACGCCATCCTCGGCATCCTCGCGTGGCGCGCCGATCGGCGCATGATCGTGGCGCTCGCCGTTGCGGCGATCGTGGCAATCCTCGACGAAACGAAGCAGTCGATGACACTGCTGCGCACCGGCAGTCCGTGGGATGTGCTGCTCGATCTCGCGGGAGCGTGGCTCGGTGTGACGGCTGCGCGACGCTTCGTTCTGCGGCGGACGCGACAGTCCGCGTGATATGTGACAATCCGCGCGTCATGCAGATCTTGAACAAACGCATCGCCGCGCTGACCATCCTTTTCTTCGCTGCATTCGCCGGATTCGCCGCGGACAAACAACCGCTCACGCACGAGACGATGTGGCTGATGAAGCGCGTCGGCGCGCCGTCGATCAGCCCGGACGGCAAGTGGGTCGTGTTCTCCGTGACCGAGCCCGCGTACGACGACAAGGAACAGTCGACCGACCTCTGGCTCGTGCCTGCCGATGGCAGCGCTGTGCCGCGCAAAATCACCGCGCTCAAGGCCGGTGAGAGCGATCCGTCATGGTCGCCGGACAGCCGCCGCATCGCGTTCTCCGCGAAGCGCGATGCGGATGAAGTGAGTCAGATTTACGTGCTCGACGTCATCGGTGGCGGTGAAGCGCAACGCATCACGAACCTGTCGACGGCGTTGCGTGCGCCGAAGTTCAGTCCTGATGGCAAGCGTCTGCTTTTCGCGAGCAGCGTGTTTCCCGACGCTGCCGATGATGAGGCGAACAAGAAGGCGGCGAAGGAAGAGAAGGATCGCAAGTTCAAGGTCCGCATCTACGACTCCTTCCCGATCCGCGCGTGGGACAAGTGGATCGATCCGAATCGCGAGCCGCACATCCTCGTGCAATCTCTCGATGGCGGTGCGGCGAAGGATCTGCTCGCGGGGACCAGGCTCGTTGCGGCCCTTGGATTCGCGGGCACGGGCGGCGGCAGCGGCAGTGAAACGCTGAACGGCCAGTGGACGCCGGACGGTCAGTGGGTCGTCTTCGCAGCGACGACGGGACAGAACACCGCGGCGTACGCGGAATACACATTCGATCTCTATCGCGTCAGCGCGAACGGCGGCGAGCCGGAGAAGATCACGTCGAAGAACGGCTCGTACGGCAACGCTTCGTTCAGCCCCGATGGCAAGACGCTGTACGCGTCGTTCAATCCGAACAACGGCAAGACGTACAACCTCGATCAGCTCGTCGCGTTCGACTGGCCGTCGATGCAGAACGAGCGCGTGATCGCGAAGACCGATCGTTCCGTCGATGACTATGTCGTCACGCACGATGGCAAAACGATCTACTTCACGGCCGAAGACTCGGGACTCGTGAAGATCTTCAGCGTTCCGGTGACGGGCGGCGATGCGAAGTTGCTGCTCGCACCGGAGCGCGGCATCTACGCGGGACTTTCCGCCGCCGACAACGCACCGGTCGTGGTCGCGCAGTGGAGCTCGTCCGTCGATCCCGCGGAAGTCGTTCGCATCGACACGGTGAAACCGTCGCATCGCAATCTGACGTCGTTCAATGTCGACGCCGCGCGCAACATCGACTGGGCGCCGCCCGAGCATTTCTGGTTCACGTCGAAGCGCGGACGCAGGATCCACAACATGATCGTCAAGCCGGCGGGTTTCGATCCGTCGAAGAAATATCCGCTGTTCGTGCTGATCCACGGTGGCGCGCACAACATGTGGCGCGACCAGATCACGCTGCGCTGGAACTATCACCTGCTCGCCAAGCCCGGCTACGTACTGCTGCTGACGAACTACACGGGCTCGACCGGATTCGGTGCCGAGTTCGCGCAGCTCATTCAGGGCGATCCGCTGCGCGGACC
>DASYLL010000116.1:0-18884 GCA_036009605.1 Thermoanaerobaculia bacterium | reverse complement strand
AAGTGGGCTCGTTCTCCCGCGCGCAGACGGTAGAAAGCAAACCGACTCGGCAGCCGTACGTTCCTTCAGCGAAGCAACCAGCGCGGCCGGCCGTGCCGGCCGGCTCAGGCGCGGCGTACGATCACGATCGTCTCGTCGTCCTTCTGCGGCGCCTCACCGACGAACGCATCGACCGCATCCGCGATCTGATCGCGGATCACGGACGCACTTTCGTTGATGTGCTCTTCGAGCAGCGCTTCGAGGCGCTCGTTCCCGAACTCCTCATCCGCAACATCCTCCGCCTCGGTGATGCCATCGCTGTAGAGGACGACGCACGAGCCCGCGGGGAACGCGCGCGTTTGCGACAGGTATCGCGTGCCCGGCAGGATTCCGATCGGCAGGCCGTGCGACTTGATCTGATCGATCTTGCCGTCGGCGATGAGGTACGCGGGATTGTGGCCCGCGTTCACGTACTGGATGATCCCGTTCTCGCGATCGATCGAGACCATCACCATCGTAATGAACTTGTTCTCGGCCGACCAGCTGTGGATGTGGCGATTGAGCTCCGTGGCAATCTCGGCGATCTCGCGTCCTTCTGCGAAGAGCAGCTGCAGGACGGCGTGCAGCGCGGACACGAGCAGCGCCGCGGGCATCGACTTGCCGGCGACGTCGGCAACGAGCGTCGTGATCACGCCTTCGCGCACGAAGAAGGCGTGATAGTCGCCGCCAACCTGTCGTGCGGGACGCGAGCGCGTGGCGATCTCGACGCCTTCGATCTGCGGAATGGCCTTCGGCAGAATGTCGCGCTGGATCGTCGCGGCGAGCTCGAGATCGCGCTCGAGCGCCTGCTTTTCGAGCGCATCGCGATGCAGCCGCGCGTTCTCGAGCGCGATCGCGACCTGATTGCCGAACAGGGAAAGCAACCGCAGCTCGTTCGCTTCGAACGCACCGATACCGCCTTCGCGCGTTTCGCGATCGCACGCCGCAAGAACGCCGATGATCGCGTCGTTGCTGCCTTTGATCGGCACGGCGACGAACGTTTCGCAGCCGGGAAACAGACACGCGGCGCCGCCCTGAAACGTCAGCGGCTTTCCTTCGCGAAGCAGTTGTTCGGTCAGCTCTTCTTCGAGGAATCCTTCACGCACATCGCCGAACGAGCGATAGAGCTTGAAGCCGTCCTCGCGCAGATAGAGCGCTGCACGACGCGCGTTCGTGAGCGAGATCATGCGGAAGAGAATCTCGTCCGCGAGATCGTCGACGTTCAAGGTCGAGGCAATCGAGAGCCCGATGTCGTACAGCGACTCGAGCTCCCACAGCCGGTACTTGAGCTGGAAGTCGCCCTCGCGCATTTCCTGCGTGAGCCGCTGGTTCGTGATCAGCGTCGAAACGTACGACGCCGCAACGCGAACGAACTCTTCATCGTCGAGCGCGTCTTCGAAGTCGCTGTGCAGTGCGAGCAACCCGACCGCTTCGCGTTGCCACTGCAACGCGACGACGAGCGCCGGCGAAGGATCGAGGGCGTCTTCCGCGCGCATGTCGAGCTCGAGGATTTCCGGCGCGACGCAGCGCAGCGACTTCGCGGCGAGACGCATGCCGGTGTTGCGTCCGTCGCGCACGTAGAGAGCGCCGCCATCGAAGCGCGTGTGCCGCGCGAAAGCATCGAGGATGAGCGGCCCCTGCGCTGCGACCGAAGCCTTCTCCAGCTGTTGCAGCTCCGAGAGAAATTCAGCGATTCGACTCACCGGCATGGGAAGGGGCAGGATACCAAGGGTTGCCGGCTGCCGGTTGCTCGTTCCTGGTGGAGCTCGCCACGAGGAATCAGCAACGGGCAACCGGGCACTACATCGAGAGCTCCTTCACCGCCGTGTCTTCGTCCACGAAAATGGCCGCGTAGTTTGCGAGGCCCATGATCTGGAAGGTCTTGTGGATGACCGGGGTGAGGCTGCAGAAGCCGATCTTGCCTTCCTTCTCGATCATCTTCTCGATGATCTCGATGAGGATGCTGATGCCGATCGAGTTGACGATTTTCGTTTCTTTGAGGTTGAGGAGCAGCGTGCGCACACCGTCGTCCATCAGCTCGTACGCGCGGTTGGCGATCTCTTCGCCGCCGACGTTGTTGATGTAGCCCTTCGTGTAGAGGACCGCGCCGGTTGCGCCGCGGCGGTCGACCGCGACTCTCAGTTCGTCCGTCATGATTCTTCCTTCGAGCCGTGAGCAAAGCTCAACCGCTCAATCACTCTGTCTCCCGAGTTTCACCATGTGGATCGTCGTGCCGTCCGGATTGGTCTCGATGCCGACTTCATCCATGTGCGCTTCGATGATTTGCAGACCCCATCCGCGCTTGTGGACCGCGCCCAGTTTCTGGCGCCGCGAGCGAGCCTCGGTCACGTTGAATCCCTTGCCGTGGTCCGTGATCCAGATGTCGATGCGCGAGTTGCCCGCGCCGAGTGAGGTGCCGGTGATTCTTACATAGATGCGACGATCGGCGCTACCGGAGTGCTCGCGTGCGTTGATGCACGCTTCGATCATGGCGTGCGCCATTTCATCGATGCTTTCCGACGCCATTCCCAGCTCCCGGGCGAGGTTGCCGGCCGCACGCGCGGCAGCGATCTCGATGTCCGGGATCATGGGGAGCGTCAGCTCCATTTGCCGCTCGGCCGTGGCAGTCATGACGTGGTCGTCCTCGACAGTACTCTCCGGACTAAAGAGCGAGGAAGAGAGCGACCGCACCCTTGAGCCACTGAGGGATGCCGCCGATTTGATCCAGCGCCAGCAATGCGACGGTGTTCACCGCCAGAATCGCGGGCAGGACGTACGTGGCTGACAAAGCAGATTCGATGCGGGTGGTGCGGGTCTGCGCAACGTTGTTCATGGTGTCCCCTCTCATTGTTCGGGGCCACGCTTGAGCAACGCGACTGCCACACGGTACCGGTCAGCTGAATCTCTCCTAAGTCGATGACGCGGCGTAGTTTACACGACCGCGCCTCAAAGGGAAGCCGACAGAGGCAGTGTGGAGTTTCTCCACACTTTCGAGATTGTCGGCTTCAGATACGTTGTAAATCATTGATTTCAAGTATGTTACTAGTGAATGTCCCAATTATCCCCATGTGTGGATATTTGGGACAGCGCGTCACGACGCTTGTAGAGCGTCTTGCGATCGACACCCAGGATCCGGGCCGCTTTCGCAACGTTTCCCTTGGTAAATGCCAGGACGCGGGTGATGTAGCGGCCCTCGAGCTCGTCGAGGGTGGGCAGGTCGCCGGAGAGAGCGCGCTCGCCTGCGCCGGTCGCTGGTTCGTCCGGAAGCAGCAAGTCGCCCGGATCGATCAGCGGATCGGTCGTGAGCGCGAGCGCGCCTTCGATCAGGTTCTCGAGCTCGCGCACGTTGCCGGGAAACGGATAGCGCATGATCTTCTGCAGTCCTTCCTGCGTGATGCGCACGTCGCGCAAACCTTCGCGCTTGCCGTACTTGTCGAGGAAGAAGCGGACGAGTTTCGGGATGTCGTCCTTCCGCTCGCGCAGCGGCGGCAGCACGATCTCGACGACTTTCAGTCGGTAGTAGAGATCCTGTCGGAACTCGGTCTTCTCGATCATGTCTTCGAGATTGCGGTGTGTTGCGGAGAGGATGCGCACGTCGACCGGGATGCGTCGCCGACCGCCGAGCTTCTCGATCTCGCGCTCCTGCAGCACGCGCAGCAGCTTCGCCTGCAGCGTGAGCGGAATGTCGCCGATCTCGTCTAGAAAAATTGTCCCGCCCTTCGCGAGCTCGAATTTTCCAGGACGCGCTTCGACGCCGGTCGCGACGCCGCGCTCGATGCCGAACAGTTCCGATTCGAGCAGCGTCTCGGGCAACGCCGCGCAGTTGATCGCGACGAACGGTCCGTCTTTGCGCGGCGAGTTGCCGTGAATGAGACGCGCCACCATCTCCTTACCGGTACCCGACTCCCCGCGAATGAGCACGCTCGCCTGCGAATCCGCGACGCGCGCTACGAGATCGATGACGCGCTGCATCTTCGAGGAGTCGCCGACCATCAGTCGATCGGAGTAGTCGCGCAGCATGCGTTGCTTGAGCGCGCGGTTTTCGTCCGCGAGCGTTTCGCGCACGAGAGCGAGACGGTGAAAGCGCCGCGTGTTGTCGATCGCCGCACCGCCGATCGACGCGATCGAGTCGAGAAAGCGCAGGTCGTCTTCGATGAAGCTCCCCGCTTTCGTCTCCCCTCGAATTTCCTTGCCGCCCACACCAATGATGCCGACGATCGTATCGGCCGCGATCATCGGCGCGATGAGCAGATCGGATCCCGATCCGCCGAGAAATTTCGAGACCGTGACCATCATCGGCTCGCGGGAAGCCATCACTTGTTTGATGGGAGGTTCGATCAACAACAGCTCCGGCGCCGCGACATCGACGCCGAACGTGAAAAACGTCTGGATGTTCAGCTTCTCATCGAGCGCGAAGACGAAACCGAGCGTCGCATCGAGCACCGAGATCGCGCGATGCATCAACTCTTCGAGAAGATCGTCCTCCGGCCGGAGCGTGTTCAGCGCACGCCCGACGTCGTAGAGCGCCTCGAGCTGGAGGAGCTTGCGTCGTAACTCGAATTGGCTTTGCGGCATGAGCAGTTCTCGGTTCTCAGTTGTCGGTTGTCTGTGCGTCGTCGCCTTGAGGAGACCTCACAGAAAACTGACAACCGACAACGGCGCGTCAGCGCCCCAGCGCCTTGCGGCACTCCCCTAACAGAAAGTCGCAGTTCCACGCGTCATAGAACGGCTTATCGAGCGAGTAGATTCTGATTAGCAATGCCGAGGCCTCGTCGAAGCGGCCGGTTTTCATCAGGGTCCGAGCGAGAAAGTACGTGCTGCGCAGAGTGATGACGTCCTTCGCGTCGCGATCGACGATCACACGAAATGCAGACTCCGCTTCCGCAAAGTTGCGTCGCTGGTACGAGCACAGGGCGCGCTCGTACTCGCTCTCCTGCCCGCACGTCGTTGGAGGCGCCGCATAGAGGAACTGGCCGAGTAGTGTGAGAATGATGAGAAATCGCATTGTCATTGTTGCGGTACCTTGAACCAGTAACCAGCAACCAGCAACCAGCAACATCCGAAAGGATACTCGAACCTTGCGCCTCGGCATCCTTGGCGGCGGTCGCGCCGCATGGGCATTCGGTTCCGCGTGGAAGCGGATCGGCTGGCCCATGTCCGGCGTCTGGCTCCGCGATGACTCGCACAGCCACATCGCGGAGCTGCTCGAGACGGCGCGGATGGACATGGCCGATCTCGCGCGCGACTCCGAGGTGCTGCTCGTCGCGGTGAGCGATCGCGCGATTGCCGAAGTTGCTGCGGCGATTCCTGAAACCGAGGGGCTGATCTTTCACGCGAGCGGCGCGATGCTGAGTTTGCGCGATGGATTCTCGCTGCATCCCCTGAAATCACTGCCGCCGGTCGGTGCGCCTTCCGATCTCGCGGGAACGCTCCTCGTGTTCGAAGGACAGCATCGCCGCACCGCGAAACTCATCGCCGCAGCGATGGATGCGCGCTTCTGCGAAGTCGCGGCGGAACAGAAAGGGCTGTATCACGCGGCGGCGGTCTTCGGATCGAACTACGTCGCGGCATCGCTCGAGATCGCGCAGCGATTGATGGCACGTGCAGGAGTGACCGACGTGCGCGAAGATCTCGTCGCGCTCGCGCAATCGGCGATCGAGAACTGGCGCAATCACGAAGACGCGAAGCGCTTCACCGGTCCCGCGGCGCGCGGCGACGACGCCGTGATCGCGCAACACCTCGACGCGCTGCGTGACGATTCGCGAACCGCGCAGATCTACGAACTGCTCGCGAACGAGATCGCCGGATCGCTCCTTGCTAAGACGAGGTAGGCCACATTACGATCGCACACCGAGTGGAGCCCTGAGACTTCGATGGTCTTCTTCAATTACGCCACCATGCAGATGGCCGCAAAGATCGTGTACTACGGTCCGGGTCTCTGCGGGAAGACCACCAACCTGCACCACATCTACGCCAAAACGTCGCCGCAGTCGCGCGGCGAAATGGTGAGCCTCGAGACCGAAACGGACCGCACCCTGTTCTTCGATCTGCTGCCGATCGATGTCGGCGTGATCGGCGGTTTCAAGACGCGCCTGCAGCTCTATACCGTCCCCGGCCAGGTCTTCTACAACACGACGCGCAAGCTCGTGCTCAAGGGCGTCGATGGGATCGTCTTCGTCGCGGATTCGCAGCGCGCGATGCTCGATGCAAACGTCGAGAGCCTCAAGAATCTGCGCGAGAATCTCGCGGAGATCGGCACGAATCTCGACGAGATCCCGGTCGTCCTGCAACTCAACAAACGCGACCTGCCGAACATCGCCTCAGTCGATGTGATGCTCGACGCGCTCGACCCGGAGCGCAAAGGCGAGCACGTCGAGTCGGTCGCTTCGGCCGGCACCGGTGTCTTCGAGACGTTGAAGACGATCTCGAAAATGACGTTGCGGACGCTGCGCCGTCGCATGACCGGCGAAGAGCCCGCGCGTCCGTCGCCGTCGCGCACCGGACAGTTTCGCGTGCAGGACAACGCGCGCACGATGTCGGGTTCGATTCCGGTACCGCCGCCCGTTGCCGCGGCTCCGGCACCCGCGCCGGCTCCGGTTCGCACGCCGCCGCCTGTTGCTCCACCTCCGACAGTCCTCAGGACCGAACCGATGCGCGCCTTCACGGGCGAACCCGAAGCGCCGAGAGTCGTCGAGACGCCGACGATCGTCGAAACCATCGCTCCAGATCCGTTTCCTCCGGAGCCGGAGTTCGATCCCGAGGCAACCGTTGCCGCATCCTCGATTTTCGATCGACGCGTAATCGCCGATGCGCCTGTCGCGGAAGCACCGGCGCCGATCGTCGAAGCGCCGGTCGCCGATGTCTTCGTGGCGCCGACGACGGTTGCGCCTCCCGAGGCGGCGGCGCAGTTCTTCCCGCTCGACGAGCCGATCACCACACCGCTGCCCACGCCGGAACCGCAACAGATCGCGGAGCCTGAGATCACATTCAGCCAGACCGAGCCGCAGAAAGCGGCGGAGCCCGAGGTCAAGACGGTGAAGGTGAGAAGCTCGGTCGACGTCATGGCCGAGCTGGAAGCGCTGCGCAAACGCGCCACCAACACCACGCCGAAAGCGCCGAAACGCGACGTCCTCGCCGACCTCGACTCGCTCCGTCCAAAACGCGACCTCAATCGCACCCTTCACGTCCAGCTCCCCGAGGGGGTGCTGGCTCGGACCAAATCCGTTCGGGTTACACTAACGTTCGAGGATGGCCAGGAAGCAGTCATCGACACCCAGAATCAGCACGTCGAGCTGGGTGATGCTTCCGATGTCCAGTCTCTTTCGGTCAACCTGAAAATCGATCTGGCCTGAGCCGGGCGCGGCTCGCGGGGGTGTGCGATGCGCAAGACATTGCTGGTGGGGGTGGTGGCGTTGTACGGAGTGGCCTGTGCGAGCTCATCGCCGGCACCCATTGCAGCACCTCCGGCAGCTCCCGCCGTCGCAGCAGTGCCTCGCACGATCGACGCCGCCACCTTCCGTAAAGAGCTCGAAAGCGTCTACACGCAGATCCTCTCCCGCACCACTGTCGAGGAAGGCAAGCCGCTCCCCGAGATCGAAGTCGTCGACGTCGAAGCCGCGGCTTCCATCCCCATCCCCGAACATCGCACCATCAACTCCGCCGTGCGCCTCTTCAGCGTCGACATGAAGAACAGCATCCAGACGTCGCTGATCCGCTCGGCGCGTTACAAGAAGCTGATCGATCAGGCGCTCGACGAGCACAAGCTGCCGAAGGGGCTCGCCTATCTGCCGGTCATCGAGAGCGCGTACATGCCAACGCTCACCTCGCGCGCCGGTGCGCACGGCATCTGGCAGTTCATGCCCGAGACCGCGCGTGAGTACGGTCTGCGCGTCGACTGGTGGATGGACGAGCGCGCCGATCCCGAACACTCCACGCGCGCCGCCGCGAAGTATCTCCGCGATCTGCATCGCATGTTCGGCGACTGGTCGCTCGCACTCGCCGCGTACAACTGCGGCCCCGGCCGCGTGAGTCGCACACTCAAACAGAACGGTCTCACGTCGTTCTGGGATCTGCTCGACAACGGCCTGCTGCCGAAAGAAACGCGCGGCTACGTCCCCACCTTCTACGCCACCCTCCTCATCGCCAGTGACCCCGAAGCCTACGGCTTCACCCTCGGCGACACGATCGATCACGACGACAAGTGGGTCGAAGTCCGCGGTCCCGTTTCCCTCGCGTACATCGCCGAGGCGATCGATATGGATGAAGGTGTCCTGAAGGAATTGAATCCGGGCTTGCGCCGCGGCGTCGTGCCTCCGGGAAAAGCGTCCGTGCGCGTTCCGGCGAAGAAGGCCGACGTGCTGCTCGCGCGTGCGAACACGCTGCGCGATGACGATGCGTACGTGAAGTTCTGCTCGTTCCAGCTGCGCAAAGGCGACACGATCCAGCGCCTCGCGCGCGCCGTCGGTACGAAGCCGGAGACGATCCTGGCGATGAACAACCTTCGCGAAGACCAGCGCCTGAAAACCGGCGCGTCGATCTACCTGCCGGCGCGCGCCCGCGAGCTGAGCACGCTGCTCGCGCACAGTGACGACAAGGAAGTCTTCTACGCCGTCCGCAAAGGCGACACGCTCTTCTCGATCGCGAAGAAGAACGGACTCACGGTCGCCGAGCTGCGCGACATGAACGATCTTGGCAAGAAGGCGACACTGCGCAAAGGACAGAAGCTGCGGATCTCGGCCCCGCGCACGATGACCGCCGGCGGCATGTAGCTCAGCGCGAGTCGGCCTGCAGAATCTGGCCGTTCTCCCACACGATGTCCGATCCGGTTCCGGGCGCTCCGCGCGAGACCACACTCGCAGAAACTCCGTTCCACCCCACGGTGTAGACGAGCGGCCGTCCCCAGCCATCGGTCATCGGCAGTTCCGAGAGATACCGCGGCGTGAGCGATCCGCGCAAAGCGAAGAAGTCGTACGCGAGCGGATATCGATTCATATCCGCCTTGTACACATCGAGCGCCTGGCCGACGAGGCGCATGACGCGCAACGTGATCTCCTTCGGCGTGCCGTCGCGATAAATCTGGAAGAGCCACACCGACGACGCGCTCGGAGTGGACGATCTTCCGACCGCACTCGAAAGTCGTGAGCGGAGCACGACCACATCGAGATCTCCTGAGATCGCGGGAGAAACACGCGCGACGACGTCGAGCAGCGCGAGCGCACGCGCGTCCTGCTTTCCCGCAATCCGCGCGGCTTCGTCGCGCAGCGTGATTGCAATCTCGCGTGCCTGCTCCGCGGTGAAGTACGGACTCTCACCGACGAATGCCAACGCCTCTTTTGCGCTCATGTGCGTGATCCATTTGCGCAACGGCTCGAGGATCGTCGGAGCGCACGGCTCCAGCGCGCCCGCGATTGCGAGCAGTTCCTCGTGCGGCACGCCCGCCGTGCGTCGTGTATCCGCGATCGTCAGCAGCTCCTTGCAAACGGTCGCGGCGGCGGATTCCCGTGATCGCCGCACGGCGCGATACGCAAGTGCGGCGATCGCCTTCTCGTCTTCCTGTGCATGCATCGCCTCGCGATACGAAGCGGCGATCTGCACGTTGTCGTTCAGCTCCGCGAAGAGCTGATCCGCGTCTGCGATCGCGTTCCTGCGCAACAGCAGTCTGCCCAGCATCACCCGGGCATGGAGATCATCCGGCTGCGCGGACAGCTGATCGCGCAAAAGCGTTTCGGCAGCCTTCGCATCACCGCGCGCGGTGAGCTTCGTCGCGCGTTCGACCGGTGAACTGCAACCGGCCAGCAGCAACATGACGAACAGCAACAAACCCTTCATCGGAAGCACCGAACTTACCACGCGTACAATCGCCGCGGTCCTCTCCGATGCACTCTTCGCTGCTCAAAGCGGCACTCCCGCTCATGCTCGTCGTGACGATCGTCGCGCTGCACTCCGTCTGGACGATCGGTGCGGATAAGTCGCGCGCAAAACAGCCGGACAAGACGGAACGCGTCCTGCGGGACGCGATCGAAGCATCGCCCGTCTTTGCGAAGCCGCTCGTCATCACGCTTCCGAAACGCGTGCCGGATCAGCTACGTGTGACGGACGATTACCCGGCGATCGAAGCGATGTCGCAATGGATCACGCGGACGAGCGATTCCTCCAGCGGACAGGACGAGCTCGTCCTCGCACTGACGCCCATCGGACGCGCCGAGCTCTATCCGTACCTCGAAGAGACCGACACCGAATATCGCATCGCCATCGCACGGCGCGCGGTCTGGCTGATCACCCCCGATCCCGATCAGCAGCACATCAGGATCAACTACGAGTGGAAGCCGCTGAACGCGCTCGGCCGCTCACTGCCGCCGCACAATCAGTTCCGCGAAACGGGCAAATACACATTTCACGGTTCCGCGACCTTTCGCCGCGCTCCGGATTCGTGGGTGCTCGTCGAAATGAACGTCGAGCCGGATGTCTACTTCATGATCGAAGACCGTCTGGTCGCCCCGAAGTAAATGGACGCGCCAGCCGCACACGCGAGCACGATCAATCCGATCGCGCCGCCCACGTGCACGCCGCGCATCCCCTCGGCCTCGCGATGCAACGCGCGGTCCGTGATCATCGCCGCCAGCACCATGCTTCCGACCACGATCCACGGCACGATCGCGTACGCCTTCCGCAGCCTGGCCTCGGGCCACAATCGCCGCAGACTCTCGACGCCGATGACAGCGAGCAGCACCGCGTTCCCGATCAATGCAACGCGCAACAGCGAAACGAATCGCACATCGTTCAGACCGAGCCACACTCCCAGCGCCACGACCGCAGCCACGAGAAACCCGACTCCAAACCAACGCGTCTCGGATGACGAGAGCATCGACACCATCTCCGTCTCGGGCTCAAGCAGCGCGTCCCCAATCCCCTCGACCCGCAACGCCTCCCCATCGCGCGTGAACCGAAACCGCATCCCCTCGAACGAAAACTCGCGCTCCAGCTCCTCCGGCGCGATCGGCGACGTCACCATCCGCCCGTCCGCGCGTAGCAGAACCTTCCCGTTCGGACCCGGCGCGGCCACGAACACGACCTCGCGCGTCCCGGCCGTCACAGCCCAAGTCGTCACCTGCACAGCGCGATCATAACGGCGCCCTTCCTTGAAATCTCTGCCCCCCGCTGCTAGGTTGCGCCTCCCATGGCCGAAAGCAGCGACTACAAGAAGACTCTGAATTTGCCGCAAACGACGTTCGCGATGAAGGCGAACCTGCCGCAGAACGAGCCCAAACGGCTCGAGCACTGGCGGGGCATCAACCTCTCTCAGCTCATTCGCGAAAAGTCCGAAGGCCGCCCGAAGTTCGTCCTCCACGACGGGCCGCCGTACGCGAACGGCGAGATTCACACCGGCCACGCGCTCAACAAGATTCTCAAAGACATCGTCGTGAAGTCGAAGACGATGCTCGGCTACGACTCGCCGTACGTCCCCGGCTGGGACTGCCACGGTCTGCCGATCGAATCGGCCATCGGCAAGAAGCTCGGTTCGAAGAAGAACGAGATGAGCGCGGCCGAGTTCCGTCGCGCGTGTCGCCAGTTCGCAGCAAGCTACGTCGACATCCAGCGCAGGGATTTCGTCCGCCTCGGCATCCTCGGCGACTGGGACCATCCCTACACGACGATGGCCTTCGACTACGAAGCCGACATTGCCGGCGCCCTCGGCCGCTTCTTCGAGACCGGCGCGGTCTACAAGGGACTCAAGCCGGTGCACTGGTGTACGTACGATCAGTCGGCGCTCGCCGAGGCCGAAGTCGAGTACGCGGAGCACACGTCGCCATCGGTGTACGTGCGATTCCGCATGCTCGATGAAGCGGTGAAAGAGCTCGATCTCCCGATCGAGAAACCGCTCTACGCGATTATCTGGACGACGACGCCGTGGACGCTGCCCGCGAATCTCGCGATCGCCGTGAAGCCCGAATACGACTACTCCGTCATCGAGCACGATGGCGAGAACTACATCCTCGCGACCGATCTCGTGAACGCGGTTGCACTGAAGTTCGGCTGGACCGACTACAAGCCGGTGAAGCTGTTCAAAGGCGCGACGCTCGAACATCTGCGCTATCGCCATCCCTTCATCGATCGCGAAGGCTCATTCGTCCTCGGCGATTACGTGACGCTCGACGCCGGCACGGGACTCGTACACACCGCACCCGGACACGGCGCGGACGACTTCAATACCGGCCGTCGCTACGGACTCGAGATCTACACGCCCGTCAATCATCGCGGCGAGTTCACGCCCGACGTGCCGATGTGGGCGGGCATGCATGTCTTCAAAGCGAACCCGCTCATCGTCGCGTACCTCCGCGAGACCGGCGTGCTCGTACACGACGAGAAAATCACGCACTCGTATCCGCACTGCTGGCGCTGCAAGAACCCGATCATCTTCCGCGGCACCGAGCAATGGTTCGTGTCGATGGACGCAACCGGAATCCGCGAGCGCGCGCTGAAGGAAATCGACAAAGTGCAATGGTTCCCCGCATGGGGCCACGACCGCATGTACGGCATGGTCGAGAACCGTCCCGACTGGGTCATCTCGCGCCAGCGTCTGTGGGGCGTGCCCATCACCGTGCTCTATTGCGAAGAATGCAACGAGACCATCACCTCGCCCGAGTTCTTCGCGAAGGTGACGGAGACGTTCCGCCGCGAAGGCGCCGACGCCTGGTACGAGCGGCCGACGTCCGACTTTCACAATGAGCCGTGCAAATGCGGCAGCACAGCATTCCGCAAAGAGACGGACATCCTCGACGTCTGGTTCGACTCCGGCTGCTCGCACGTCGCCGTATTGAAACGGCGTGACGATCTGACGTGGCCCGCGGGCATGTACCTCGAAGGCCACGACCAGCATCGCGGCTGGTTCCAGTCGTCGCTGCTCGTCGGCACGGCCATCGAAGGCGGCGCGCCGTTCCAGCAGGTCGTCACCTGCGGCTTCATCCTCAATGAAGAAGGCGACAAGATGTCGAAGTCGAAAGGCAACGCACTGTCGCCGCAGGACGTGATCAAACAGAGCGGCGCCGACGTGCTTCGTCTGTGGGTCACGACCATCGACTACACGACCGACATGATGTTCGGCCCGCAGGTCATGAACCGCACGGCCGACGGCTACAAGAAGATCCGCAACACCGCGCGCTACCTGCTCGCGAATCTCAGCGATTTCGATCCCGCGAAAGACGCGTTGCCGCTCGACGAGTTGATGCCGCTCGATCGCTGGATCGTCGACCGCGCCAATCGCACTGTCGAGCGCTGCCGTCAGGCGTACGACGAGTACGAGTTCCATATCGTCTTCCATCGCATGCTCGAGCTCTGCACTACGCACTTGTCCGCGATCTATCTCGACGCGTCGAAAGACACGATGTACTGCGACGCGCCTGATTCACGGACGCGCCGCAGCGGACAGACCGCGATGCACGAAGTGCTGCGCGGCCTCGTCACTGTCATCGCGCCGATTCTCTCGTTCACGGCAGATGAGATTTACGAAGCAATGCCGGGTGAGCGCGAAGCGTCGGTGCATCTGACGCTGATCCCGAAATTACAACCGCTGCTGAGCGCGGAGGAAGTCGCGCGCTGGACGCGCCTGCTGCGCGTGCGCGATGCCGTGCTCGCCGTGCTCGAACGCGCGCGTGCAAGCAAACAGATCGGACAGTCGCTCGAAGCGGATGTCGTGCTCTATGGCGACCTCGAAGATTTCAGCGTCGACCTTGCAAAGATGTTCATCGTGTCGCACGCAGACGTGAAATCCGCCGACGCTGCGACCGCAGAAATGGAGTGGGCGGAGATCGAAGGCATCGGCCGCATCGGCATCGCCTGGACGCCCGCGCGCGGACACAAATGCGGCCGCTGCTGGACGTATCGCGAAGAGGTCGCGGTCGATGGCGATCTGTGCGCGCGCTGCCAGAAAGTCGTCGACGAGCTCGCACCGCTGGAAACACCAACAGCATGAGACTGTTACACTAACCGAACTCGAATATAGAAGGAGTGCGCGCAATGGCCCTGAAGACCAAAGACATCAAGAAGAAAGCCGAGAAGGTCACGAAAACCGCGATCAAGAAGGCGAAGAGTGCCGCCGACGACGTCGCCGCAATGGCAACCGAAGCCGTGGCCAAAATGAAAAAGGCCGCTGCGCCGAAAATCAAGAACGCGAAGAAAGCGGCGCGCGCCGTCGCCAAAGACGCGCTGAAGTCGACCGCGAAGAAACTCAAGAAAGCCGCGCGGTCGCTTTGATCTGTCTGGAGCGACGGGCTCTCAGCCCGTCGCTTGCAGCTTTCCATTGATGCGCTACGCGGATCTCCACACCCACACGTATCACTCCGACGGAACCCGCTCGCCGAAGGAAGTTGTCGACGTCGCGCTCGCGCATGGGATCGAGATCCTCGCGATCAGCGATCACGACAACCTCGCCGCGTATTACGAAATCCAGCCGTATGCCGTCTCGCGCGGCGTCACGCTGATCCCCGCGATCGAGTTGTCGTGCGGCTACGAAGGCGTCGATGTACACGTGCTCGCGTACGCCTTCGACGCGCACGATGAGCGAATCGACGCGCGTTTGCGCGGTTTCCGCGACACGCGTCAGCAACGCGGCCAGGCCATCGTCGAAAAACTACGCTCGATCGGCTACGCAATCGCACCGGATCGTGTCGATCAACTTGCGGCCGGAGGTGCTGTCGGACGTCCGCACGTCGCACGTGCTCTCGTCGAAGCCGGTCATGTAGCCTCGGTATCCGAGGCGTTTGATAAGTTGCTTGGATCCGGGAAACCGGCGTACATCGACAAGGAACGGTTCGAGATCGAAGAAGCGGTCGCGCTGATTCGCAACGCCGGCGGCGTCACCTCTATCGCACATCCGACGCTCTATCCCGATCACTCGCGACTCGTTCCCATCCTGCTCGACGCGGGCATCGACGCGGTCGAAGTCCTGCACCCGCAGGTCGACGAGAACCATCGGCATCGCTACGCGAATCTCGCGCGCTTCCGCGGCAAATTCACGACCGGCGGTTCCGACGATCACGGGACCGTGAAAACGTCCGAAACGCTCGGCACGATCAAAGTGCCGGAGACGATGATCGGCCCCATCCTGGAACGCGTTTGATCCGAGGCGTGTTCACGCCCTCGGAATGACCCCTTCGCGCCTGTCTGATGTGTGGCCTCTCCTCACGCGCGTCGCGCGCGAAGAAGGAGTCCTCCACCTCGGCGCCAGCGACCTTGAAGACGCGCACGCGTCGCTCTTCGGCGAGTGGATCGAACGCGGACATCACGCGTCGATGGGATATCTCGCGAAGAACACGTCTACCCGCGTCGACCCATCTGCGCGCTTTCCGTGGGCAAAATCCGTGGTCGTGATCCTCGTTCCCTACTCACCGGTACGGCCCGACGCCCCACCCGACGCGCTGAGCCACTCCATCGCCCGCTATGCATTGGGCGACGACTACCACGACGTTCTCGACACGATCCTGCGCAAGTTCGAAGCCGCGTTGCCCGGCGTGAAAACCTGGCGTTACATCGACACCGGCCCGCTCTCCGACCGTTCGTACGGCGCACAAGCCGGCCTCGGATGGATCGGCAAGAATGGCATGCTCATCCACGAACAGGACGGCTCCTACTTCTTCATCGGAACGCTGCTCACCGCACTCGAAAACGACATCGAGTCCGAGCTCGTCAGCGACCGCTGCGGCACTTGCACGCGTTGCCTCGATGCGTGCCCGACAAACGCCATCCTCCCCGATCGCACCATCGACTCCGCGCAATGCATCAGCTATGCGACGATCGAACATCGCGGACCGCTCGATGCGCATCTCGCGCAACACCTGGAAGGCAACGCCTTCGGCTGCGATCTCTGCCAGGAAGCCTGCCCCAGGAACCGCCGGCCGCCCGAGGGCCATCCTTCATTTGCGTCGCGCGACGAATATCGCGCGACGCCCGTGACCGACCTCCTGCGATTCACGCAGACGGATTTCTCGACGATGTTTCGCAAGAGCGCGATCAAACGGGCCAAACTCGCGGGGATGATACGGAACGTAGAAGCATTGACAGGTGAGGAAGACCGAGGGATTCTGGGGACATGAGCAGGGAAGTCACGGTCGAGGAGCTGAAGGAAAAGCTGGACGAATTGCTCGCGGAAGTCGAGAACGGCGAGAGTGTGACGATCGTCAAAGACGGTCACAGCATCGCGCAATTCGCCAGCACTGCGGGCACTGGCGGCGTGCCCTACCCCTTCCGAAACTTCGATTTCGGCTCACGCCCGAAGAACCTGAAGACCGACGCCGCGGAGATCATCATTGCGGAGCGGGAGCGGGAGCGTTCCGGACTGAAGTACAAGCTGTGATCGCGTACATCGACTCGTCCGTGCTGATGCGGATCGTGCTCCGGCAGCCGAGTCCTTTGGAAGAATGGGACGACCTCACGACCGGAGTTTCGAGCACGTTGATCACGGTCGAATGCCTTCGCACCATCGATCAGTTGTGGCATCGCGGCGAGTTGAGTCAGGACGACGTCACCGAGAAACGAGTACTCGTCACTACGTTCCTCGACCGGCTCGACATTCGTCCCCTGGACAGCGGCGTTCTCGCTCTCGCATCGCAGCCGCTGCCGACACCGCTCGCGACGCTGGATTCGATCCACCTTTCGACGGCGCTGTTCTATCGCGGAATGCACAGAGACGATGGCCCCATTTACTTCGCCACTCACGACTACGCACTCGGACGCGCCGCACGCGCAATGCACTTCGTCGTCATGGGCGTAACCGTCTAACTACGGCACTGGCAATTCAAACGCCCGTCCCACGATCGTCGGATCCACCGACCGATCCAGATACTCCCACACCGCCAGCGCGTCCGGGTGATTCGCAATCGGCGGGGCGGCGGCGCGGGTGGCGGGGTCGTTGATCACGAGGCGCGCGCGGCGGTACCAGTGCAGCGCCTCGTCGGGATTGAGGCGCAGTTCTTCGCGAACGCCCTGGATCAGCAGGTATTGCTCGGCAGGAATGCCCGACTGCTCGATGTCGCGGAACGACGGCGCCATCTGGCGCGCGCGGGCGCGAATGATCTTCAGCTTCAATCGCAGCGACTGCGTGTCGATCGCGGCGCGGTTGATCTCGCAGAGGTGTCCGATCGCGAGTCGCAGCAATTCCGGCTTCTCGTTGATGAACAGTCCCGCGCGAAACGTGCGCGTTGCAGCGCCGGTGATCGCCTTGATCGACGCCCACGCGACCTGCGCTTGCACTTCGACCGCAATCTCCGAATCCGGCACCGCAAACTGCAACGTTCCCGCGGTCCCGCGCTGCGGTTGATGCGACAGCACGACGCGAGCACCGCGCGCGGACAAATCCTCGATCTGCGCGGGGCCGCCGTCATACGTCGCAATCAGCGTGGGAAGAACGTAGAAGCGATCCGTCGAGCGCAACTCTTCGATGCGGCTCGTGCGACTGGTCGTCTGCAGATGCGCGATGAGCGCCTCGATCAGTTCCGGCGATCCGTACGTGCGCACGCCCGACATGTACTTGCCGGGCCACGTTGGATCGGAGTGCGTCCAGACGATGATCGCTTCGAGCGAGACCGGCGTCGCGCGTCCTTCGACCGCGATCTCCAGTATCGACTTCGCGCCCATCTCGCCCGGCTTCTCGTGCCGGAAGCGCGCACCTTTCGCGGAGATGTCGCAAATCGCGACCGACGCTCCGCCGAATTTCGCGGAGAGTGGCGGCGCGAGCAGAAAACGCTCGGCGGTGCGCAGGTTACGTGCTGCTTCGTGCATGACTGGAGTTTTGGCGTGAAAGATTACACCTCAGGCATGTAGCACCACGCACCGCGGTCGTGATGTGATGCCGCTCACGCCATGAGTCAACCATTCGACATCGTCACCTTCGACTGCTACGGCACGCTCATCGACTGGGAGAGCGGCATCGCCGACGCGTTCCTCAGCGCCGCCCAAAAGGACGGCATCGCGCTGAACCGCAAACAGGTTCTGCTGGCCTACGAACACGTCGAGCCGATCGTCGAGCGCGAGCGCTATCGGCTCTACCGCGACGTCCTCACCGAGACCGCACTGCGCATCGCCAAATCCCTCGGCTGGCCACTCACTCCGGTCAAGCCACGTTCCTCGCGGAGTCGCTGCCGCAATGGAAACCGTTTCCCGACACGAACGCCGCCCTCGAACGCCTCCGCAAATCCGGCCATCGCCTCGGCATCCTCTCTAACGTCGACGACGACCTGCTCGCGGAAACGCGACGCCACTTCCCTGTCGAATTCGATCTCATCATTACCGCGCAGCAAGTCGAGTCGTATAAACCGGCACCGGCGCATTTTCGTGAGGCGCAGAAGCGCATCGGCGACGCGCGATGGCTGCACGCCGCACAAAGCAACTTTCACGACGTCGTGCCGGTGAACGCGATGAAGGTTCCGACCGCGTGGGTGAATCGCCGCAGCGATCAACCGCTGCCCGGCGGCGTGCCGACGTACGAGGTACGCGACATGGCCGGGCTCGCGGGTCTGCTCGCGACGTAGTCGACGACGAACCAGCCCGAGCCCACAACCGTCAGGGAAATGTGTCTATGCAAGCATGTCTGATACAGCACAAGCGTATCCGTCCACTGTAGTGACTGCTGTCGCCAGCCGATACTCCGATGCCTATCTGGTTGCACGTACGATCGAGGGCGTTGGTGTCGCGATCAAAACGATCGGGCTCTTGATCGGGGCGTTACTCGCATTGGCGTCGGTCGGTGCCGGAAGCAAGGGCGGGATGGGAATCGTCGTCGCTTTCATGGGAATCGCGGTCGCAGGAGCGATAGCGACAGTACTCTTTCTACTCGGGACGCTGGCCTCAGCGCAGGGGCAGATTCTGAAAGCAGC
>DASYLL010000115.1:0-6999 GCA_036009605.1 Thermoanaerobaculia bacterium | reverse complement strand
CTTGCCGCGGAAGCGGTAGCCGACCGTGACGATGCCGCACGTGACCGTGGGCTCTTTGACCTGGCTGCGCTTGATGAGAGTGGAAAGGTCGAGGTCGATGTTCATGGAGGCGGTGAGGACGGCTGCGAGTAGAAGCATTTGATTTTCTCCCTTGCTGACGCAGATCCACTAGTCCAAGGACGGGACCACGTGCCATGAAGGAGTTAACACTTGTGCTATCAGTGAGTTAGGTGATTTCGCAGCGATTCGTTGTTGTGCTGAAGATGGACAAGCGTTCGAAATCGGGACGATTCGTCGTCTTCAGGGCAATGGCACATCGCGAAATCCGAACGGATCGCGCGGCCAGACATCAAGCGGAAGTGATTTGCCCTCAACAGAAAACCTACGTTGGCGATCGGCGATCAACTCGATCCAGCCTTCATTCGGAATCTCATACCCGTCGCCCGCATAGCGGAACGTCTGTCCCGGTTTGCCGCGGAAGCGGTAACCAACCGTCGCGATTCCGCACGTGAGAGTGACTTGATTGCGCTGGATGAGGGGAGAGAGATCGAGGTGGGTGGTGAGGACGGCTGCGAGGATGAGCATCTGTTTTCTCCTTGCTGACGCAGTCCGCTCAGTCCAAGGGTCGCACCACGTGCCCAACCGGGCTGGATGCGAGTGTTATCAGATGATTAGGTCATATCGATCAGGAAGAGTTTCGCGTCGCAGCTCAGCGGGCGGCCGATATTTTGACGTTTTGCAGCTCTGCAGCGGGAGCGTTCACCGACGGCAGCGGCACGTCGCGGAATCCGAACGGATCGCGGGGCCAGACGTCGAGAGGAAGCGACTTGCCGTCGATCGCGTACGTCGTGCGGCGGCGATCGGCGATCAGTTCGACCCAACCTTCTTCCGGAATCTCGTATTTGTCACCCGCATACCGGAACTCCTGTCCAGGTTTCCCACGGAATCGGTAGCCGACGGTTACAATCCCGCACGTGACCTTCGGCTCTGTGACCTGGCTGCGCTTGATGAGCGTGGAAAGATCGAGGTCGATGTTCATGGAGGCGGTGAGGACGGCTGCGAGTAGAAGCATTTGTTTTTCTCCTGTCTGACGCAGCTCCCTATGTCCAAGGGCAGTACCACGTGCCAGAAACCGGTTAAAACGCGTGCGTTCTTCAACTTAGGCCGTCTCGATGTCGAACGGTCATGATCCTAAACTCGAACGAGTGTTGGAAATCAGGACAGATGACAGACATTTTGAACCGCATCCTCATCGTGGACGACGACGAAGGCATCGCTTCCGGTCTCGAAGCGCTGCTCAGCGATGACTGGGAAGTCCGCACTGCCTCGACCGGCCGTACCGCGGTCGTCGCCTTCGGAGAGTTCTCCCCCGACGTCGTCCTGTTGGACGTTCAGCTCCCGGACACGACCGGCGTCGATCTGCTGCATCAATTCAAGATGTACGCGGAAGGGACGGCCGTGATCATGATGTCCGGCAACGGCACCCTCGACCGCGTCGTCGAGTCGATGCGCCTCGGCGCCGAGACGTTTCTGCAGAAGCCGTTCGATTTCGATACGTTGACCGCGACGTTGCAGCAGGTCCAGCGCATGCTCTCCTCGCGTCGCGAGCTGATGGCGCTCCGCCGCAGTGAAGCCGCGCATCTCGAACGACTGCCCGGCATCTCCCCGTCGATCACAAACCTCAACGACATTCTCGAAAGCGTCGCGCGCGTGCCGTCGCCCGTGCTGATCGAAGGCGAGTCCGGCACCGGCAAAGGCGTGATGGCGCGACTCATCCACGGCCGCTCCGCCCGCAGCAAAGCGCCGTTTGTCGACCTCAACTGCGCGGGCCTGTCGAAGGAACTGCTCGAATCCGAGCTCTTCGGACACGAGCGCGGCGCATTCACGAACGCCATGAACACGAAGCCCGGCCTCTTCGAGATCGCAGGAGACGGAACGCTCTTCCTCGACGAGATGGGCGAGATGGAGCTGACGGTCCAGGCGCGTCTGCTGAAAGCGCTCGAAGAGAAGCGCTTCCGTCGTGTCGGCGGACTGCGCGATCTCCGCGCCGACTTCCGTCTGATCGCGGCCACGAATCGCGATCTGCAGGCCGAGGTGGCGGCCGGACGGTTCCGCAACGACCTCTATTACAGGCTGAACGTCGTGCGTTTGCGGATGCCACCCTTGCGTGAGCGCCCCGAGGATTTGCCGGTGCTGACGCAGGAGGTGTTGCGGCCGCTGTCGAAGGAGCTGAGCCGGCCCATGCCGAAGATCAGCCCGCACGCGATGAAGAAGCTCGAGAACTACGCCTGGCCCGGCAACGTACGCGAGCTGCGCAACGTGCTCGAGCGCGCGATGCTCACGCTGCGCGGTCCCGAGATCAAGAGCGAAGACCTCATTCTCGACACCGCCGCGAGCGTCCCTGCGTCATCGAGCGGTGGATTTCCAACGGCCGAATGGGACATCCGGCCGCTGGATGAAATGATCTCGAAGTACGTGACGGCCGCGGTGGCCGCGACCGGTGGCAACGTGCGGAAGGCTGCGCGGCAGCTGCAGATCAGCCCGAGCACGCTCTACGCAAGAATGAAGTGACAGCGGCGAACGCCGCTGTCATCCCGCGCGAAGCGGCGGGATCTGGTCGGGCGGGTATTCCTTCGCGCCCTCCCTCCCGGATCCTCGCTTCGCGCGGAATGAGAGCGGCGTTTCGCCGCTCTCACCGCACCATCGTAATTTCGCGCCAGCGATCCTTGCCGACCTCGAAATCCGCGATCACGCGGATCGTCAGCGGCTCGCTCGGATTGCTCACGCTCGTCACCGCGGTCGAGAACACGGACACGCGCTTCGTCTCTCCCGGAGCGACGGTCTCGCGCACTTCGCGATTCGTACGGATCAGTCGATAGGTCGCCATTCCGGGCGAGTCCACTTCGACGCGACGCACTGTGATCGGCACCGTTGCGGTGTTCGTCACGAACACATCGATGTTGGCCGGCGCGGTGTTGCCGGATCCGAAGAAGACCGTCCCGGCGAGATCCGCGCGGACCTCGGGCGCGGAGATGTTGGGCGGACGGGAACTGCCGCCGGATGCGCACGCGAGCGCCAACAGTCCGGAAGCGAGGGCAACAAGGAACAGTAACGACACACGGCGATGCATTGAAGCAGCTCCTTTTACGTGTTATGCAGCGGTCATGAAAAAGGTCATTCTATTTCTGGCGCTCTTCGCAACGGCGACGAGCGCGCTTTCGCAGGAACGGCTAACGCGGCTTTTGCGCCAGCCGGACATTCACGGTGACACAGTCGCGTTCGTCTACGCCGGCGACATCTGGCTGGCCTCGGCGAACGGAGGCGACGCGCGCCGTCTCACTTCCGACGACGGGATGGAGTATTTCCCGAAGTTCTCGCCCGACGGACGGTGGATTGCCTTTACCGGCGACTACAGCGGCAGCCGTCAGGTCTACGTCATCAGCGTCGAGGGCGGGCAGCCGCGACAGCTGACCTTCTACAACGATGTCGGCCCGCTGCCTCCGCGCGGCGGCATCGACAACCGCGTCCTCGACTGGTCGCCGGACGGAAAGAACGTTCTCTTCCTCCCGCACCGTCTGCCGTGGGGCGATCGCATGGGCCGCCCGTACATCGTGCCGGCCGCGGGCGGAATGGAAACGCCTCTGGCGATTCCCGAAGGCGGCGGCGGCATGTACTCGCCCGACGGCACCAAGATCGTCTACACGCCGATCGAGCGCGAGTTCCGCACGTGGAAGCGCTATCGCGGCGGCCGTGCGCAGGACGTCTGGATCTACGATCTCGCGTCGAACAAAGCCGAGCAGCTGACGAACAATCAGTACACCGACAACCAGCCGGTGTGGATCGGCGAGACGATCTATTTCACGTCCGATCGTGCTGAAGGCGGCGCGAAAGAGGCGGGGAAACTCAACCTCTATGCGTATGACCTGAAGGCGAAGCAGACGCGCAAAGTCACGAACCACACCGACTACGACGTGCTGTGGCCGAGCTCCGATCGCACGCAGGTCGTCTACGAAAACGGCGGCTCGCTGTATCGCTTCGTCGATGGCAAGTCGACGATGATTCCGATCCGCGTCTACGGCGACTTTCGCAACACGCTCCCGTACTTCAAGAACGTTCGCGACAACATCGATAACTATCGCATCTCGCCGAGCGGCGCTCGCACGCTGTTCGTCGCGCGCGGCGACATCTTCAGCGTTCCCGCGAAAGACGGCGAGATCCGCAACTTCACGCAGACGCCGGGCATCCGCGAGCGCGACGCCAGCTGGTCGCCGGACGGCAAGTGGATCGCGTACCTCAGCGATCGCGACGGCGACTACGAGATCTACGTCCGCGCCGCCGATGGCACGGGCACCGAGCGCAAGATCACGAGCGACGGCAAGGCCTGGCGCTTCGAGCCGCAATGGTCACCCGATTCGAAACTGCTCGCGTTCTCGGACAAAGATCACGCGCTGCACTACGTCGACGTCGCCGGCGGCAAAGTCGCGGCAGTCGACAAAGACGAGTACGGCGACATCACCGACTATCGCTGGTCGCCCGACTCGCGCTGGCTCACGTACACAAAAGACAACGAAGCGCAGTTCTCCTCGATCTTCGTCTACAACCTCGCCGACGGAAAGGCCTACCGACTGACCAGCGGCCAGACGAACGACGCCGATCCGGTGTTCGATCCAAAGGGCCGCTACCTCTACTTCACGTCGAACCGCGACTTCAATCTCACGTTCAGCGCGTGGGAGTTCAACTACGTCTACACCGATCCGATGCGCGTCTACGTCGGCGTGCTCTCGGAAGATGGCCCCGCGCTGTTCCTGCCGCAGAGCGATGAAGAGAAAGCAGCCGCTGCCGATACTGCAGCCGCGACCCCGGCGAAACCCGATGCTCCGAAAGCCGACGCCGCGAAGAAACCCTCGGTCGTCGTGAAGATCGATCCGGCCACGTTCGAGCGTCGCGTGCGCGCGATCCCCGGACCTCCGGGCAACTACGGCACCCTCACCGCGCTGCCGACCGGCGTCCTCTACATCAAGGCCGACGGCGACGCGCAGTCGCTGCGTCTCTACAACGTCGACGATCGCAAGGAAGAGACCGTCCTCGAAGATCTCCGCGGCTACGATCTCTCCGCGAACGGCGAGAAGATCCTCGTCAGTCTCGGCCGCAACAATTACGCGATCGTCGCTCCGAAAGGCGCGCAGAAAACCGCCGACACCGTGCTGCGTCTCGACTCGATGCAGATGAAGATCGATCCAAAGGCGGAGTGGGCGCAGGAGTACACCGACGCGTGGCGCATCCTGCGCGACTGGTTCTACGACCCCTCGATGCACGGTCTCGACTGGAACGCGATTCGCGCGAAGTACGGACAGCTCGTCCCGCACGTCGCGCACCGCGCCGACCTCGACTACATCCTCGGCGAGATCGCCGGTGAGATGAACGCCGGCCACGTCTACGTCGGCTCGCCGAGCGACATCAACACGCCGCGCATCGAGAACGGACTTCTCGGCGCCGAGATCGTCGCCGACGGCGGCTACTTCAAGATCCAGCACATCTTCCCCGGCGAGAACTGGCACGAGAGCTTCCGCTCGCCGCTCACCGAGCCGGGCGTGAAAGTGCGTGAAGGCGAGTACATCCTCGCGATCGATGGCGTGTCGACGAAAGGCGTCGACAACTTCTATCGCCTGCTCGAGAACAAAGCGGATCGCGTCGTGACGCTGCTCGTCAACGGCACCGCGAGCACGACCGATGCGCGCGAAGAAAAAGTGCGGCCGGTGAAGCGCGAGACCAACTTGCGCTATCTCGACTGGGTCGCATCGCGCCGCGCGTACGTCGACAAGGCCTCGGGCGGCCGCATCGGTTACATGCACCTGCCGAACACCGGACAGGAAGGCAACCGCGAGCTCTTCAAGAGCTTCTATCCGCAGGTCAACAAAGCCGCGCTCATCATCGATGACCGCTACAACGGCGGCGGTTTCATCCCCGATCGCATGATCGAGCTGCTCGATCGTCCCGTTTTGAACTACTGGGCACGCCGCGGCACGAAGCCGTCCGCGACGCCGGCGTACGCGCACGTCGGTCCGAAGGCGATGCTGACCAACGGCTACTCCGCCTCCGGCGGCGACGCGCTTCCGTACTACTTCCGCAAACGCGGCCTCGGCAAAGTGATCGGCACGCGCACCTGGGGAGGCCTGATCGGTATCTCCGGCAACCCGAGCCTCATGGACGGCGGCAGCGTTTCCGCGCCGCAGTTCCGCTTCTTCGATACGGAAGGTTTGTGGGCGGTTGAAGGGATTGGCGTCGCGCCGGACATCGAAGTCGTCGATCGTCCGGATCTCGTCGCAGCCGGACAGGATCCGTCGCTCGAAGCAGCAGTGAAGCATCTGCTCGAAGAGCTGGCAAAGAATCCGGTGAAGCGTCCCGTCGTGCCGGATGTGACCGTCGAACGGTAGTGTGTTTGTGGCTCGGACGCGCGGCCGTGGTTGCGCGTCCGAGTCTGTAAACACGAAGTCGCAGAGTCTCAGAGGCGGCGCTTCGCGCCGGACCGAAGTTTGCGCGGCCTTTCCTCTGAGACTCTGCGACTCTGCGACTCTGAGACTGATGCTCCGACTCGTTTCCAACGAAAAGCCCGCAGATCAACACGCCCGCGAAGGTCAAACTCCACCCCCTCCGCGTCCAGCAACAGCCTCTGCAACTCATGCGAATCGCCGCCCGTTCTCGCGCTGATCTCCCCCTTCGCGTTCACGACGCGATGCCAGGGAACGTTGCTCTTCGCGGGGAGGTTGTGCAGGGCGTAGCCGACTTGTCGCGCGTGGCCTTCGAGATCTGCGAGCTCGGCGATCTGGCCGTACGTAGCAACACGTCCGCGTGGAACTTTTCGGACAACAGACCAGATCAGCTCGTAGCGTTTCAAAGCCTCCGCATTGTAAGATGCACAGCTTTCAGGGCACCCAAAAGTCAGTCATAGGGGTCAACGATGCCACGAGCCATTGCCACGGGACAGATCGCCTTCGGACT
>DASYLL010000114.1:0-41974 GCA_036009605.1 Thermoanaerobaculia bacterium | reverse complement strand
GCAGAACGGCGTGAACACGCGCGTCGAGTATCCGATCGGTACGATGAAGTACGAGACGCCGCATCAGTTGCGCCACGTGCGCGTGTCGCCCGATGGAAAGCGACTGGCGATTCTCGAGCTGTCACGCGGCGAGGCCGAGATCGCGATCATCGATGCCGGGAAACAGCCGGTGACGATCGCGCGCGGCTGGTCGCGCGGCGCGACCGGCATCGCCTGGTCGCCCGATGGTCGCGAGATCTGGATCTCGGGCACCGCGAGCGGCACGCCTCCTGCGCTGTACGCGGTGAATGTCGACGACAGCATCGTGCGGCTCGTCACGCGGCTCACCGGCGGCATCCGAATTTTCGATCTCTCGCCACGCGGCGAAGCGCTGCTGTCGAGCAACAACTGGCGCGCGGCTCTCGTGTGGAAAGCGCCCGATCCCCTCGCGCCGCTTCCGGCGGAACCGGAGCGCGATGTGTCGTGGCTCGACTGGTCCACGCTCGCCGATCTCTCGCCTGATGGACGCGCGATTCTCTTCAGCGAAACGCGCGAAGGCGGCGGCGCAAAGAGTGCAGTCTACCTCCGCCGTTTCAGCGATCCCGCACCGATCCGCCTCGGCGACGGCATGGGCGACGCGCTCTCCCCCGACGGCCGCTGGGCGCTCTGCCGCCTCGGACCGAAGCTCGTGCTGATGCCGACCGGCACAGGCCAGGCGCGCGAGCTGGGCATCGACGGCGCATTCGACAACGGCGCGACCTGGCTCCCCGATTCGCGACGCGCGATCGTCGCGGGCATGATGAAAGCGCACGGCGGCTATCGCCTCTTCGTCATCGACACGCTCGACGAAACCGCGAAGCCGATCTCACCCGAAAAGATCTGGGGCAACGGCTCGCGCACGTTCGTCGTATCGCCCGATGGTCGCCACGTTGCGGGGATGACCGAGACGCAAACGATCGCGCTGTACGCGCTCGATGGAACGACGGCGGTGCCCGTTGCAGGCGCGGTGAAAGGCGAGATCCCGATTCAATGGTCGAGCGATGGCGCGTCGCTGCTCGTACACGATCCGACTGCATTGCCCGCGCGCGTGAACCGCATCACGCTCGCCACCGGAGCGCGTGAACCATGGAAAGAGTTCATGCCCCCCGACCCCGCCGGCGTGTACAAGATCGCACCGGTGCTGGTGACGCCGCAAGGCGATGCGTATGCGTACAACGCGATGCGGGTGTTGTCGGAACTATATGTGGCCGAGGGGTTGCGCTAGCGCCGCACTCCCCGCGCGATCTCGTTGCTGGTTCCTGGTTGCTGGTTCGTGGTGCTTCAGCGCGCACCGCTCGCTTCACGCGACGTCACCTTGAACCAGCAACCAGGAACCAGCAACCGCGGCCGTCAGGCGGCGCGATACCATCCTTCCCCGTGATCGACACCACGATCCTTCTCGTCGCTGCGCTCCTTGCAGGCGCGATCAACTCCATCGCCGGCGGCGGCACGCTCATCTCGTTCCCCGCGATGGTCTGGCTCGGGCGCGATCCCATCCTCGCGAACGCAACGAACGCAGTCGCGATGTGGCCCGGCTCCCTCGCGGGCGCGTACGGATTCCGGCGCGAGCTGGCGACCGCGCGTCGCTGGCTGCTCCTGCTGATCATCCCGTCACTCGCGGGCGGCGGCATCGGCGCGTGGCTGCTCCTGCGCACGCCGAGCGAGACATTCGATCGCATCGTCCCGGCGCTGATCTTCGGCGCGACGCTCCTCCTCGCCGCGCAGGAAATGATCACGAAACGCCTCGGCATCCTCGCGCATACGCACGAGAAACCGACGCGCGGCTGGATCGTGTTCGTCTTCGTCTTCCAGCTGCTCGTCGGCCTGTACGGCGGCTACTTCGGCGCGGGCATGGGCATTCTCATGCTCGCCGCGCTGGGGCTCATCGGACTCACCGACATCCATCAGATGAATGGTCTGAAGAATGTGCTCGCGGTCGGCATCAACGGAATCGCGGCCGTGTACTTCGCGCTGTCGGGCGCCGTGATCTGGCGCGACGCGCTCGTTCTCACGATCGGCACCGTCCTCGGCGCATTCCTGGGCGCGCGTCTCGCCCAACGCCTCGGACGCAAGTTCGTGCGACGGTTTGTCGTGGCCATTGGAATGGTGATGACCATTGCATTGCTGTTGAAGCCGTAAATGCACCTTCTGTACACCTTCCTCCTCCGCCACAAACGTCTGATCGCTGCTGCGCTGGTCCTCGCCACCGTCAACCAGGTCTTCTCGCTGCTCGATCCGCAGGTCTTCCGGCGCATCGTGGACGACTACGGAACGAAAGCCGCGACGATGCCGCGCGAAGAGTTCATCCGCGGCGTGATGTTGCTGCTGCTCGCGTACGTCGGCGTGGCGCTCGTGTCGCGAACCGCGAAGAACTTTCAGGACTACTTCGTCAACGTGATCTCGCAGCGCACCGGCGCGGCGCTGTACGAGCGGAGCGTGTCGCATTCCTTCTCGCTGCCGTACTCGGTCTTCGAAGATCAGCGCTCCGGCGAGATCCTGCAGAAGATGCACAAGGCGCGCGCCGACGCGCAGTTGCTGATCACGAGCTTCGTCAACCTGATCTTCGTGTCGATGATCGGCTTCATCTTCGTGACGATCTACGCGTTCACCGTGCACTGGACGATCGGATCCACGTATCTATTGATCGCACCCGCACTCGGCACGCTGATGTTCTTCATCAGCCGCCGCATCAAGACGCAGCAGAAGGTGATCGTCACGCAGACCGCGGAGCTCGCGGGCTCGACGACGGAAACGCTGCGCAACGTCGAGCTGGTGAAATCGCTCGGACTCGAAGAGCAGGAGATCACGCGCCTGAACAAAGTGAACGCGGGCATCCTCGATCTCGAACTGAAGAAGGTGCGCTTTCTCCGTTTCTACTCCTTCCTGCAGGGCACGCTGATCAACTCCACGCGCGCCGGACTGCTCTTCCTGATGCTGTGGCTCGTCTACACGCGCGCCATCACGCTCGGCGAATTCTTCGCGCTCTTCTTCTACTCGTTCGCCATCTTCGGCCCGCTCGCGGAGCTCGGCGCGATCATCGCGCAGTATCAGGAAGCGCGAGCAAGCCTCGAGAAACTCGATGAAGTCCTGGCCATCCCGCCCGAGCCGAAACCGGAGCATCCGATCACCGTCGGGCCGCTGCGCCGCATCGCCTTCGAAGACGTCTCGTTCACCTATCCCTCGGCATCGACGCCTGCGCTCGAAAACGTGAATCTCGAGATCCGCGGCGGCGAGACCGTGGCGTTCGTCGGTCCGTCCGGATCGGGAAAAACATCGCTCGTGAAACTGCTCGTCGGACTCTATCGGCCGACCAGCGGAAACCTCACCGTCAACGGCACCGACTCCACGGAAATCCACCTCGCGCAACTGCGCTCGCGCATCGGACTCGTCACGCAGGACACGCAACTCTTCGCCGGCACGATCCGCGACAACCTGCTCTTCGTAAACCCGAACGCGACCGACGACGAATGCATCGAAGTGCTGCGCCAGGCCGCGGCTCTGCCGATCATCGAGCGCGGCGGCAAAGGCCTCGACACGAAGATCGGCGAAGGCGGCATCAAGATCAGCGGCGGCGAGCGCCAGCGCCTCGCCATCGCACGCGCACTGCTGCGTCAACCGGAGTTGATGATCTTCGACGAAGCGACGTCGAGCCTTGACTCGATCACCGAACGCTCCATCACCGAAACCATCCGCGCCCTGACCAGCGGCGCGCAACGCCGCATGACCGTGCTCGTCGCGCACCGGCTCTCGACCATCGCCCACGCGCAACGCATTCACGTGCTCGCGAAGGGGCGGGTGGTGGAGACGGGCACGCACGATTCGCTGCTCGCGGTGAACGGGTTGTATGCGGCGCTGTGGCGGGAGCAAAGCGCGCGTAGAGAAGAGGCGGCGTAGCCGGCACGGCCCTACGAAAACTTGCCGGCTGCGATAGGGGCGGCGATACTGCCGCCTGGTGATGGCGATGGATTGATGACTTGGTACGAGCGGTACTTCAACTCGTCGGCATCGTTGCGCCGATCATCGCGCTCGTTACCCGTTCGACACATCATTGACTATGCCCCACCTCGACTCGAAACGCTCCGCGAGGCGGTCGAGCAGGGCGGCTCGGACGAGCTCGTAGAACTATTCGTCGACTACCTCAATTTTTTCGAGTTCATTGCGAGCCTCTGGAAGCTCGGCCAACTGCGAATCAACGAGGTGGCTATGCTGTTCCAGTACTATCTGGAAAACCTGACCGACAAGCCGTTCATTGTCCGATTCATTCGCGAACAGGGATTTGAGAATCTCGAAAAGCTTCTTGCAGCTCTCGACAAACAGCGAAAGACGAGACTTCCGTGAAACCCGATACTTCGACGCAGCTTTTCGTCTACGGCACTCTCCGCAACGATCCTTCCCACGAGATGTTTCATCTGCTCGCCCGCAACGCGAAATTCGTCGGGGAGGCACGTGTCGCGGGACGCTTGTATGACCTCGGCGAATATCCCGGCATGACTGTTCAGGCGGATGGCGGCAAGTACGTGAAGGGCGAGTTGTACGACGTGCGGCCTGAGCGCTGGGCCGACGTCATTCAACAGCTCGATCGCTACGAAGGCTGTGCGGACGGCGATCCGGAGCCGCGGGAGTATCGGCGGGAGTTGGTACGCGCGCAGCTGTCGAATGGACGCCCTGTCGATGCATGGGCCTACGTACTGAATTGCCCCAGCCGCGGCCTGAGTGAGATCACTTCGGGCGACTATCTGGCAAAGCTGGTCGCAAGCTAATCGTCAATTCACCAAGATCGCGTTGCTCAGCTCCGACGTGCTGGCATCGTCCCAGCCCGCGGCTTCCGCGCTGATCTCCGGTGGCTTCGCGAAATACACCGGCGACCGCGTCAGCGTGGCGTTCACCCACTTGCCGCGATGGTCGCCCCCGACCCACGCCTCGTACGGTTGGCCCCCGTTCGGCCCGCCCCCGCCGCCACCCACGCTGCCGAGCCACGTTTCGCCATCGCCGTCGGAGCCGCGGTTCGCATAGAAGTCGAGGTGGAATGCACTGCCGGCCGGGCGGGGCAGGTACTCCACCTGCGCGAACACCGTGAAGTACGTGCGGTTCAGCGTTGCATCGTAGCGGCTGGCGAGCAGCGTCGGCGCATTGGGGTCGATCGTGCTGTCTGCATCGGTCGTGCTCGACACGCCGTCGATGCCCCAGTCGATGCCGATGCCGCCATTGTCGCGGATCGAGTTCTGGCGGATCTCGACGTAACTGTCGCCGCGCACGAGCGCGATGCCCATGCCCGGATGATTGGCGATGACGTTGCCGCGTACGTCCGCGGAGACGCGCCCGCCGAACAGAATGCCGGTGGTGCCGTTGGGCAGTGGCGTCGCGCCATCTGCCGCGGTTCCGATGCGGTTGTTCTCGATCGTCAGCGCCTCCGGTTGCGGCGCGGTGACCCAGACCCACATCCCGCTGTACGAGTTGCCGCTGATGACGTTGTTGCGCACCAGGCCACTGCCGAAATCGACGCGCAGGCCGCGCATGTTCGGCCAGGCCGTGGTACCGGTCGGATCGGTGCCGAGATAGTTGTCCGTGACCGAGCGTAGATCCACTGGGTACGCGTACGTCGCGCAGACGCCTGTCTTCGTGAACCAGAGCGCCGAATTCGCGTCGAAGTTGCCGAGGACGAGTCCTTCGATGCGCGTCGCGCAGGGCGAGTGCACTTCGAGACCGTAGTGCGCGAGATGACCATCGATGGCGATCTCCGGACCGCGCGTGTTCGTGTCGCCGGTGAAACGCGTCTGCGACTTGCCGTCGATGAAAATGCGCTGCGTCGTGATCGGCGGCAGCGGCGATTCGGGAATGATCGTGAACCAGCCTTCCGCGGGGACGGGCGGCGGAAGGTTGAACACGATCTTTGCGGGAACATCGAGCGCGTTCGCCGCTTCGAACGCCGCGCGCAGCGAACCCGGTCCCGAGTCCGCGGTGGTGTCGACGATCAGTGCGTGATGGTTCTGTACCGTCGCGCGCGAAACGTCGTATTCCGGAGGAGCCGGACGCGGACTTGTCGCCGACATCTTCAACGTCGCGCTCGCGCCATTCGCAGCACCGCCGCGCACCGTCACCTCCAGCCCCTGCTCACCGCTCAGGACGTACTGCTGCGTACACTCCGCGGTTTTCCCTTCGATGGCGCATGTCCAGCCAATGGACTTTGGCTCGATCTTCTCGATCGTCGCGTCGCCCTCGATCTCATAGCGGACGCGAACGTTCTCGACTTCCAGCGGGTCGTTGTTGGCCGCGTAGGTTCGAAACGTGGTCGTCTCGCCGGCATCGACGATCGCCAGCGGCGGCAGAATGTAGGTGGTCCGACTAACAGCGGAGACGGGAAACGAGACAACTGCGAGCAGGAACAGCAGGGTCCGGTGCATGGACCGGATTATGCCAAAAGTTATTTAATTGTAGTAATAAAAAATTCGACGTTCCTTTTTGCGACGTCGATTCGCAGTTTCGGCTCGCGCGGTACGTGCGGTGTGCGCGGGTACGTCACCATCGTCACGTCGACCCCGAGCTCGTCGAGCAGTCGATAGAGGATCGTGCCCTGCGAGAGCGGCACGCGATCATCCGCCTCGCCGTGCTGGATCAGTACTTTCGCGTTCGTTTTCTTCAAGTGCCACGCGGGGCTGTGCGCGCGCAGCAGATCGAGCGACATTCCTTCGAAGTACGACGGGATGAACTCGCGAATGTCGGTCGTACCGTGAAAGCTGAGCAGATCGACGAGCGGGGCGCCGATGCTGATCGCGCGGAAGCGGTCGCTGTGGCCGAGCGCCCAGGATGCGATGAAGCCGCCGTAGCTCCAGCCCATCAGGCCGAGGCGTTGCGGATCGGCGATGCCGTCGGCGATGACTTTGTCGATGCCGGAGTTGATGTCGACCCAGTCGAGACCACCCCAGTCGTTGCGATTGGCGATGCGGAACGCGCGACCATACCCACCGGTACCGCGCGGGTTCGGACGCAGCACCGCGAAGCCTTTCGAGGCGAGCGTCTGTGGCGCGTAGATGTGTCCGAGGTAGCCGAGATAGTTGTTGTCGAAGCGGGAGGCGGGGCCGCCGTGGACGAACGTGAGCAGCGGAACGCGGCCGCTCTTGTAGCCGACGGGCAGCGTGAGCAAGCCTTCGATCTCGAGACCATCGGTTGGATTCTTCCAACGGATGACGCGCGTCTCGCCGAGCTCGCGATTGCGATACGCGTCGTTGTGATGTGTGAGCTGCTGTTGATCGACGAACAGCTCCGGCGGCGACGTGAACGATTGACGAATGTAGGCGATGCGACTGCGATGAATGTCGGCGTCGCTGGCTTCGGCGTCGAGTGTTTTGGTGAAGCCGGTGCCGTCGGCGTTGATGCGGAAGAGCGACGTCGTCGCGTTCCAGGCGCCGTGGATCCAGAGACCGCGGCCATCCTCGGTCCATTCGTGATCGTCGGGCGTGCGGTCGTAGGCGGCGGAGATTCGTTTCGGCTCGCCGCCGGATGCGGGGACGGTGTGAATGTCGAACTCGACCATCCAGTGAGCGATGCCGCCGGCGCTCGTGAACGCGATCGTTTTTCCGTCGGGTGACCAGCGCGGACTGCGATCGTGGCCGGGACGTACGACGAGCGGCCGCATCGCGCCGTCGCGGACGGACACGATGTGCAGGTCGGTCGAGTGCAGACCGTCGAGTCCGGGCTTGTCGGAGCGCGAGACGACGATCTCCGATCCGTCGGGCGACCAGTTGAAGTCGAATGTCGTCGCGTTGCCGGTCGTGAGCTTGCGCGACTTGCCACTGTCGACATCGGCGACGTAGAGCTGAGCGTAGCGCCGAATTTCGCCGACCACGCGCGCGTCGTCTTTCGCGGCGATGCGCTTCTCTTCTTCCGCGGTCGGTTCATCTACGCGCGTGAACGCGATCTGTTTGCCGTCGGGCGACCATTCGAAGTCGCTGATCCCGGTCGGTTCACTCGTAAACGCACGCGCTTCGCCGCCGCGCGGGTCGAGCAGATAGATGGCGTTGCGTCCGCCGCGATCGGAGACGAACGCGAGACGCGTTCCGTCAGGCGACCAGCGCGGGCGCGTGTCGGTGCCGTTGGCGAACGTCAGTCGGCGATCGTTCTTGCCGTCGGTGTCAATGAGCCAGACGTCGGAGTCGTAGACGCTGCGGGCGAGGTCGGCTTTCGTGACGACGTAGGCGATGCGCGTACCGTCCGGCGACCACTGCGGCCCCGCGACCTGCGGCATCGTTGCGTAGTCTTCGACGGTGAGCGTTGCGGCGAGGAGCAGGGCTGCGGTCAGCATGCGGCCGCAAGGATAGCGCTCACTTGTGCGCGGCCTGATGCTCCTTCTGCAGGAACGCGCGCGTCGCCGCGTGTTGCGGTCGCGTGAGCACTTCTTTCGGATCGCCCTCTTCGACGACCTCCCCTTCCGCGAGCACGATCACGCGCGATGCGAAGTCACGTGCAAAGTCGTCATCGTGCGTCGTGATCATCAGCGTGCGACCGCCGTTCGTGAGCGAGCGCAATGTCTGCCCGAGCTCGTAACGACGCGCCGGATCGAGTGACGCTGTCGGCTCATCCATCAACAACAGCGGCGGCTCCATCGCCATCGCGCGTGCAATCGCCACGCGTTGCGCTTCGCCGCCGGAGAGTTCGCGCGGATACGCGTTCCTGCGATGCGCAACGCCGAGCGATTCGAGCAGCGCAAGCGCGCGCGTCTCGGCATCTGCACGCGACGTGTGCGCAACGTGCAGCGGCGCGAGCGTGATGTTCTCGAGCGCGGTGAGATGGTCGAACAGATGGTGCAGCTGGAACACCATGCCGACGTGACGGCGCAGCTCGCGAATCGTGTTGCGCGATGGCGCATGGCCGGCCTGCAACACGACGCCGCCGACGTCGATCGTGCCGCCGTCGAACGGCTCGAGCGCGGTCACCGCGCGCAGCACGGTGGTCTTGCCGCCGCCCGAGAGTCCCATCAGCGCGACGAGCTCGCCGCGCTCCACGCGCATCGTGACGCCGCGCAACACTTCGCGCGTGCCGCGGCTGAGACGCAGTCCGTCGATCGAGAGAATACTCATAGCGACGCCGCCTTCCACCGCGTTTCGAGTTGCCGCGCCAATCGTGCGAGCGGCAATGACATCATCAGATAGAGCGCCGCGCACAACAGCCCGGGAATCACCCAGCTGCCGATATTCGCCGCGAAGATCTGCGTCTGCTTCGTCAGCTCGACGACCGTGATCACGGAGACGAGCGACGAGTCTTTCAGCAACGCCACGAAGTCGTTCGTCATCGGCGCGAGCGCGAGACGGAACGCCTGCGGCGCGCGCACGAAACGGAAGACCTGAAACTCGCTCAAGCCCAGCGTTCGCGCCGCTTCGAGTTGTCCGCGCGAGACAGCTTCCATCGCGCCACGATAGATCTCGCTCTCGTACGCCGCGTAGTTCAAACCGAGTCCCACGAGCGCCGCCACGAACGCCGGCAGCTTGATCACCGCCGAGAGTCCGTAATAGAGCACGAAGAGCTGCAGCAGCACCGGCGTGCCACGCACGATCTCGACATACGCCGTGAGCACACCGCGCACGAACGCGTTGCCATACACGCGGCCCGTCGCGACGAGCACGCCGACGATCACCGCAAGCGCCATCGCCAGACACGACATCGCGATCGTGATGAGCGCCGCGCGGAAGAGCGCGGGAAGATAGCGTTTGACGGCAGCCGTGGTATCCGGCTTGTGTTTGGCGGGAGCCGCCGCTGCCGCGGGACGCTCCGCCTGCGCGAGTACCTCATTGAAGAATGGCTGCTGAAACTCGTCCCAGATGTCCCACTTGCGATAGATGCGCTCGAGCGTCCCGTCGCGCATGCGCGCTTTGAGCACTTCGTTCACGCGGTCGCGCAACTCCGTTTTCTCGCGCGCGAGCACGACGATGTAGAAGCCTTTCGCCACCGGCTTGTCGAAGTGCGAGTACAGACCCGGCGTCCGCCGCATCGCACGCGCCGCGATGATGTTGTCGAGCAATACCGCGTCGAGTCGTCCCGCCTGCAGGTCTTCGTACGGATGCACGTCATCGTCGTACGACACCGCTTTGATGCCGAGCTTCTTCTCCGCATCGAGCAGGATGTCGTACGCGATCGTGCCGCCGAGCGTCCCCACCCGCCGCCCGCGCAGATCCGCGAGCTCATCGAACGTTCCGCGATCCGCCTCACGCACCGTCAGCGCTTCCGTGAACACGTAATACGGAATCGTCGCTGCGAGCGCCGCACGCCGGCCCGGCGTGTCTTCGACGCCGCTCATGCCGAGATCGAAATCGCCGCGCTGCACGGTCTGATCGATCGCTGCATACGCGACCTGCACGAACTGCGCTTTGCGTCCGAGTCCCGCCGCAATCGCTTCCGCGACTTCGACGTCGAACCCTTCGACTTTCGCCGGATCATTCGGGTCGGCCTCGACAAACGGCGCCCCACCCTCGGAATCCCCGCCCCAGCGAAGCGGCGGCTCCTGCTGCGCATTCAGCGAGCAGGCGATCAACAGGAGTGACAGGAGAAAGGACGTTCTCACCGGGTGAGCGTTTTATCACCTTCGCGCGCGCCCGCGACAATCTTCCAGCCTTCGTTGAGCGTCAGCGTGTATCCGTCGCCGTTCGCCGGCACGATCAGACGCTGGTAGTCGGACGTGATCAACGCACCGCCGCTCGCGACGACGATCGTTCCCCACGCGTCACGCATTTCGAGCGACTCGTACACCGAGCCACGTTCTCCGAATGGCTGCACGCGATCCGGATTGAACGTGTACTGCATCTTGACGAGCGGAATCGCGAGCACGGGTCCATCGATGAACGTCGCCTGCAACCGCGCCATCAACTCGCGTTTGCGCGTTGCGCGCTCCTGCTCTTCCGCGAGCACGGCATCGCCGCCGTACTCCGATGCACGCGCTGCGGACGCGGATCGCACGCGGATCAACGTGCCGAAGTCGCACCTGTCATCCCGAGCGTCGAGCGAGGGACCTGGGCGGGTAGGGCGCGCAACACCATCCCTGCCGCCCCGCACGCCCAGCTCCCTCGCTCGACGCTCGGGATGACAGCGGTTGTTCCATCGCGGATCGCGCATCTCCAGCAACGTTCCCCACGCCGGCCCGCTCGCGTACGCAAACGAGCGCGCGAACGTCTCACTCTTTTCCGCCTCTGCGAGTTTCGTCACCAGCGTCGCGACCCGCTCGCGCGCATGCGGCACCGCGAGCGCATAGCCTGTGTACTCCGCCAGTCCCTCGTTCATCTCCAGCGCGCGCTCTTCCTCGGCCGCGTTCTTCGCAAGCGCGCGACGCTTCGCGCGAAACGCCAACGCATCCGCAACCGCTCCGTCATCGCGCGATGCGAGAGCACGCGCCAAAGCACGCCACTCCATCCGCATCCAGTACCGCCCCTCGGCACCATCCAGATGCGCGTTCGCCGGATTCGACATCGGCAATCCAAGCTCGTTCTGGATTCGATGAAACGACTCGTGGGCGAGCAGCGCACGTCGCGCGATCGTCCCCTTCGGAAGCGGCCACACGACCATCGTCCAGCGCCTGCCATCCCAATCGACGGCCGTATTTGCGATGCCGATCGAATCCGGCACGCGCGTCGGCATCGCCACGCCATCGACGAACTGCACGGCATCGCGCGTCCCATGTTCCGCGAACACGATCGGACCGCAAACCGAGCGGCCCCAGAGACGTCCGCGATCGCGATCGCACATGGCCTGCAGCTCCGTCTGCGCGTTCTGCGCGGTGCCGAGGTCGATGGCGGCGAGGAGCGACCAGGCGAGCAATGGATGCACGCCCGCATTTTGAAGTAGTCTCCCGATTCGAATGAAGTCCGATCTCGAATTCGCGCTCGCACTCGCCGACGCGGCCGACGCCATCACGATGCGGCACTACCAATCCGCCTCACTCGCGGTGCGGACGAAGATCGACATGACACCGGTCTCCGAAGCCGATGAAGCCGTGGAGCGGATGATCCGCGACCGCGTGAACATCGAGCGGCCGGGCGACGGCATCGTCGGCGAAGAATTCGGAACGAGCGGCGCGACGACGCGGCGCTGGATTATCGACCCGATCGACGGCACCAAGAACTACGTCCGCGGCATTCCGGTCTTCGGCACGCTCATCGGACTCGAAGAGAACGGCCGCGTCGTGGCCGGCGTCGTCTCCGCGCCCGCGATGGCGCGCCGCTGGTGGGCCTCCGCCGGCGACGGCGCCTTCTGCAACACCCTCGGCACCACGCGACAGTTGCACGTCTCCGGCATCGGCACCGTCGAAAGCTCGCACCTCGCCTACGACGCGATCGGCGACTTCGACCAGCACGGCGGCGCGGTGCGATTCCTTTCGCTGACGCGGCGCTGTGCGCGCTCGCGCGGCTTCGGCGACTTCTGGGCGCACATGCTCGTCGCGGAAGGCGCGGTCGAGATCGCGATCGAGCCCGCGGTGGCGATCTGGGACATGGCGCCCGTGCAGCTCATCGTCGAAGAAGCGGGCGGCCGCTTCACCGATCTGCGCGGCGAATCGCGCATCGACGGCGGCAGTGCGGTCTCGACGAACGGCCTCGTGCACGAAGCGGTGCTGGATTTCTTTCGATGACGAACAATCACGAACAGGTGATGGTGGTGGAGCGTGAGGCAATCTCGAGGTTTCTCATCGACTGCGGTCTCGTGCTGGAAAACACGGACGAGATTCTCGACGCGATCAGCGAGCAGCATTTCTTCATCGATCGTCCGACCGCGGAGAACTCGCCGCAATACAAGCAGATCATTCCGTACGTTCTGATCCGCAACGCCGAGTCGTATTTTCTGCTGCAGCGCAAACCGAAGCAGGTCGAGGCGCGCCTGCATCACAAGCTCTCCCTCGGCATCGGCGGTCACATCAACCCCGACACGCCCGATCTCTTCGACGGTCTGCAGAAAGAGCTCGAAGAAGAGGTCGAAGTGGTTGGCGACTACGACCTCTCGTTCGTCGGCATTCTCAACGACGACACGACCGAGGTTGGGCGGGTGCATCTCGGGGCGGTGTATGTGCTCGATGCGCATGAAGGCAACGTGAACGTGCGCGAGACCGAGAAGATGAGCGGGCGCTGGGTGCCGCGCGAGGAGCTGCCGCAGCATCGCGAGGCGATGGAGAGCTGGTCGCAGATCGTCTATGACGAATTTGTTCGCTAGTGCGCTCGTCGTCCTGCTCCTCGGCACCGGCTATCCCCGACCCGATCCCGAGCGCGCGGGACCATCGACCGTCGTCATCGCGGGCGATCAATGGTTCGTCGTCGATGCGGGACGCGGCGCGACGATGCGGATCGCGGCGACCGATCTGAAGTACGAAAACCTAAGCGGCGTCTTCCTCACGCATCTCCATTCCGATCACACCGCCGGACTGCCGGACCTGTTCAACACGTCATGGCAGTTCGGACGCAAGACCGTGCCGCTCGAACTGTACGGACCGCGCGGCACGAAGAAGCTCGCCGATGCCATGCTCGATTTCTTCGCGGTCGACATTCACATGCGCCGCGACATCCTCGAGAAACATCCCGCCGCCGGCGCGACGATCAACACCCACGTCGTGAAGGAAGGCGTCGTGTTCGATGACGGCAATGTGAAGGTGACGGCGTTCACCGTCGATCATCGCCCGGTCGTGAATGCGTTCGGCTACAAGTTCGAGTCCGGCGGACGCTCAATTGTGATCAGCGGCGACACGCGTCCGACCGAGAACCTCGTGCGCTATGCGAAAGGCGCGGACGTGCTCGTGCTCGAAGCGTATCTGCCCGAGCATTTCGATCGCGTCGACACGCCGGAAGTCGCGGCGCGTTTGAAGAGCTATCACACGAGCGCGGAAGAAGCCGGCGAGCTCGCGCAACGCGCCAGCGTACGCACGCTCGTGTTGACGCATCTGATTCCCGCGAATGCGGAAGAAGCGTTTCACGAACGTGCGGCAAGAAAGTTCAACGGGCGGATTCTGGTGGGGAAAGATCTGCTCCGCGTTGAATGACCTGTCATCCCGAGCGTAGCGAGGGACCTGTGCGGGCGGGGCGCGAAGAACATGCATGTCGCCCAGCCCTCCCAGGTCCCTCGCTCACGCTCGGGATGACATTACCGACCCGCAAAAAACACGGGATCCCCCGACTTGTTATCCACCATCGATCCATACGCGAACAACTTCGCGTTCCCATCCCCCTCGGCCTGCAACGTGAAACCATTCGGCAGCGACGCGCCCGGAAACAGCGCAACCACCGACGTCTGCATCTGCTGTCCCGGCGTGAGCGTCACGCTGTTCCGCGCGAGCTCGGTGCCGGACGGCGAGAGCAACATCACCGTGAAAACCTCTGTCTCGCTGCCGCCGTTCACGAAGCCGATGTTCGAGCGATAGCTGCCGTCGTGGCGCAGGCCGGGCACGAATGCGCGGCGCGTGAAATCCGCGACGGGATCGATCGACTGGCCATACGTTCCACCCGAGACGACCGACGTGTACGTGCTGCTCGTGACGACCGGACCGGTCGACGCAGACCACGTCACCTGCATCGCGCCGCTGCTCGACGTGTGGCCGAACTGCGCGAGCACGTCGGCGAGCACTCTCGTGTCATTGCCGCCGAGGGAGAGCGATTGCGTTGCGCCTGCATAGCGGAGCGTGAGCGACATCGAGCTCGAGGTCGGGTTGTACAGCGTCACGTCACTGCGCCAGAACGTGCCGTTCGCCCCGGGCGCGCGACCGACGACCGGAATCGTGAGCGTGCCGCCGGTCTCCGACGCGCGCGCCTGCAGGTACACCGGATCCTGCGTGAGGTTGTCGATTCGCGACGCATACGCGCTGATCACATCGCTCGACGCCGACACGATCCGCATCGTCAGCACCTCATGCGAAGCCCCACTCACCTCGGGGAAGAACGACGCCAGCGACGCCTGCTGAAAACTGTTCCCCGGAATCGAGACGCTCTTCGTGCTCAGCACCGAGCCGGTGCGCGAGTAGAGCGTGAGCGTTGCGTTCGTCGCAACGCCGCCGCGATTCACGAGGCCGACGTTCGTGCGGAAGCTCGCGTTCGTCGCCATGCCGGTGATGTACAGCGTCTTCTCCAGTCCCTCGGATTGCACATCGGGCACGGCCTGTCCGTACGTGCCGATTGTGCCCGTCGTGAACGTGCGGCTGCTGACGCGCAGATCCGCATTCGTGCCGGCGCTCGTCGCTTCGATCGTGAGTGCGCCTGCGCCGGACGCGATGCCGAAGAGATCGACGAGCGCGTTCGCATACGTCGACAGCTGACGCGGCGCGAGAAAGAGACTGCGCGATCGCACGCTGCCGCCCGCGGTCGGGAGGAAGATCAGCGAAACGTTCGCGCCCTGCAAGCCTGCGTTGAAGAGGTTCAGTTCCGTACGCCACGCGGTGCCGCCGATACCGCCGCCGTACGTCGCGACGGAAACGAGCGCGCGATAGGGCGTGATTGCGCCGCCGGTGACGTTGATCGTCTTCGCGGTCGTCGATGACTTGCCGTCCGCGCTGAACACGGTGAGCGTCACGGTGTACGTGCCCGACGTTGCGTAAACGTGCGTTGCGACCATCGACGTCGAACTGCCGCCATCGCCGAAATCCCACGAGCGCGACGACACGCCGCCCGTCGATTCATCGTAGAACGTGAACGACGTCACGCCGGCCGTGCCCGACTGCGGCGTCATGCTGAACGCTGCGTTCGGCGCGGCCGCGATGATCGCGCTGGCAGTGTTCGATTGCCCGGAGTTGCCGGTCGCGTTCAATGCGATCGCGTACACGCGATACGTGCCCGACGAAAGCCCGCTCAATCGCGTGCTCTTCACGTTCGCACCGACTTCGGCCTTCTTCGAAAACGCGCCGTTGCCCGTTGCGAGATAGACGGCGAAGCCGGTCTCGTTGTTCGCGTTGTCGAACCATGAGACGTCGATGTTGCTGCCGGAGACGATCGCGCGAAGATCGCTCGGTGCCGAGGGAACGGTTGGAGATGGGGGTGGCGGAGGCGTCGTGCCGCCGTTCGGATAGAGCCAGCGCGCCGCGATTTGATCGTCGTTCTTCAACGAAGGACCGCCGCCGGTGACGGACGAGTACATCAGCGCGCCGCCGTCGAGACTGTGCCCGAATCCGAGGGTGTGGCCGAATTCGTGGGAGACGATTTCTGCGAGGATCTTGCTGCTGATGCCGTTCGCGGCAGTGACGCCGTCCTGGATCGTGAGATTGCCTTCGACGATGTTCCACGCCTGGAGCATGCCGGCGGGATGCGTTGCATCGGCTGCGAACGTCGCGACCCAGTTCTGCCGCGAAGTCACGCCGTTGAAGCCGCCCGTGCCGACGACACCACCGGTGTTGCGGTTGTACGTGCCGGTGATCTCGTTCAGAGGATCGCTGAACAGCACTTCGTTGACGCCGTTCGGTCCGCTGAGACCGCCCAGCGCGCCCGTGCGCGAGCCGACGTACGAGTAGTTGATGTTGGCCGCGGAGTAACTCGTCCACGCCTGCATCGCCGTTTGCAGCTCGCTGACGCCGCCGTTCGAATAGCCGGGCTGCGTTCCTGCGCTGTACCACTGCGCGGTCTGCCCGTTCGCGAATGCGAACCAGCGATAGATCGTCGGCTCCGAGATCAGTGTGAACTCGGAGGTGATGCCACGTCGGATCATCGGATTCTCGATACCGTAATTCTTCACGCCGACGCGACCTTCGATGCGAGCGCGCACGAACGCTTCGAAACCGATCGCATCGCGTTGCACGTTCTTCGTGTTCAGCGGCTGAAGGTTCGCATCGAGCAGATTCACGTCGTGCGAGACGTCGTTACGCGTCCAGAGACGGCGGCCGTTCTGCATCGCGCCTTCGCTGAACTTGCCGACATAAAGATCGACCGTACGGTAGCCACCGCGCGGCGATTCATCGAGGAACAGCAGCACGCGCTCGCCTGCCGTGAACTCGGGTGCGCCGTAGAGCTTCGTGATGCGCTCGTCGATGGCGCCGCCGATCTCGCGGATGGTGATCGCGTCGGCGACGTCGCCCTTCAACGCGCGCGCGACCTCGACGACCGTGTCGGTCCAGATCGTGCCGTCGCGATCGACGGCGGTGGTGGAGAGAACCGTGCCGTCGACGATGACCGGCGTCTTGGCGATGAGCTGCTCGTCGGAAGGAAGGACGATCGTCGTAGCATGAGCCGCCATCGACGCCAGCAAGAAGACACACGTCAGCCCGTACACCCGAATGTTGTTCACCTGACTTGGACCTCCGAAGTTATTCGGCTTAACGAACCGAACGCGAAGGAGCATTCCGCCGACATGAAAACGAACGCCGTCCGCTTCCTCGATTCTCTTGCTATCCCCTATAAAATCAGGGAGTACGAGGTCGATCCGGATGACCTCGCCGCGGAGAGCGTGGCGCGCAAAGTCGGCCTTCCTGCCGAGCAGGTCTTCAAGACCCTCGTCGCGCGCGGCGACAAACACGGCGTCTGTTTCGCGGTCGTTCCCGGCGATCAGCAACTCGATCTCAAAGCGCTCGCGCAGCTCACCGGCGACAAGAAGATCGAGACCGTGGCGCTGAAGGAAGTGCAGCCGCTGACCGGCTACATCCGCGGCGGCGTGACCGCGCTCGCGGCGAAGAAAAGCTATCCGGTGTTCGTCGATGAAACCATCGAGCTCTTCGATGAGATCTCGATCTCTGCAGGAATGCGGGGGGCGCAGATCATCCTGGCCCCCGCGGACTATTTACGTGCGACGAACGGGAGGGTGGGAGGGATTGCCAAAGAGAAGTAACACCTGTCATCCCGAGCATAGCGAGGGATGACAGTTAATCGACGATCGGAATCGTGAAGTGGAACACCGCCCCGCCACCCGACCCGTTCTCGGCCCACACCTTCCCCTGATGCCCCTCCACGATGCCTCGCACGATCGCGAGGCCGAGGCCGGCGCCGAGGTGCGCGGTTTTCTTCGCTTGCCAGTAGGGCGTGAACACGCGCTTGAGATCCGCCGGCGGGATTCCTGCGCCGGTGTCGCGCACGGAGAACTGCACGACCTTGTCGGCGCGCCGCGCGGAGATCGTGATCGTGCCGCGCTCCGGCGTGAACTTCAGCGCGTTGCCGATCAGATTGCCGAAGACCTGCACGAGGCGATCGCGATCGCCGCAGATGTTCGGCAGCTCTGACTCGATCTCGCAGACGATTTTCTGCTTGCGCTGGCGCGCGAGCGATTCGTGCGACTCGCACATCTCGCGCACCAGCGGCATGGGATCCATCGCCTCTTCCGCGAGCGACAGCCCGCCGGTCTCCATCCGCGCGACGTCGAGCAGATCCTGAATGAGCCGCTGCATCTGTCGCGCGGACGCGCGAATCATTTCGATGAGATCGGGCTGTTCATCCGGTGTCGCATCGACGAGCAGATCGGCGCTGAGCGCGATCTTCGTCAGCGGATTGCGGAGATCGTGAGAAACGATCCCGAGCGTTTCATCGCGCACGCGCACCGCCGCTTCCGCCTTCTCCTTCGCTTCACGCTCCTGCTCCATCAGCCGCACGCGACGCAGCGCGAGCGAGGTCAGGTCGCCGAGAGTGCGGGCGCGGATGACGTCACCTTCGCGGAAGTGCCGGCCGGAGGAGCGGCCGTTCAGCAGAACGAGCGCGCCGAGCGCTTCCTCTTCGGCGATGAGCGGCGTGACGAGCACTTCGCATTGATCGCACGTATCGGCGAGATACGGGGCCATGTTGCGGCCGAACGTCTTCATGTCCGCGAGGATCACCGGCTCGCCGCCCTGCATGATCTCGTCCGTCATCGAGCCCGGAAACGGAACGCGCAGACCGCGCGGCGGCGCGCCGCGTCCCGCGGAAGCAACGACCTCGACCACGGTGGTGTTGTTTACCTTCAGGACGCGCTCGACATAGACGCCATCCGCGCGCGTGACGTGCGTCGCGCGATTCGTGATCTCGTAGAGCACGTCCGTCATCTCCACCGCGCCGGTCAGCGCGCTCGCGAGATGGCGGAACGCCGCTTCCTCATCGGCGCGACGCTCGAGCTGCTCGCGCGCCGCTTCCGCTTCCGCGCGCGCGATCTGTTCGAGCTCGAGCGTGCGCTTGCGCTCCGTCACGTCGCGCGCGAGGCCGGTGAAGATCGTCTCCTCGCCGCTCGTGTACTCGCCGAACGAGATCTCGCACGGAAACTCGTGTCCGTCCCTGTGCAGCGCGGGAAGCTCGACGCCGGTCCACGGAATGTTGCGTTTGCGCGTCCGCAGAAAACGGGCGATGCCGCGGCGATGCGCGTCGCGCAACCGTTCCGGGATGATGATCTCGAGCGGCTTGCCGAGCAGCTCTTCCGGCGCGTAGCCGAACATCCGCTCGACCGCGCGATTGCAGAACGTGATCGTGCTGCTCTCGTCGATCGTAAAGATCGCGTCCTGCGCGGTCTCGGTCATCAGGCGGAAACGTTGCTCGCTCGTCCGCAGCGCTTCCTGCGTGTGGCGGCGCTCGATGAAGTCGCCGATCTGCGCGCCGATGAGCGTCATCACCGGCAGCAGCGTCTGCTCCGGCTCGCGCGGCGTGCTGCTGAAGAACTCCATCGCACCGACGACCTGTCCGCGCGAGGTGATTGGAAACGCAAACGCCGCGCGCATGCCCGCGCGCTCCACCGCTGCCGCGCGCGGCAGGTCGCTCAGCGTGCGAAAGTCACTGATCCACACTGCAGCCGCCGCTTCCCACACGCGGCCCGGAAGTCCGACGCCGCGCTCGAAGCGAATGCCCTCGCTCAGCTCGCGCGCCAACGCGCGATCGATGTGCGGTGCGTGCCACTGCTCGACAAAGCTCATCGCGTCGTCGCGCACTTCCCAGAGGCCGCCCATGTCCCACCCGAGGTTCTCGCAGATGGTCTGCATGATGCGGCGGGCGGATTGTTCGAACGGTTGCTCTTCGTGGAGCAGGTTGGTCAGCGCGAGCTGCGCGGCGAGGCGGCGCTCGGTGCGCTGGCGATCGGTGATGTCGCGGCCGATCTTCGTGAAACCGATGACACTGCCGTCCTCGCCGCGGTACGGCATCGTGACGCCGTCCATGAAACGCCAGCGCCCGTCTTTGCCAACGTGCCATCGCGTATCGTCCGCACGTCCCTCGGTACGCGCCGTATTCAGCTCTTTCGCGGGCTGCCCGATCTCACGATCCGCGGGCGTGAAAAGAAAGTCGAACGCGCGCCCGATGACTTCTTCTGGTGTGTATCCGAAGATCGCAACGGCACCGGCGTTCCACATCGCGATGCGGCCCGCTTCATCGAGAAGGAAGATCGAGAAGTCGGTCGCGTCTTCGACGATTTTGCGGAAGACGTTCTCCGGCGGAGCGCCGCGATTGCTCATGACTGTGGAGCGGACAGGAGCACACGACGTGCCCGAGTGTGGCTCCTGCCCGCCGCCAGGTGGTACCATTTTGGGCCCACCTTGCTCGGGGGTAGTTCAGTGGTAGAACATCGCTCTTTGGAAGCGAGGGTCGAAGGTTCGAATCCTTCCCCCCGAGCCAATTCTCCCCAACCCTCCTCACTCCCCTACGAAATCGCGGCCAGCACAGGCCAGCTCTGCGTCTGAAACGCCGCATCGACCGGACAATGCGTCACGTTGTGCGCGTAGTTGGCGATCGTCGTGAACGCGACGACCGCGATCACTTCCAGCAGCTGCGCGGGCGTGAATCCGACATCGAGCAGAGCACGCTGCGCCTCCTCGGACACCTGCCCTCGGCTGGCCATCAACTGGCGCGTGTACGTCGCGAGCGCACTGAGACGGGCATCGGCCGGGATGTCCCCCAACCGCAGCACGCGCAGCACCACGTCCGATGCGCCTTGCTTCGTAGCGAACGTCGAATGCGCGGCCATGCAGTACGAGCAGCTGTTGTCGAAACTCACCACCAGCGAGATCACCTCACGCTCGAGCGGCGTGAAGGTGCTGCGTGCGAGCGTCGAGCGCAGGCCGGTGAACCCTTCGATGAGCGCTGGCGACTCGGACATCGTCGCCGCGAGATTCGGCACGAAGCCGATCTCCTTCTGCAAACCCTGCAGCGACGATCGTGAAGCCACAGGCGCGGACTCCATCGTGTGAGAAGGCTGAGAGAGCTCGCGCTACGTGAGTTTGCGGGATGAGGGGTCGTCATCCCGAGCGAACGCTTCCTGAAACCCGCCCGCAATCTCTCCGTACTCACTGGCTACTGTGATAGTTCAGTAGTACAGTTGGAGAAGACGGACAGAAAACGATGCTCTTTCGCCCGAACCCTTCTTCCGGAGTCCCGATCTACTTGCAATTGATGGAGCAGGTGAAACATGCCATCGAGACGGGAGCACTGCGCGCGGGAGACCAGTTGCCGGGCATGCGCCCCCTGGCGGAGGAGCTGGTCATGAATCCGAACACGGTCGCCAAGGCCTATCGCGAGCTCGAACATGAAGGCGTGATCGAGTTGCGTCACGGCGCCGGAGCCTTCGTCGCACGCAACCCTCGCGCGAAAAAACTCGCCGACCGGCTCCCCGAGGCGCAGTCGATCGTCGCTTCGGCGGTGAAGAAGGTGCGGGCGCTGGGCATCAGTGACGAGGAGCTCCGTCGTCTCATCGAGGCAGAGATGGGAGGACGACGTGGCTGAGGCGCTCGTCATCGAAGCAACGGCTCTCCGCAAAACCTACGACGGCGTCGACGCGTTGCGCAATCTCGATCTCGCGGTCCCCGCCGGCTCGATCTACGCGCTGGTGGGACGGAACGGCGCGGGGAAAACGACACTCATCAAGATCCTGATGGGCATGGCGCGGGCGACGAGTGGCAACGTCCGCGTCTTCGGACAGAACCCGGGATCGTCCGACGAAGGCATCGAGATCCGTCGCCGCATCGGATTCGTCAGCGACGAGAAAGACCTCTACGCATCGATGTCGGTCGAGGAGCTGATCCGCTTCACCGCCTCGTTCTTTCCTCGCTGGCGGAACGATCTCGCTCTCGAGTACAGCCGCAGATTCGCGTTGCCTCCGAGCCTGAAGATCAAGGCGCTCTCGCGCGGGATGCGCACGAAGCTCGCGCTGCTCCTTGCGCTTTGTCGCGGTGCCGATCTGCTCATTCTCGATGAGCCCACGTCCGGCCTCGACCCGGTCATGGCCGATGATGTTCTTCAGGCGCTCGTCGCACATGTGGCTGCCGAGGAGCTGACGGTGTTCTTTTCCTCGAACCAGATCGCGGAGGTCGAACAGATCGCGGATCGCATCGCCATCATCGATGGTGGTCGCGCGATCGTCTCCGGCTCCGTCGACGAACTGCGCGAGCGCTACTGCCGCATTCAGTTGATCTTCGAGGATGCCGCTCCGCCCGCAACGCTCCGTTCTGCGGGCGTGGAGCGGATCACACGAAGCGGACGCGTGATGACGGTGCTGTCCAGTCAGGGCAGCGCCACGGTGCTCGACGAAGTGCGTGATCTCCGGCCGCTCTCGGTGGAAGTCTCTCCGGTCAATCTGAAAGAGATCTTCCTCCAGAGCGTCACGGTGGAGGACTAACCATGCTCTGGCAAAAATCGTGGCTCGAGACCCGTTGGCGGTTCCTGATCGGAGCGATTCTCTTGTCGTGCTCCGCGGCCGTCACCGTCTTTACCTATCCGACCGTGAAGGAGCTGCTCTCGCTCGTGCAGGGCAATGCGACCGGTGCGCTCGGCCGGCAGATTCGCGAGTCCGCCGAACTGGCGCGGACCTTCCCCGGATACATCTGGTCGGAATCGTTCGCCGGCAACCAGCGGCAGTGGATCACCCTCTTCGCAATCCTCCTCGGAACGGCCAGCTTCCTGTCGACCTCGGGCGGTGCATCGTTCACGCTCTCGCTCCCGGTCTCGCGCCGGCGACTCCTTGCCGTTCGCACTTCGACCGGTCTCGCGGAGCTCTTCATTCTCGCGATGTTCCCCGCGCTGTTGATTCCGCTCCTCGCACCGGCGATCGGCGAAAGTCATGGCGTCGCATCGGCACTGATCCACGGCTTCTGTCTCTTCATCGTCGCCACCATCTTCTACAACCTCGGGTTCCTGCTCTCGACGATCTTCAGTGACCCGTGGCGCCCGGTGCTGATCGCGATCGGAGTAGCCGTGGCCCTCGGCTTCCTCGATCGTGTCCTTCGTTTCACTCCGCTGAGCCTCTTCGATGTCATGAGTGCCGAACGTTACTTCCGCCACGGCGCGGTGCCGTGGGCGGGACTGCTGGTCAGCGTCGCGATCGCCGCTGGCCTCTACTCCGTTGCTGTCGCCAATCTCGTGCGACGCGACTTCTGATTCCGAAAGAAGGAGGACTCCCCATGTTCGTCTACGCCCGAAGTGTCTTCACCGCTCTGCTTCTGTCCGGTGCGCTGCTGCACGCGCAGAGCTCACCCGACGTGTCCGGTCACTGGGACGGCGTGATTCAGGCGCCGCAGATGGACGTGGCGATCGCAGTCGACCTGGCCAGGGATGCAACCGGCGCCCTGACGGGCACGTTCGACAGCCCTGCGCGACAGGTACGCGCGTTTCCGCTGGCCAACATCACCGCGTCGGGCACGTCGGTGGCGTTCGAGATCAAAGCAAACGGCGGCGGCACGTTTCGAGGAACCATCACACCGGACGGCAAGTCGGTGAGCGGGACCTTCGCCATGGCTGGACCGGATGGGCAATCGATGGAGATCCCCTTCCAGCTGACACGCACACGCGACGCGGTGGTCGAAGCTGCGCCGAAGAGCCCTGCGATCGCGAAGAACCTTGAAGGGAAGTGGACCGGCACGATCGTCGTCGAAGAAACGCAGAAACCGATCGAGCTGCACCTCAGCAACCACGCCGACGGCACTTCGACTGGAGTGCTCAAAACCAACGACGGAGTCGAAGTCCCGATCTGGCGCATCGCGCAGACGGAGTCGGGCGTGCGACTCGAAGTGCGGATGGTCGGCGGCTCATGGGAAGGCAAGCTCGAGGGAGACGCGCTCGTCGGAACGTGGACGCAGGGAGCGTTCACCGCGCCGCTGACGTTTCGACGGTCAGTGCGGTGCGGTGAGTTGACATGGAGAGACCCCTCATCCGAGGGGTCCTTCTCCCGTACTAAAGATCCCTAGTATCATTGGTGCACAGCTCCGTCCGGTCCTCAAGCCCGGATTGACCCCTTTCCGCTCCTTGATGACAAACGGTTTTCCTGCGTGCTACCCTGCCGTACGTAAAGCACGCCATCCTCGATGACACACTACGACGAAGAAGCGCTGTTCGAATACGTGGAAGGGACCTCGCCCATCGCCGGCGACATCGAGTCCCATGTGTCGTCGTGCGATCAGTGCTCGATGGAAGTCGGCGAGCAGCGCGAGATGATTGCCACGCTCAGCTCCGCCGAAGTGTGGAACACGCCGCCGCCTCCTCCGCGCCAGTTTGTCGTGAACGTGGCATCGTTCGCTGAGCGCGCGCGTCGCGAAGAGGCGGCCGCGATCGAGTTGTGCGACGAGATCCTCACCGGACCAGCCGCATGGTGGCAGCAGCGAATGCGCCAGTCGGGCAAGGCGTTCACCGCCGGCATGGTCAGGCAATTGCTCGAGCGGATGCGCTCGACGCTGCGTATCTCCCCCACGAATGCGCTGCAGATCACGGCGCTGGCGATCGAAGTCGCAAACGCGCTCGACGTCGCCGAGTATCCGTGTGACTACGTCATCAGCCTTCGCGCGCAGGCATGCCGCGATCACGCGTACGTGCTGTCGTTCATGGGTCGCTATCCCGAAGCGCTCGAGTTCACGGAGCATTCGAAGCGGCTGTTCGGTCAGGTGCCGATGCCCGAGTACGATCTCGCGCGGCTCGCGCTCGTGAAAGCGTCGATCCTCCGTTCCATCGATCGCGTCGAGGAGGCGCTCGTGTTGATCCGCGCCGCGGGCGACACGTTCCTCCGTTTCGGAGACCGCTCCCGTTTTCTGGTGGCGCGTCAGACGGAAGCATCGACGCTTTATCGTCGCGGCAGCATCGAAGCAGCGCTGGCGATCTGGAAAGACGTCGAAGCCGCGGGGCTGCAGACCGACGAGCTCGAGTCCACCCGCCTCGCCCACAACATCGCGCTCTGCTACTCCGACCTCGGACGCCCGGAAGACGCCATCCCCTACATCCAGGGATGCATCGTCGAGTTCGAGATGCTCGGCGTCGAGACGGAGCGCACACGCAGCCGCTGGCTCCTCGGCCACGCGCTGGCAGGGTGCGGCAAGTATCAGGAAGCCATCCCCATCCTTCGCCAGACGTGGCGCGAATTCGAGCAGCTCGACATCATCGCGGAGTCGGGACTGGTCGCGCTCGAGCTGGCGGAATCGCTGCTGGTCCTCGGCCGGAGCGAGGAAGTGCCGGCCATCTGTCGCGACGTCATCGGCCAGTTCACCCGCGCCGGCATGGCCTCACGCGCGTTGACCGCGCTTTCTTTTCTGCGCGAGGCCGTGGCCATGGGACAGGGGTCCCCGAGTCTGGTCCAGCATGTCTCTGCCTTTCTTCGACAACTCCCAGCCGAGCAGCCTCGGCTCTTCGCGCCGCCTCCTGCCGGCCTGGAGTAGTGTCGGACTCACCGACATCCCACCTGTCACGCATCTTCAGCGAATCATCGCTGAGCAATCGAACGAGCAACGAGCACAAAGCAAGGAGGAACCATGCGCTCTTCGTCTATCAAGTCTCTTACCGCCGTCGCCACGCTGGCCCTGACCCTCACCCTCGCCGTCCCGTACGCCGAGGCGAAACCGGTCCAGTCGCGGGGATCCAACCGCAGCACGATCACTACGATCGCGCAGCTCATCAAGAGGTACTTCGGCATCAACGTTACCGGCGAGCTTCCCGGTGACCCGATCCCCGTCGCACAACCGGCGCCCACCGTTCCCAACGTGGGAACGGACGTCGGGGGGCTCGAGGGAGCAAAACGTACGGTTCGGAAGTGAGTTGAGACCCTCACCCGGCCGAAAGGCCGGGTGAGGGTCGTTCTACTTGACTCGACTGCGTAACTCGGCGATGTGAACGGCCCTGACCTTCACATTCGCGAGCGACGGGTCCGTATAGCCACCGGCCGACAGACCGATCACCGTACGCGCCTGATCGAGCGCGGTACGCAGCTCCGCGAAATGAATCGCTCTGATTGTGGTTGCGCCGGAAATACTCGGGTCGGTATAGACCGCGGCGCCAAGGCCCACTGTGGTACGCAAGGCATTGACCGCCTGACGCAGCTCAGTGAGATGTACGGCCTTGATGCGCGTCACCTGCCCGGTTAACGGATCGTCTGTGAATGAGAACGTCGTCGCGACATCGGGCGTCGAGTATGGAGACGTACCGGCGGAAACATCGACCGCTCGCACCTTGTACACATACGCATTGCCCGCGGCGACGGTGTCGGTGAAATTCGTGAGCGCGATTGTCTGGATCGTCGTGAACGGACCACCGCCTGAGCTCCGGGCGATTTCATATTGAGTACTCGGCGTCGCACCCACAGACGCGGTCCATGAGAGATTAATCGTCGTCGTAGTTGCCGCCGCGGCGGTGAAATCGGTCGGAGCGGAAGGCACGACCGCCTGCAGTCCCTTCCAGAACTGAAGCAGCGCAGTCAGCGCCGCCGGAGTGTTCGTCGGCGGGTTTTGATTGAGCTGGCTTTTCGAGTTAATGCCGTGGCAGGAGCCACATACGCGCACCTCGCCCGGCTGGAACGTCAGCCAATACCGCTCGCGCACGACGCCCACATGATTCGGATCATTCAATTGCCACGTCATAGCGCGCCGCGCCGGGACGAACGCAGCGATCGAACCATCCAACGCCACCTGTACACCGCCCTGTGAAGTAACCGTGGCCGGAGGATTGGCCGCCGCGGCAGCGGCATCGTGCATTGTGCGCGCGAGAACGCGACGACCCTGTCGCCCGCCAACGACGAGCGTCGGATTACTGGGATGAGGCGTGCTGCCAATCCCGCGAACCTGGTCGGCTTGATAAAGCTGCAGGTGCGTGACGTCATAGATCTTCTGTGCCGCGTTCACAATGTGGCTCACCCCACCCGGAACGCGCAGATTGAACGGCTGCTGTTTGTCTGCTTTGTCGCGCGTCGTCACATCGCGGCCGACGATGACGGCGAGATCCCGTTCGACGAGATACTGGCGGAACTGCTGCACATCGACATTCGCCTCGGCAAACGCATTCAATTCCGGCTGTTCGAGCGGCGTGGTGGCGGTCGCCGGGATCGTGCGCGCACGCACTTCCACGGGATAGAGCTCCCAGAGCGTGCCGGTCCATTGAATCAGCTCATCGGGACTCCAGTACGACACCGTTGCCTGAATTCCTGCCGTCAGAGCGTTGACGGGCAGATAGAAACCATTCGGCTGTTGCGCAAGATCCTTGATCCGGAAATCGTAGCGCGACTGCGGCTGCGTGCCCGTGCCGATATTGGTATCGCCGCGCGTTTCGGGCGTATGCACGGCCAGAAGCTTGCCGCTCGAAAGAGGCAGCGGATCGCGATAGTGGCCCGAATGATCGGCCGGCGCGGGAGGATTGTTGAAGAATTTCGTCGATCGCGGCGTGATCCAGTTCACCTGGATCGTGTCGGCATGCTGGCTCGGCGGAGCAAAGAAACTGACCAGCTGTCCGGAAGCATGCGAATCGAATTCCACGGCATCCGTGCCGTAATACAACCCCGGGTTGAGCGGGTCTTCCCGCAGCTGGAACGTATTGTCGGCTTCTTTGGTATTGAATCGAACGCCATTGAAGTAAATGAATTCCGTGACGAATGGATCGTCATTGAAGACACGAGCAAAGAAATTGTGCAGCTCATGACGGCCGATGTGATTGAGCGTCTCTTCGGACGTGCCGTCTTCGTTCATCATCCACGGAAAGAAATGGTTGATGTTGTTTCCCACCAGGTTGCTGCCGGGAGGCGTGTTCCCGGCTCGCGGCTCAGGAAACACTTCCACGCGCTGATTCAGTTTCAGCGCTGCCGCCGACTCATCAGAAAAATCAAACGTGCCATACGAACCCGGATCCTCGGCATCCGCATCCGCCTGCTGATCGCGCTGCAGGTGATCCCAACGCGTAAAGATCACTCGCCCGAAACTGTCGATGATCGGCGAGAAAGCACCCGAAGGGGCGTGATTGAGCAGCCGTAAATCACCGTTCACTGGATTGAGGCTCCAGATGCCAGTGACCGTGGGAGCTTCCTCATATTCGTCGAGCTGCGGATACAGGTGAGGCGCGCCATTGCGAGGGCGATCGGAGGTGAAGAGAATCCGCCCGTCCGTTCCATAGAGAGGCGAGATGTTGTTGAAGCTCGACGGCTGGTTCGGAACCTTCGTGACCACCGGCGTCTGGTTCTCGCCAAGATTCGTCACTTCATAGATCTGCCAGAAGAATGTGAGGTTGTTCTGAAACTGTTGCGTCGGCGCCCCGACGACCATGCTGAACAGCGCTTTCGTCCCCGACCAGTGCACCGACGGCTCGCGCACCGCGATCGAATTCGTCCCCTGAAATCCCGTGTTTCCGAACCCCGCGGTGCGCGTGATGTTCTTCAGCGCACCACTCGGATAGACGATGAAGAGATCACCGCCGCGCGGTGCCGAGGATTGATGCCCGTCGTGATTCCCGAACGTCGATGCCACGGTGGTGAAGTCGCCGGGAATCGGAACCTGCCCGACGAAGAGGATCGGATTGGTCAGCGCGATCGCCTCCGTCCGCTGTGCGGCAAGAGGAAATCCGACAGCGATCAGCAGCACGAGAAACCATTTTTTCAATAGCGGACACTCCATTGGATACGTTGGTGATCGCATCACCGCACGCTTGCCGCATGCGCGACGTGACCGCGATCACTGCGGCACCATAAGGATGTCGTTCCTCACGATCCTGGCGAAAAGAAGGGGAATCCGTGGAGGTTTGGAGTGCGGCAGTCGCAGCTGCGGCTGCCGCACTCCAAACGGTCATCTGACCCGCAACACCACCAGCGCGATGTCATCGTTCTGCTCGCGCGCGCCTCGCCATGATTCGGCTTCTGCCATCAGCCTCTCGACGATCTGCGCGGCACTCGCGCCCGGCGCGGCGACGGCGAGCATCGCAGCAACACGCTCATACCCGAGCGGATCGCCCGCGGGTGACAGCGCTTCACGCTCTTGTTGCGAGCAATGCGTTCGATTCGACGGAAAACGTGCCGGAGTATGTGCGTCGCAATATCAACGAAGTGGCCTCGGGGGTGGGGCGGCGGGTGGGGTACATGGTGGAGTTGGCGAGTCGCTGAGGGGAGCGTTCTCCTTCACCGCCTCTTCGCAATCTGCAGACTCGCATCCTGCGTCTTGTTATCCGTGGAGGACGCGTACACGATCGCGCTTCCCGTATCCACCCTGACAGTCACCGTTTCATTCGCCAGCGGAGTCTCGCCGAGGAGTTGGGCGGCGGTGGTTTGCTGGAAGAAATTCGGTGCGAAGACAGGAGTGACGACTTTGCGAATTGCTCCGGTCGCGGAGCGCAGGGTCAGGGTCAGGCTGGCGCCGGCGTCGAGGGTTCGGACGCCGAGGTTGAACCGGGTTTTCTTCGGATCGGGCGGCGCGACCAGCACGCCGCTCTGGCCGGCAGTGAGTGCATCTGCGCTCGTCATCTGCTCCTCGGTGAGGCCGGTCGTTCCTGCCGCACCGGCATCGTTGTAGATGCGCACGACCGACACTGGTGAGACGTTGCCAGCCGGAATGATGTCGAGGCTTCCCAGTCCGGCCTGACCCATCGACTGCAGGACGTCCGCCGTGCTGAGCGACGCTCCCGGCGGGAGCGTGTACGGCTGCGAGGGATCGGCGTTCGTGCCGCTGCGGCCGGCGGGATGGAATCGGACGACGCCGGTGATCGTGCTGCTGCTGGCATTGTGGAACTGCACGGAGGTGCGGAAGAACGATCCAAGGGAGCCTGCGGCGGAGCCGACGACGGGGAGCACACGCCTGCCGCCGCCGGTGTAGAACGACGAGGCTCGTGCGATCTGCAGACTGGGGTCCTGGGTCAGGTTGTCCGTCGACGCGCCGTAGACGATGGCGCTGCCGGACAGAATCTCCATGACGATCGCTTCGCCGGCGCCGGGTGCAATTCCCAGCAAAGCAGCCGCTGCGACCTGGGTGAAGCTCGTCGCACTGTAGGAGTGCGTGACGCTCGCGCGCACGGCTCCCTGTACATTCTTCAGTGTCATGCGGATTGACGCTCCGGATGCCAGCGTGCGGATCCCGATGTTGTAACGCGCTTTGGCAGTATCGATTGGCGCGAGCAGCACGCCGCTCTCCCCCGCCTTCAGCGCCTCGCTCTCGCGAAACAGCTCCTCGGTCATCCCGGTCGTTCCCGCATTTCCGGCATCGTTGAAGATGCGGACCACGCTGACTGGAGGCGCTCCATGCGTGGCGATGAGATCGACGCTCCCCAGCCCCGACTGTCCGAGCTCGGGAAGGAGGTCCTCGTATGCGAGGGTCTGGTGCGGCAGAAGCATGTACGACAGCGACGGATCGGACGACGTCCCGGCCTGTCCTCCCGGGTGATAGACGAATTTGCCCGCCACCGCGGCATCGGTCGGATTGTGAATCTGCACCGCGGTTTTGAAGAACGAGCCGCCGCTGCCGGCGGTCGATCCGACTGCGGGGATGACGCGCAGATCGGCCGCGGGCGTGAAGATCGTGACCTTGATCGACGTCGTCGCGGCGCTACCGCCGGAAGGGGTGCCGGTCAGTGTGATGACGTGCTCGCCCACGGCGAGATTGCCAACCGTGACGCTGCGTCCTGTGCCGAGCGCTCCCGCGCGGTTCGAGGTGTATGCGAGCGTGGATGCGGACAGTTCGCCGGCCTGCGGATCGTACGCGAAGCCGGAGATGGTGACGGGCGTACCGACGGCAAACGCTGCGCCGTCGGCGGGCGAGGTGATGGTCACAATCGCGGGTTTGCGCGCAATCGTGAACGGAGCGGAGGTCGCCTGCGTTTCGTTCGCACCGTCGCTGGCGATCAGTCGGAGCCGGCCGCTGTTCGATCCGGGATAAGCAGACGTGTTCCACGCGAAGGCGGTTCCCGTGATGCCGTTCTCAATGGCCAGCCAGTTGTCGCCGCCGGGCGAATACAGCAACGCGAACGTCAACGGCTCGCCGTCGCCATCGGATGCAGTCCATTGCACATTGACCGTACCGCTCAGCGTTCCGCCCGACGGAGCGGTGAAGCTGACTGCCGGAGCATTCGCGGAAATGTTCTGCGTGGCCAGAATCGCCGCGCCCTTCTTCACCACGACCCTGCGCGCGGACGTCGATTCGCTGAGGTTCACAAGAAACATCGTCTGTTCCCTCGTCCCGCGGTGCAGCAGCACGAAGGAGGGTTGAAACAGCTTCGCATCGAGACGCGTGCCGGCGCCGTCCTGCACTTCCACGGAGTAGCCGCCGTCTGTCTGATTCGCACCGTCGACCGGAATGCTCCCGCGCTGCACGAGAAGGTTCGTCACGCGATCGCTCCGGTCGAGCATTCCGGAGACGACCATGGCATTGCCTGTCGCCGCAGGCTCGGCGGCGAGCGTCGCATTGGCGTTCGCGCGCGGTCCGTGCAGCGAATAGAGCCAGTTCCAGACCGCGGCGGTCGGCCATCGATCGAGTCCGGGCGCGTTGCCCATGATGCTTCTCTTGACCGTTCCATCGAGATGCGGGCGAGCCGTATCGACGGCGGACGTCGTCAGGTTGATCGTGTTCATCGATCCTTCCGACACGGGACAGCCGGTATCCCAGCCAGGGCATTTCGGATTGAGAAAGGAAGGGGTATCCGCGCCGGTTTCGTCGACGTACTCGTCGCCGAGCAATCTCGTATGACCGATCTCATGAGCGATCGTCATTTCCAGGTCGGTGTGATCGATGTTGACGAACGACACGTTGCCCCTGCAGGAAATCACTCCCGATCTCCCCTGGCAGTTGCTCATGCCGCGCGTGGCGCCGGCCTCAGTCATACCGCTGTTTCGCGTGAAGAGAATCAGGTTCGTGAACGGAAACTGCACGGTGCGATTGATCTCATTCAGACATCGCGTGAAGACCCAGAAGGAAAACGCGTCGCCAACGGACGAGTAGCCTTTGTTCGAGGGGACGTACTGGTAGGTGATGTTCTGGCTGCTCAATGGATAGGCGGCGCGCAGAAACTCGAACGAGCGAAGGGCCTTCGAGACATCGGCGGGAGCATTTCCTTCCACGAAAACCGCGATGCGCAGCGGATCGCCATTGCCATTCCTGAATTTTTGACCGCTCTTGCCGACGCTCAGGTTTTTCCGCTTGTCCGGGAATCCTCCCGATGGAGCCGCGCTGACGTTGCGGGGGTCGATCTCGAACACGAACTCATACGTTCCTTCGCCAAGGGCCAATGAGTCGCGGAAGGCGAAGTTCAACGCATCGTGACCGCGGCTGCGAGTCGTCGCCGCGGCCTCCGCGCCTGCGGCAAGGACCGTGATCGCGCGATCCGGCCGCAGCGGCTGACCGTGCAGAGAACCGTCTTTATAGACGAACAGCGTTCCCGTTGCCGCGCCTTTGCCGTTCGTACAGCCGTTGCCATTGCACGCGAGCCGCACCCGCACGACGGTGTTGTGATTGGCAATGCAGGTCTGGACGGCACAATCGGTCGGCACGGCCTGGTTCACTTCGATCTTCGTGGCGAGACTGGAGACGAAGAACTTTCCTTTCGCCGTTTGTTTCGTCCCGTTCGGCCTGGTGATCTCGATGTCGCGCTCCCCTTCCCGCGCGCCTCCGAACCCGCGGATCTGCGCCTGGATCTCGTTCGCGCTCTTCACCACCACATTGGCGATCTGGATTCCCTCGCCGAGAGACAGAGTGGAGCCCGCGACGAAGTCCGTGCCGCGGATCGTGACCGCAGTGGTCTCACTCGAAGGACGAGACGGGTCGTTGGAAACGACCGCCGGCTCGATGCTGTCAATCGTCACCGGCGTCGCGAGAACATACGGCGAGTAGACCGAATACCACGGACCGGAGCCGAACCCGCCGGGGACCAGCGTGACCACATCGAAGCGCGTGTTCGGCTCGAAGCCCGTATGACAGCTGGCGCCGAGGCACGCGATATGGAGCGAGTTGAATGTGCATTCCGAGGAGAACGAGATCTCGCGGGTTCCCTGCGGGACGCTCGCGTAGTCCGTGGACCGCCTGCACTCCACCAGTTGAGGCGTGTACGCCGAATGGTCGATCGCCAGTCTGTACGTACCCTGGTCTTCCGGCCTGGGAAAGGTCGCGGTGGTGTACTGCATCCGCATCGAAGCCCTGACCGTCAGCGGCGGGTTGAGGGCGATCGTGAAGCCGTTCGGATTCGGCGATGCCACGCCGCTGATGGTCTCCGGCAAGGTGACCTGCAGCACGCCCTTGAAGTGTTCCCCGAGCGCGCTTCGCTCGAAGGGGTACGAAAGGGTGGCCTGCCCGGTGACGACCTCCGACGCCTGCGTGCGGTTGTCGCGAATCGTGTGCTGCTGGTGAGTGAGCGTCACCGGCTGAGACATCGCGGACGCCATGGTCGCGACCGCGAAGAAAACGACCGCGCCGATCCGGGTGTGTTGCCGATCCATGTTGCCTCCGAAAAGCGGCGAGGGGATAATCGCGACCGCTCCGCTCCGCAAACTGGTGTCGTTCGTCGTGAGAGAGACGACGAAAAGACGAAATTTTTCCGAATTCGATGGCCATGGCTCCCACTCCTCCGACGGCGAAGCTCCTTTTTCTCGACACCGAGATCGACACTTCTCAGGAAACCGTTCGACGCGGAGGCGAGGAGTACCGCCTTCGCCCGCAGACGTTTCAGGTCCTGCTGCACCTGATCCGGAACCGCGATCGCGTCGTGACGCGCGAGGAGCTGTTCGCGTCGGTCTGGAAGGACGTCGCCGTGACCGAGGACGCGCTCGTGCAGTGCGTCGTCGAGATCCGCAAGGCGCTCGGGGACGAGCCGCGTTCCCCGCGTTTTATCCGCACCGTTCCGAAACGGGGATATTGCTTCATCGCCCCACCCTCGGACCTCGATGAGCTCGTCGTCAGCGAGCCCGCGCCGGTGGCCCCGATCCGATTCTGGCGGCAGCTCGGCGTCGCCGCCACGGCGCTGGTCGCGGTATCCCTCATGGCAGTGACATTCTCAAAGTTCGATCATGCAGTCGCCCCTCCTCCGGAGAAGCCGACCTCGAGCCTGACCGCCAGTCCCGAGGCCTATCGTCTCTACTCCCTCGGCGTCGAGCGTGCGAACGAGCTGCAGACGCGCGAAGCCATCGATCTTCTCGAGCGCGCGCTGCTCCTCGATCCGGAGTTCGCGATGGCGCATGCGCGCATCGGCTACACGCGCGGCGTGACGGGAGGGGAAGCGGCTGCCGCTCGCCCGTATCTGCAACGGGCGATACAACTCGGGCACCGGCTCCACGACAAAGATCGGATGATGATCGAGGGCTGGCAGGCCATCATCGACTCCGACTTCGACGGCGCCATCGAACGCTTTCGTGCGATCGTCGATCGATACCCCACCGATCTCGAGAGTCACTGGCGGCTCGGCCAGTTGTTGAACGGCGAGCAACGGATCGAGGAGGCGGTGGCGGTGCTCGAACGGGCCGTCCTGATCGACCCCCGATCGCCGCAAGTACTCAATTTCCTCGGCGGGCTCTACTCGTCTCTGGGCCGCCACAAGGAAGCGATCGCGGTTCGCAAACGGTACGTCGCGGTCACCGACGAGCCAAACGCCTGGGACAGCCTCGGCCTGAGCTTCAACTGGGCCGGCGAGTACGGCGACGCGCTCACCGCGTATGGCCGCGCAATCGAGCGGAAAGCGGATTTCGATCTCGCGTTCTATCACCGCGCCGCGACGTACGCGCAGCTCGGCCGCTTCTCCGACGCTCTTGCGGACGTCGAGTCGTGTCTGGCACGCGCAGCAAACGATCGCGAGCGAAGTCGCGCGTTCGCAGCCATCGCGCAGATTCATACGCTGAGGGGCGATGAGCAGCGTGCAAGGGAAGCCGCCCGGCGGATCTCAGACGAATCCGGCTGGCTTCCGTCGGTCGCGGAGATCGGCGCTCCTCGCAGCCGCTCTGTAGAAACAATGGTGCGAACGGTTGCGGCGTTCAATGACCGGGGCGCGCGCGCCAACCGGCGGAACGAGTTTCATACGCAAGGCTACGAAGCGCTCCGCCGTGGCGACGCCGAGGGGGCCATCGGGCTGCTGCGCGACTCGCTCCGCTTCCGACCGATCATCTGGTCGATCGATTCGCTCGAGACCGGACTCGCCGGGGCATGGCTCCAACTCGGGCGCGCCGCGGAGGCGCGGGAGGAGTACACGCGCGTGCTCGCGATCAATCAGAACTATGCCCGAGCGCTCTATGGTCGCGCGCGGGCGAACGAATCGCTCGGCCGCAATGCCGAAGCACGCGACGACTACCGGCGCTTTCTGACGCTCTGGGAACACGCCGATGCCGATGCGCACGATCTGATCGATGCGAAGGCGCGGGTGGCGCGGCTGCAGTAGCGGCTTCGCCCTCGGTTTTCGCCGACTGTGCGACAATGTCGAGCTGTCCGCCAATAACTATCGGAGATTCCCTATTTTGAAGATTCGTCTCGCGGCGGTTCTCACCCTCGCCGCCATCGCTACGTTTACGCCCGCATTCGCGCAGAGTCCCTACCTCGTCGCCGATCTGAATACGACGACGCCGGACGGCTCCAGCTCATCGTCGCCGGATCAGTTCCAGTTCCTCGGCGATACGCTGTTTTTTTCTGCGCAGACCGCCGAGCACGGATTCAAGCTCTGGAAGCACACGGCTGCCAATGGGGCATCGATGGTTGCGGGCGAGTATTGGTTCCCGGGGCTGTTGAAGGACATCGGCAACGGCGTATTCCTCTTCGAGGCGAGCGGTCTCAACCAGGGTTCGGCTCTGTGGCGCACCGACGGAACAACCGGTGCGACTCTCGTGAAAGATATCGATCCGAGCACGAGCGGACTCGATAGCTCGATGACGGCGGTCTTCGGCGGCAAGCTGTACTTCGACGCGGACGACGGCGTTCATGGTTGGGAGCCGTGGTTCAGCGATGGCACCACGGACGGCACCCAGATGCTTCTGGACCTCAACGGGACGTCCGCCTCTTCCGGCACCAACATCATCTTCACCGTCGATGATCGACTCTTCCTCTTCGGCGGCGGAGCTGTGTGGACGAGCGACGGCACCGCCGCGGGAACCACGCGTATCGCCACCGTCGGATCGGCGGCAGGGATCGCACGCATCGGCTCGACGCTGTTCTTTACTGCGACCGGCCCGGGCGGATCGGGCCGCGAGCTCTGGAAGACGGATGGAACCGAGCAGGGAACGCAGATGGTGATGGACATCGCACCGGGGTCTCTCTCCGGGCTCTGGTCCACTTCCATGCTGATGCCGATCGGCTCGACGCTCTACTTCACGGCCAGGACCGACGGATTCTCGGGCATTCAACTCTGGAAGACCGACGGCACCACCGGCGGTACGGTGTTCGTGAAAGAGCTGCTCGCGAGCGGGAGCGGCGCTCCGACCGCTGTCACTCTGCCGGACGGAAGGCTCTACATCCAGATCGGCGGCACGATCTGGCGCAGCGACGGCACAGAAACGGGCACCGTTCCGTTGACGGACAGAGCCGGGGATCTCGTTACCGCATTCGGTCGCCTCTACTACGCCCGCAACGGCGAGACGATCTCGGGACTGTGGACCAGCGACGGTGTGACGCACAGCCGCGTCGGGGCAAACTCGCAAGTCTACAAGCTCACTTCGACGGGCGGAAAGCTCTACTTCTCCGGCAGGGATCAATATGGCGACGAGCCATGGGTCTCCGAGGACGGAACGACCGCAACGACGCATCGGCTGGCGAACATCAATGCCGATCTTGCGGCGTCATCAACACCGGAGACTCTCACTGCCGACGGAGAGATCCTCTTCTTTCGAGCGAATGACGGCTCCTCGACGAAAAAGCTCTTTCGCAGCGACGGTACCGCGGGCGGCACGTTCAGTCTGACGAGCACCGATGTGCGGGAACTGACGAGCCTGCAAGGCAGCGCGTGGTTCGGAGACATGGCAGAGGGTCTGTGGCGGACCGATGGAACGGTCGTCGGCACTGCCATGATGAAGAACTTCAGCGAATTCAGCAGGCCGACGCTCTTTTTTCCGGGCAGTCGCTATCTGTACTTCGCGGCCGGATCTTCACGGAGAGTCTGGCGCGCTGACGCGTCGGGAGTCGTGAGTGTGACCGAAGGCCAGACGGCGACAAACAAGATTCCTTCCGAAGCCCGTGCGTTTGCCGAGCTCGCAGGACGCGTGTACATCCAAACGGAATCGAGCCCTTACGCGATCTGGGTCACCGAAGGCAACGCTGCGACGACGGAGCGCATCCTTCCCGTCCCCTACAGCCTCGGCAGCTTCGCCAACCTGACAACGGCCACGGGTGCCGTCTACTTCTCGACCTCGCCGGTGACCGGCGGAGGACACGTGTTGTGGCGCAGTGACGGCACGTTCCAGAACGGAGCGCCGGTCAAAGACGTCGCCGGCAATGAAATCGCAAACCCCACGCAGCTGATGGCGGCAGGGCGCTATCTCTATTTCGTGGCATCGGATGCAACGCACGGCGCGGAATTGTGGCGCTCGGACGGTACGCAGGCCGGCACGTTTCTCGTCAAAGACATCGCCCTCGGAGAGCCGAGCAGCGCGATTGCGCTCATGACCGCCGCGGCGGGAGAGCTGGTTTACTTCTACGCAAACGACGGAGCTCACGGTGGAGAGCTCTGGCGTTCGGACGGTACAGCCGGCGGCACCGTGATGGTCGCCGATCTCCGACCGGGGAGTGCGTCGTCCAGCCCGGGATCTCTCGAGTTCGCACACGGATCGTTGTGGTTTTCGGCCGATGATGGAAGCGCCGGACGCGAGCTCTGGCGGATCGCCAGCGATGTGCCGATGATGGTCGCGGATCTGGTCCCCGGATCTGGTTCGTCGTCGCCGTCGGAGATCGAGCAGGCTGGAGATCTTCTCTACTTCAGCGCAGCCACCTCGGCAGGTCGCGAGCTGTGGGCAGTGCCATTGGACGGCGCGGTGCTCAGCATCGACGACGTACGCATGTCCGAGGGGACGGGCGGCACTCGCACGATGCGGTTCACGGTGACGCGCAGCGGAGACGTTGCGGGCACGGCGAGCGTTTCCTTCGCGACCGGTGGCGGCACCGCGTCGACGAGCGATTACGGGACTCGCAGTGGAACGCTGGCGTTCGCGAACGGTCAGACGACGCAGCTCATCGACATCGTGGTGCAGGCAGACGCCGCGATCGAAGGCTCGGAGTTCTTCTATGTCACGCTCGACTCTCCCTCGAGCGTGCTTCTCGGGAAGAGCGTCGGACTCGGCAGCATCGATGATGACGATCAGCGCGCGGAACTGACAATCACCGCGGTACCGACAGGGAACAAATACCGCAGTTTCCAGATCGCGAATGCGGGACCTTCCGCCGCAACGGGCGTCGTCCTGCGCTTCTCGGAATCGCCGGGTGCGATGAGCATTGCTTTGTCGGGATGCATCTCCCCCGGCAATCCGTTGATGTGCAACCTGGCGACGATCCCCGCCGGCAGTACGGTCAATATCACGGTCGATCCCGGCGGCCGTGCGGGTTACGTCAACCCGAACGCGCATCCCGGCTCGACCGTCACGGCCAGCGTTTCCGCGGCGGAGGCCGACAGCAATCCCGCGGACAACAGCGTCACCAACATGTTCAGCTACGACGGCTTCGGCACACTGATGTTGCCGCCGTTCCTCCCCATCAACTCGGGCATCCACGCGAAGTTCTACATCGATTCATCCGTGACGTTGAGCCAGCCGTTCGGGGTGGTCCTCACGTCGTCCTCACCGAACGTCACCGTGTCGCCCTCATCGGCGATCATCCAGCCGGGAGAGACGCTGGCAACGCTTGGACTCACCGTTGGCGGATCGGCGGGTTCCACACGGCTCGTCGTCCAAACGAGCGGAGGGTCGCAGTCATCCCTGGTCATCCCGGTGGTCGCCACCGGAGGAACGCCGAAACTCGACGTGGCCATGGTCGCAACGACGAACGTCAGTGTGGATTTCGACGAAGAGGCGGCGATCGAAGCCGTCATCGCCGCGCGGAAGCATGACGGCACGCTTCCGACCGGAACGGTTTCGCTGCTGGACGTGAATCTGAATATCGTCGAACAAAAGACGCTGGACGGCGCCGCGAAGGCTGTCTTCACACAAAGCGATCTGCCCGTCGGAGACCACAAATTCAGCGTGCGTTATCACGGCGATGCGAACTTCAACGGCCTCGACGGTCCTGAAGCACGCATCCGCGTCCGTGGCCTGCGGACGACCCTCTCGATCGCCGCGGCGCCGGTGGCCTGCACGGGCGCGACCTATGAGGTCATTGCCACTGTGCGCTCGACGGAAACCAGCGAAGCACCGACCGGATCGGTGCGATTCGTGAGGACCGCCGGCACGGGCGAGTTCAACGCGACTCTGACTCCCACCGGGGTTCCCGGCGAATCGCGCGCGACGTGGTCGACGTCGCTTGCGAGTGGCTTCGTCTCCGCCAACTATTTGCCAACGGGCGTGTTCGGTTCGTCCTCCGCATCGAAAGAGGTCAGCGCACACTCCTGTGTGGCCTCCAGCCTGCAGGCCACGGCCACGTCGCCGACGAGCGTCACTCTGAACTGGGCACCCATCGCGGGATCGACGCAATACCAGGTGCGTCGCTATGCAAGCGACCTGTCCTGGATCATGGTCGGAACGTCCGGCTCGGCCACCACCCTTACGGAAACCGATCTCACGCCGATGCGGTCGTATCTGTACGTGGTCAGCTACTCCGACATCAATGGCAACTCTCTCGGCTCGAGCGCACCGGACGTGGCGACCACGCTGCTCTTCGACGACGATCCGATCGTGGCCGGAACAACACGCGTTCGCGCAGTGCACATCGAACAACTGCGTATCGCAGCAAACGCTCTACGCTGGTACGGCCTCACAAAGGACATCAGCGAGATCGCACCAATGCCGGTGGGCAGCCCCATTCGCGCGGAGCACATCAGGACCCTGCGCACCGACATCAACGCGCAGCGGGGCGCACTGGGGCTTCCGGTTGTCGCGTTTACCGATCCGGGGCTCTCGGCTGGTGCGCCGATTAAACGGGTTCATGTCGAGGAACTGCGGAATGCGGTGAAGTGACGGGAGGACAGGAAGTGGTGGGATCCCCTGCACACCTCGGCCTGCGGTGATCCCGCGGCTTCGGCTTAGTCACCGCGGCCCCGCGGTCTAGCCCGCTTGCCCACCGCTGCGACGGCGTACGATCTGCCGCGCCATGGAACAAAGCTTTTCGGCTATCTCACCGAAAGCATCTTTTCGACGATGACGCTCTGCCTTCCGCGAATGAAGACGATCTCCGCGCCGAGCTGGCGCGGTATCGCGAGTTCACCCTCGCCAACCTCAATGACCTCCTTGCCGAGGTTTACGCGTGCCAGTCGGCAACAAAGATCTTTACCGGCATCAGACGACCGATCGAAGTCGACCTATTGAAGCAAGGCGCGTTCTTCATCGAACAGTTCGTCCTGGATGACCCGTTGTTTCGTCTGACGAAGACGAGCTTTGAACAGAGCATGGTCATGAGCCAATACCTCGGCATGCGTGGTGATTCGCCGCTACAACCACGTCGCCGCCGCAGCCGCCAAGCTCAAACGGATTACGCCCATGATCGCGGCTGACTACATCAAGCTTCTGCCGATGAGTTATCTCTTCGAGCCGCCCGAGCAGACACCGATCTACTACTCGGACAACTTTTTTGAAGACGTCCTACCTCGCGATCTCATGATGTTTTTCCAGTCGAACCCGAAGTCCGCTCGATGCGCCCGACCGGTGATTCGTACATCGAAGAGTCGGCCCTTCACCTGTCGCGCGCGATCAGCGTACGGTTTAAGAACGACCCGTTCGAACACATCCGAACGTACATGCTGGTCAGCTTGAACGAAGAGACAGGCGAAGCAACCATGCGCCAGTTCCTGCCCGACGAACCGCCTGACCAGGAGCAGTTCGAGCTGTGGTCCGGCAGTCGATCAGCCGCACTGCGGCACAGGTTTGAAGAAGTGGCGCTCCAAATGGCACTCACGAACGATCTAAGGCAGCGCATCTCACGTGTTCGCCATTCACATTCGAACTGCTGCAACATCTCGGACCTGATGTCGACCCTTCAACGATGCGATCGGCAACGACACTGCTCAACGTCGAACTGCCGTTTGTCGATGACGTCGACGCGGCGGTTCTCATGAACTTGCGCCGTGATGAAGGAGAGGCGTGAACGCTTCCGCCGTCTGTTCGATCGTAAGCTGCGCGAGTGGCCAACATCAAAGACGCAGGAGCACAACGATTGAAGGCCGACGACGTCTCGGCCGAGCTTATCGAGAGCGCTCACATGTCGGTCAGGTTGCGAGCCGCGCACAGAAGAAGATCGCCGCTGACGCGACTCTCACCGTCGCCGGATTGAGTGCTGCTGTCGCGACAGGTGGCCTGAGCATCCCCGCGGGGATCGGCGCAGCCGCCGCCGGATACAAGGCCTATCAGGACTACCGAAACGCTCCTGCAATTTTCCTCTGGAAAGCTCTGCAACAGTCGAAGAAGCAATCGCTCACCTGGCCTCCGACCTCCACCGGATTCGTGTGCAGTGATTCGGGCACCGTTCGGGCGGCGGAACAAGAGGGCTCCAGAGTCTCGAGCACGTCGCTCCGTCGTCCGTCGCTACAACGTTCAACAAGTGCCGCACTATTCGCCGCACGCGGCGGACGACGGAGTGATGTGCGGCATTGCGCGCGCGACGGGCGGGGGACGGAGTGATGCGCGCCACCCGCGCGGGCGGGCGGGGGAAGGTTGTCCCCACTCCGCTGCGCCGGCCGAGACACGCCGCCGCGATGTCTGGCTAACGGCAATGGCCTTCAGTTAAGGTGGATTCGCGGTGGCTTGGGATCAATGATTGCGTTTACGCGTCGGCTCACGGTGG
>DASYLL010000113.1:0-14620 GCA_036009605.1 Thermoanaerobaculia bacterium | reverse complement strand
GGTTGCGCCATGGTGTCGAACGGAAACGTCGTTCTCGTCGACTTTGCATACAGCGACACGAATTCCAGTGCGAGCGAATAGTTGTAGATTCGGCATTGCTCATAGCAGACGCCATTCCATGGCCAGCCGAATGCTCTGCAGCCGGGTTGCGACAGGCACGTGAATCCGGTCGTAAAGCGCTGCGCGGAAACGAGGCGCGGGAAATCCGCGTTCGCCACCATGTCGCTCACGGGCGTCCCGGCATCGAGTGGCTGCGTTACCGCTCCATCCTCACGAATCGGCCAGACCGAATTTCCTGTGGCGATCCACGTTGCTTTTCCGGATCGAACGATTGCCGGCGCCTTATGGGAGATCAGCGTCAGTGCTCGCGGTGCCGATGGCTTCAGGGACGCATCGAGCTGGCAGTACATGACGCGGCCGCCCCGACTTTGTTGCGCGACATAGATCTCGGTCCATGCAACGGTGAATCCCGACCCGGTCGGCGACACCGCGATCGAGGGATTGGTCGCGTTGACGTCGCCGTTCGCGGCCGTCGTCGGCATCTCGATCACTGCGCCGATGATGTTTCCTGCACGATTGAGGCGAGCGACGTAGACCATGTCGGTTCTTCTCGCGCCCTGCATCGTCCATGCGATCGCCACGCCCTGCCGGTCCCCGGCCATGACCACGGCAGGGGCCGCGACGTCGGACAGAGTCAGACGGCCGCGGAGGGCAACCGAAACGATCTCGGGACTGATCGCGGGTTGAACCGCGAAGGCGAGGGAGGAAACGAGTAGACAGACAAGGAGCCCCAGGGCCGGACGCATGACCTCAATACGTGCCAGTCATCGATTGCGTCCAACCCGCAGCAGGCCGACGCCGAACACGATCATCCACACCGGCAGCAGGTAATTATTCACCTCGGCCACAGGCGCAACGATCGCGATGACATTGCGAAACATTCCGATCAGCCCGGCGAGCCCGGTCGCGATGCCGAGTCCTCCGATCCACATCGGGAAGCCGCTGTCGCGTTTCAACATTGCGGAAGCGGACAGAAGAAAGAAGAGGCTGAAACAGAGCTCGCCGAGGAACTCTCCGATGTAATTGCCGAGGTAGCTGTTCGCGGCATTGAACACGGCATCCAATGCCGGACGCATGCTCGGTTCCGCGGCCCATGCATGCGCGAGCTCCCATTGAAAGCTCGGCCAGCGCATCAGGCCGAGCGTCATCGCGATCGACGAGACGACGGCGAACAACATACCGGCGCGCATCGCGCCTTCGCTGCGCGCGCGCAATGCGTGGAACGCACCGACCGCAGCAGGAATCCAGAACAGCGGGAGCAGCGCATAGATCGCCCACACGGCACGTCCCGTACTGCCGGTCGCGAGGAGTGCCGGAAGGACGTCCGCCGCGCGGCCATCGAGCACCTCGGGATAAGAGAACTTCGCCGCCAGATACGAAAACACGCCCATGAATGCGATTGCGGCGAGGATGAGGGAGAGGCCGCCGATGCGGATGATCGTGGAGTGACGGGTGTCATCGGTTGTTGTCATGTATGGATGAGTATGGCACGTGCACGGCTGGTCCGTGTTCTGCAAACACAGCCCTTTCCGACAGGCATGACAGGGAAAGGAATAATGAACTTGAGAATTCGATCGATCGTTGCCACCGGTCTCATCCTGCTCTTCGCAACCGCGCTGCATGCGCAGATCCTCGATCCCGGGCTACAGTCGCGTCTGCACGGCACAGCATTCCTGAGCGGCGAACCGCTCCGCGTCATTGTGACGCTCGACCACGTTCCCACGCTTCTCGACAGGACGATCCTCGGCGCAGTGTCCTCGCGCGTGCAAATCCTGCAATCGTTGCCAATGGCGCTCATTGAGACGACGCCGCTCGGCGTCAATCAATTGTTGGGACGCGCGGGCATTCGGTCGCTCTATCTCGACAAACAACTCCGCTATTTCATGCACGAGTCGGTGCCTCTGACCGGCGCACCGCAAGTGTGGTCCAGCCTCGGCTTCGACGGCACCGGCGTGACTGTCGCTGTGATCGACAGCGGCATCGACGGTCTGCACCCCGATCTCGCCGGCGGCAAGCTGAAGCAGAACGTGAAAATCGTCGGCAGTCCATTGACGTCGCCGAGTCTCGTTCATGTTCTCGAAAATCTCCCCAATAGCGATACGACGAGCGGTCACGGCACACATTGCGCGGGCACGGTGGCCGGCACAGGCTCAGCGTCGAGTGGCTATTATCGCGGCGTGGCGCCGGGAGCGAATCTCGTCGGTCTCGGGACGGGCGACGCGATCTTCGTGTTCTATGCGCTTCAGGGCTTCGACTATGTGATCTCGAAGCGCAATCAGTATGGGATCAAAGTCATTTCGAACTCGTGGGGCACCGAGGGAACGTTCGATGCGGATGATCCCGTCAATGTGGCTTCGAAAGCTGCGCACGATGTCGGGATGACGGTCGTTTTCGCGGCGGGTAATGCCGGTCCGGACAACAATACGCTCAATCCCTACAGTGTCGCTCCGTGGGTCATTGGCGTGGCCGCTGGAAACAAAGACGGCGTGAAACTCGCTGATTTCTCGTCGCGCGGTATTCCGGACGACACGCTCTATCAACCGACGATCACGGCACCGGGCGCCGGAATCGTTTCGACGCGCTCGCTGAACACGGTGCTTCCGGTTCTCGGCGCAATCGACGACGTCAATATTCAACCGTCATGGATTCCGTACTACACGACGATGAGCGGGACGTCGATGGCCACTCCGCACATCGCCGGAATCTGCGCGTTGATGTACGACGCCAATCCCTCAGTGACTCCGGATCAGATCAGGAGCGCACTGACATCGACAGCGACGCCGATGCCCGGCTATTCGGCCCATGAAGTGGGTGCCGGCTACGTGAACGCGTACGCGGCGGTTCAAGCGGTGCAATAAGAGTTTGGAGTGCTGCGGCCACAGCCGCCGCTTTCGTATGTTCGTGCGCAGCGCTGTCGCATACAAAAGCGGCAGCTGCGGCAGCCGCACTCCAAACCGAAACTGTGAGAAATCTCACGCTCGTTTCGTGAGCGCGCCGCCCATACTCCGGCCATGTTGTCTCGCCGTCTCCTCGCCGCTGCGGTCGTGCTCGCCTCCCTCCGTGCATTCGCTGCAACTCAAGGTGGACCGATCCCGGTGCCGCTGCCGCTGTTTCCCGCGAACAATTGGTGGAACCTCGACATCAGCTCGGCGCCGGTCGACTCGAACTCGACGAACTTCATCACGTTCATCGGGACGAATCAGCAGCTGCATCCCGATTTCGGAGGCAATGACGGAGAAGGCGGTGTCTACGGTTTTCCGTACATCATCGTGAATGGTACGCAACCGAAGAAAATCGTCGATTTCGTGGAGTTTCCCGCGCAAAGCGATGGCGTCGGCCAGGCGTTCTATCCCATTCCCGATGAAGCGATCACGCTGCCCGGATGGGTTGAAGGCGGGCAGCCGGGTAATCAGGAGCCGGGCGGCGATCGCCACATCCTGATCGTCGACTCGACGAACAATCATCTGTACGAGCTCTATCACTCCTTCCACAACGGCACGAACTGGGAGGCAGGCTCGGGCGCGTTTTTCAACATGAACACGAACAATCGCCGCCCGGAAACATGGACCTCCGCTGACGCCTCGGGCATGGCGATTCTCCCCGGACTCGTGCGCTATGACGAAGTGTCGGGTCCCGATGAAATCCGCCACGCATTTCGCATTACCGTGCAATCGACGAATGGTCACATCTGGCCCGCGTCGCATACGGCGGGATCGACCAATGGCGCGTTGCCGATGGGCGCACGTCTGCGTTTGAAGCCCGAGAAGAACATCTCAGGGTATCCCGCATCGATTCAGAAGATCTTCCGCGCGATGAAAAAGTACGGGCTCATCGTCGCCGACAACGGCACGAGCATTTATGTGAGCGGTGGCTATGACACGAACTGGGACAACGACATTCTCAATCCGGCGTTCCATTCGCTGAAGGCGAGCGATTTTCAGGTCATTCAACTCGGCTGGAAGCCGACGGTCACGCTCCTATTGAGTCTCCCGGACACAATGGGTGCGGGCGACGCAACGGCTGCGACGCTGACCGCATACGATCAGAACTACAACGCTGCCACTGGTTACAGAGGCACAGTGCATTTCACGTCGACGGACGGATCGGCGACGCTGCCGGTCGATTACACATTCACGGCCGGCGATGCGGGTGTCCACACGTTTCCGGCGGGATTCACGTTACGCACGACCGGGAGTCAGATCGTGACGTTCACCGACACGCTCGTACCGACGATCACCGGCTCGGACGGCGTCGCAGTCGGACCGGCGACGCCGACGTCGTTCACCGCGACACCTTCCGGTACGACGACGATCAATCTTGCGTGGAGCAGTTCGGCGGGTGCGACCAACTATGAAATCGCGCGCCGCTGTACGTCGGCGGGATTCGTCACGCATGCGACGACTTCGGGGACGAGCTTGCCTGACACGGTTCCGGCGGGAAGTGCGTGCGTGTACAAGGTGCGCGCGCTCGATGCGTTCTCGCGATTTTCGCCGTACAGCGCTCCCGATTCGGCGACGACGTTCGTCTTCACGAATGATCCATTGACGGTGCAGGTGACGACGATCAAGTTCGCGCACGTGAACGAGATCCAGCAGGCGATCAATGCATTGCGCGCGACAGCCGGTCTCGGCGCAATGTCGTTCACTGTGCCGGTTCCCGCGATCGGGACTCGTCCGCGTGCCGTGCACATTCACGAACTGCGCGCTGCATTGGGCGCCGCACGATCTGCGCTCGGGTTGAGCGCGGTGGCGTTTACCGATCCGTCGCTCAATGTCGGGCAGATTGTGAAGGCCGCGCACCTGCAGGAACTGCGTACTGCGTTGAAGTAGCGATCAGGGCGATCGCGCGACGCACGTCTTCTTCGTTGTTCGCCAAACGAACGACACGCGCACCGCTCCGACGGCGTCGAGGCCGAGGGCGGCTTCGGCTGCGCCGGGATTGCAGAAACAGCCGCCGCGCACTGCGATGTTCGCGCGTGTCGCGCCCGGGCAGGAGCAATACTCGGAGCCGTTGCAGTTTCAGATCGAATCGAGCGACAAGCTTTCCGATCTCGCGGCGTGGATGCGCGGCCATCTGCGTCACGATCTTTCCGTCGAAGCACTCGCGGAACGCGCGTGTCTCTGTCCGCGGCAATTCACGCGACGGTTCACGCGATTGTTTCAACGCACGCCCGCGGCGTTCGTCGAAGACATGCGTCTCGCGGAGGCGCAAACGCGATTGTCGACGCGTGCAATGACGATCGAAGGCGTGGCCGCGTCCGTGGGGTTTCGCAGTGCGGATGCGTTCCGCCGCGCGTTCGAACGCCGCTTCGGAATTTCGCCGACGACCTACCGCAGCCAGTTCTCGCGCAGGAAGGGGTGAAACCCGCGGCACGCATCGTCGTCATAGAGACAATGCGAAAGCTTGGTCTCTTCCTGCTGCTGTGCCCCATCGTTGCCCTTGCAGCATCGCGCGCACTGGAGGTCGCATTTTTCCGTGACGGGAAGGTCAACAAATTTGTAGCGCCGATCGCGGATGGCCGCGCGCGTGTGATCGTTGAATTCTCCTCAACGCCGGTGCTGCGCAGCAAAAATCGCCTGCAATCACAGGCGGCCGCGCGATCGACCCTCGAGCGATTTCGCCGCGATCTCGCGTCGGACATTGCCACGGAATCGTCGGAACGCCGCGCCGTCATCGAGCACGAATATCTCAACGCATTTTCCGGCGCGGTCGTAACGCTCGACGCTTCGACACTCGCCCGTGTGAAAAGCTTCTCTTATGTACAACGCGTCACGTATGACGAGCCGGTCGCCGCGTATATCGAGCCCGGTATCGCTGCTGTACGCGCGCCCGAAGTGTGGGCCGGATTCGGCACGCGCGGCGCTGGGATTACGGTCGCGATCATCGACACCGGCATCGATTACACGCACTCCTCCCTCGGCGGCGGATTCGGTCCGGGTTTCAAAGTCATCGGCGGCCATGACTTCGTGAATGACGACGACGATCCGATGGACGACATGGGTCACGGCACGCACGTGGCCGGGACTGTGGCTGGCAATTCAGTCGCGCTCCTCGGCGTCGCTCCGGATGCGAAGCTCGTCGCATTCAAAGTTCTCGATGGAGGCGGCCTGGGCTCTGCGTCGGACATCATCGCGGCGATCGAGCGCTGCATCGATCCGAATGGCGACGGCGATTTCTCCGATCGCGTCGACATTGCGAACATGAGTCTCGGCGGCTTTGGCAATCCCGAGGATCCGATGTCGCGCGCGGTCGACACAGCGGTGGAGGGTGGAATTGTTTTTGCCATCGCGGCGGGAAACGCGGGCGCGCCGCAATCGATCGGAAGTCCGGGAACGGCCGAACGCGCCATTACAGTCGGCGCCACCATGCCCGACGGGACACTCGCGATATTCTCTTCGCGCGGACCGAATGCGCTGCACTATTCGATCAAGCCCGATGTCGTGGCACCGGGATTCTTTGTGCGATCCGCGGGACTCGGCGGTGGATTGCTCGAAGCCAGTGGGACGTCGATGGCCACGCCGCACGTCGCCGGCGTCGCCGCACTTTTGCGCGCGCTGCATCCCGACTGGAGCGTGGATCGCATCAAGTCTGCAATCGTTTCGACGGCGCAGGGCGAAACGCAAAACGTAATGGCTGTCGGCGGCGGCAGTGTGGATGCCTTTCGCGCGACGAACGCAATCACCGAAGTGCAGCCTCCGTCGTTGAGTTTCGGCGTGACGGACGGGTCGACTCCTTCGTATTCGCGCAGCGTCGCAGTGACGATCACGAATCATGGAGATTCCGCGCGCACCTATACGGCGAACCTGTTCGGAGCACCCGACGGGATTACGTTCGATCTGCCGCGGACGCTGACGCTCGCGCCGGGAGAAGCACGTCAGATCCAGATCGCGATGCAGGTCGACCACACGAAAGTGGGGTTTCCCGCGGATGGAACGTTTGCGTTCGGCGGACGGCTCGAGCTCGATGCGGAGGGAGAGCACGTGCGCGTTCCGTGGGCCGTGGCGAAGGGCCTGCGCGTGCACGTCACGTATACGGAGAGCGACCACTACGTGCAGGCGACGCTCTGGCGGCCCGGGGTCGCGGAGTGGTTGGTGGGACCGGTGAGTCCGGGCGTGTTCGAGACGCTCGTGGCGCCCGGGGTGTATGACCTGGCGGTCATTGCACTGCCAACCTCGGACGAGCTCGACCCCGCGGTCCTGTATTTCGAACAGCAGGAAATCCAGAGCGACCGCCGCTTCGATCTTGGATATTTCGCCGATGCACCGTATGTGACGAACTTCGCGGGTCATGACGAAGCGGGAGTGCCGCTCCTGGGATTTCCGGAGCCGGGTGGATGCATCGTGACGCGCACTGTGGAGTTTCCCGGAAACCGAGGCGTGCAGTTCAGTTCGTTCGAGCCGGTATGGAAAACTCTGCGTACCAATGCGCTGACCAGCGGGGTGACGCTCTACGCCAACGATTACTGTCTCGAATCGTCGCTCTCACGCTTCTACAGCATTCATTTCGAGCCCGTCCGTGGCGTCACTGAGAGTCAGCTCCGTTTCGGCGGTGGCAATGCGCTCATCGGACAGAAAGTGGAAGTGCGCATTCCCGGGACACCCGCGGAACTGCGCGTGCTCGAGTTCGGAGCCGAGTTTTATCTCCACGGGAACCCGGGCGGCAACAATGCGTTCTTCGCCGCTCCCTATGAACCGCGCGTCTGGAGCGGCATGGCGTATATGACGCCCGAGCACGACGGGAATGTCGTGTATCCGCCCATGATCGCTGCCAGACGCGGGGAGGGGGATACCTCGAACGGGAACCTTTCCGCAGTGCTGCGCGTCGTGGATGGCAGGATTGCGAGTTTCGCGGGACCGCGGCCGGGATTGACGACGGATTACGGCGACCTGCTTTCGATCGGATCGGGCGCTGTGATTCCGCAGCTGACAGTTTCCAACGAGCTGGGGAAGATCTTTTTGTTTGCTTCCACAATCGGACAGCTCGAGGAGTCGCGCCGGCCGGGCTGGCAGGGCGTAACCCTTCTTGTCGATGAATTCGGCGGGGAACTGCCGACCAATGGCTCCTGGGCCGAGGTCGACGACCTCGATCGGCGGGTGACCCTGAAGACGCACAGCGCTGGTTCTGTGATCGATGGAGTGGAGGGCTCGACCTTGCTCACGTCCACATTCGGCGGACCGCAGGAGGACAAGCTTGCGCCGGCATTGACGTCCATGCTGCTGCGCGACCGGTCGGACCGGCGAATCATCGAGCGCGTCCAACGCGACACAATTGCGCGCGTGATGTTCGCGATTTTCGACAATGGATTGATCGAGGGGAACACCTCGTTGCGCGTGCGCAAAGGGGAATCCGATGAATGGATTTCCGTGCCCGTCGTCGTCAAAGGCCACGACGAACGGCGCGGTACGGTTTACGAAGGGGAAGTGCAGTTGCAGGAGAAGGGGCACTACGACCTGGAAGTGCGCGCCGAGGATGCGTCGGGGAATTCGACGGTGGCGTTGCTGACGCCGGTGCTTGCGGTCGTGGAAGGGAAGGCGCGGGCGGTTCGGCATTAGAGGGCCGAACCGCCCGGGATCGACGATCAGTCTTTCCAGCGGACCTGAAACTCGAGCTCGTTCTCGCCACGCGTGCGTTCATGTTCGATGTTGAACGCCGCGTCGGGCGGAATGCGCAGCCGCTCTCCTGAGACCTGGATCACGAAGCCGCTCTCCGCCTCCAGCGCGTCCGCCAGCCGTCGGAGTTTCTCAATGAATTGTTTTCTGGGATAGGTCTTTTCGATGTCGCGTGCTTTTGCCATGGCGCGGGATGATACCGCCAGTCAGTGGTCGAGAGAACGGCCGGGCGAATGCGTGTTCGCCGGTTGGCGTATTCCCATGATGAGCAGCCACAGAGCGGTGCCGATCTCGCCGATCGTGGCGGGAAGCGAGACAAAGCGCGCCAGCGCGGTTTGCCCATAACCGGGCATCAACATGCCGCAGACGAAGGCAACCACGTACCCCACACAGCCCGCCATCAGCAGCACGCCGAGGACTCGCGGCAGGATGCCGGATTTGAAGACGAGGTACCCGAACGGAAGCAGCCACAGTCCCCAGAAGATCTTCGAGACGAGCAGACCGTTGCCGTACGCCGCGAGCGACAGCAGAACCTCGCTGCGCAACTGATCCTGCGAAAGTACGCGCAACTCGGGCCGGCTCAGAAGCGCGACGATGTTCACGTTGTGAAGGAGATTCACGAACGAGATCGGAACGCTGACGACGGCAAACGCCACCATGAGTACCGCGGCATCCTTGCGGACCGAACCGAGCAGCTTGTACAGGGCGAACGGCAGCAGTAGGAACGCCGTGTAGCAGAGATATCCGGCGACGATTCCGAGTCGGAACAGCGGCTCCGAGGCCGTGATGTTGCTCAGCGTCGCCGCGGCATCCCCCGGCACGATGAGCCGGGATGGAACATAGGCAATGCTGAAAATCCCGGTGATCACGACGATCAGATACAGGAAACCCGCCGTTCGCGCGACGCGACTGCTTACCTCTATTTTCAATTCAGAGCTCCTTGTGCTGGTACGTCTACGCATCGCCGCATCCAGGGTTGCGGCCGGCACGGCCGGCTGCGCTGGTTGCTCCGCCGAGGCACGCACGGCTGCCGAGTGGGTACGGCAGACCACGCGATGTCAGAACGTGTACGTCATCAGCCAGCAATACAACAGCACCAGCGGCGTGTGAAACAGCAGTTGCAGGATCGAATATCCCGCGAGATCGCGCGCGCGCACGTTGAGAATCCCCATCAATGGCAGCATGAAAAACGGATTCAGCAGGTTCGGCAGCGTTTCCGCGGCGTTGTACGTTTGGATCGTCCATCCGAGGTGCATGTCGAGGGCTTTTGCGGCGTGCATGACGTACGGCGCTTCGACGACCCAGAGACCGCCGCCGGACGGGATGAAGATGCCGAGAACGAACGAGTAGGCGGTCAGGATCGGATTGAATGTGTCGGGAGTAGCGATGCGAATGAACAGCGCGGCGAGCGTCGCCTGAATGCCCGTTTTCGCGATCAGTCCGAAAATGCCGGCGTAGAAGGGGAACTGCACGAGCACGCCGGCGGTCGCGGGAACGGCAGCGCTGACGGCGCGCAGAAACCGGCGCGGGCGCCAGTGCAGCAGCATGCCGAGGGCGAGGAAGAAGAGGTTGAAGTTGTTGAGGTCGAGCGTGGCGGCGAGACCTTTGTCGGCGATGCGGAACGCGAGGTAGGCGAGCATCAGCGCGACGACGAGCATCGTCAGCAACGGCAGATGCTCCATCCGCTCGGCGGGTGTGCGTGGCGGTTCATCGTCGACCGTGAGGTCTTCGAATGCGACGCCCATCGAGCGCGCGGTGCGCACGCGATCGCCGGTTGGCGCGGAGTAGTACGCGACCGCGAGCGAGACGACGATCAGTAACACGGCGAGCAACAGGCTTTGCCAGGTGAAGATCGTTTCCGTGAGCGGGATGACGCCGCTGATCGGCAGCAGATCGGCGGGGATCGACGACTTCGTGGCCATCATCATCGCGGGCGACGACGAGAGGCCGAGCGACCAGACGCTGCCGAGACCAAGGTAGGCGGCGCCGCCGATGGCGCGGATGTCGACGGCGATGCCGGCGCGCTCGAGGCGTCGCACGATCGCGCGCACGAGCAATCCCGTGAAGATCAGCGAGAAGCCCCACGAAAGCAGCGACGAGAGCATCGAGAACAGCGCGACGAAACCGACGGCGCCGCGCGCGGTTTTCGGCATGCGCGCGAGGGCTTCGATCAGGCGGTTGCACGGGCGCGAGCTGGCGACGACGAAGCCGGTGATGACGATGAACGCCATCTGCATCGTGAACGGCACGAGCACCCAGAAGCCGTCGCCGAACGCGGTGACGAGCGCGCCGGGGTGTTCGCCGAGCGCGAGGCCGAGCCCGAACACGATCGCGACCGCGGCGAGCGCGAAGACGAAGGCGTCGGGGAAGTATTTTTCGGAGAGGTCGGCGATGCGCGCGCCGAGGCGTGCGAGCGGGACTTCGGTTCTGGACGGCACGCGGAGATGGTAAACCGCTACTTCACGCCGTTGCGCAGTTCCTGAACGTGAACGGCCTTCACGATCACCGGCGGCGTATCGGTGAAGCTCACCGCCGTCAGGCTGACGGCGGTCCTCGCCGCATTGAGAGCGGTTCGCAAGTCGGTGATGTGTTGTGCGCGGATCGCGAGTCCCACGCCCACGGTCGGATCGGAACCGAGCGGTGCGAGGCCGGCGCTTGCGCGTACGGAATTGACGGCGGTGCGTAATTGCGTCAGGTGAACGGCTTTCACGATCGTCGACGTTGCAACGACCGGATCGTCCGTGAACACGATCGTGGTGGCGAGGTCGATGTTGCTGTATCCCGAGGGATCGACGCCGTCGATTGCGCGGACGCGATAGAGATACGTGGTATTCGCGGAGACGGATGAATCGGTGAATGCCGCTGCGGCCGGACTGCCGGCGAGCGTATATGCGCCGCCATTGAAGCTGCGCCAGACTTCGTAATGATCGGCACCCGCGACGCCGGTCCAGGTGAGACTCACCTGCGTGATTCCGTTCGCGGTGGCGATGAGATTCGTCGGCGCCTGTACTGCGCTCACCGTCACGCTGCCGTTGACGAGCGACAGGCTTCCGCTCGCAACAGTTTCGCGAGTCGTGCTGGTCTGATTGGAGAGCATCGCGCTGGGAGGATCGAGAATCAACGTCGCGACGCTGTTGATCGGCGCATCACCGCGCATTGTCACAGTGAGCGTGCCGACGCGATCGCCCGGTGCGGTCGTATTGAGATTGAAGGCGATCGGATTCGACGACTCGTTGAACGACACGATGCACGAGCTCCAGCCGGATCCCTGCAATGCCGTCGCATGCATCGGCGTAATGGTTGCCGCGATGCCGGCGCGCGTGAACGCGATCGACGTCACGAGCTCGGTCGGGAAGAGGACTTTGAACGCGAAGCCCTGGATGCGATTGCCCGATCCGACGTCGGTGCCGAGGGGCGTGCCGCTGCGGTCGAGGATCGAGACGGGGATGGAGGCGACGCCGCCCGCGGAAGCGATCTCGGAGCCGAGCGTGAGAACATCCTGCGCTCGTGCCCGCGCGCCCAGAAAGAGGATGGCGACGATCGCCAGGAGTGAAGTTCGACGCATGACTACGACACTACCGCTATGGCAGAGCGCTTGCTGCACGTTCACTGCCATGCGACACGCCGTTGCTGCCATCACACTCGCATTCTCTCTGACGCTCCCCCTGCACGCCGCCACGCTCCCATCGGGATTCAGCGAGACCTCGATCGGCGGTCTCAGCAATCCGACGGCGATGGCGATGGCGCCCGACGGCCGCATTTTCGTATGTCAGCAGGACGGCGCGCTGCGCGTGATCAAAAACAACGCGCTCCTTGCGACACCTTTTGTCACCTTCACTGTCGAATCTTCGGGCGAGCGCGGCTTGCTCGGCATAGCCTTCGATCCCAACTTTCTCGACAATCAATACGTCTACGTCTACTACACGGCGACGACGCCGGCGATTCACAATCGCATCAGCCGACTCACTGCCGCGGGTGACGTTATGGCGGCGGGGAGCGAGGTCGTGCTGCTCAATCTCGAGAATCTTTCCGCGACGAATCACAATGGCGGCGCGCTTCACTTCGGACGCGACGGCAAGCTCTATGCGGGGGTCGGCGAGAACGCGGTCAAGCCGAACTCGCAAACGCTCACCAACCTCCTCGGCAAAGTGCTGCGCATCAACAAAGACGGGACGATCCCCACCGACAATCCCTTCTATGGCACCGCGACCGGCAATAATCGCGCGATCTGGGCGCTCGGTCTGCGCAATCCGTTCACGTTCAATGTTCATCCATTGAGCGGACGCATTTTTCTCAATGACGTCGGCGAGGGTGCGTTTGAGGAGATCAATGACGGCATCGCCGGCGGCAACTACGGCTGGCCGGACACGGAAGGTCCGACGTCGAATCCCTCATACATTTCGCCGGTGCATCATTATCCGAATCAGAACGCGCCCGAATGTGCGATCGCCGGCGGGACGTTCTATGCGCCGGAAGTGCGACAGTTCCCGAATTCGTATGTGGACTCGTACCTCTTTTCCGATCTCTGCGGCGGCTGGATCCGTCAGCTCAATCCGCAATTCTCGTCGTCGGGATTTGCGACCGGGATCTCCCAGCCCGTCGATCAACTGGTCGGACACGACGGCAGTCTCTACTACCTCGCGCGCGGCAGCAGCGCCGTGGTTCGTGTCCGCTGGAATCAGCATCTCGAAGGCGACGTGAACGGCGACTCCAGCACGAACATGGCCGACGCGTTCTATCTCACCAATTACCTGCATGGCTCCGGTCCCGCGCCGGTGTCGGGCGGCGACGTCGACAACAACGGCGTCGTGAACGCCGCCGATCTGACCTACCTCGTGAGCTATCTCCTCGGGCGTGGTCCCACGCCGGTCTGAGTCGTGGCAGAATGCCGCCGACTTTGGAATGGAGCGGCGTGACCTACGACTTTGATTTTGCGGTGGCGGGCGGTGGCCCTGCGGGGACTTCGGCGGCGATCTCGCTCGCGCAGCGCGGGCGTTCCGTGGTGCTGTTCGAGCGCGACACGTTTCCGCGTTTTCACATCGGCGAGTCGCTGCTGTCGACCGCCAACGACTCGTTCGCGAGCCTCGGCGTCGCGGAGAAAATGGCCGCGGCCGACTTCCCGGACAAATTGGGCGCGCGGCTTCTGGATCATGACGGCAAGGGCGGCCGCGGCGTCGATTTCATGGAAGTGACGGAAGTGACGCGGCCGCAGACGTATCAGGTATCGCGTGCGGAGTTCGACCGCATTCTGCTGGAACGCGCGCGAGAGCTCGGCGTCGATGTCCGCGAAGGACATCGCGTCATGGAATGCGAGTTCACGTCCGATGCGGCGGTGCTCGACGTGACTTCCGCGGACGGCACGTCGACACGCATCCGCGCGCACGCGCTGGTCGATGCAACCGGACGCCAGGGGCTGATCGCGAAGAAGTTCGCGTTGCGCACCGACGAGCCGAAGCTGGCGAACATCGCCATTTTTTCGCATTACACCGGCGTGCCGCGGCTGGAAGGCGATCGGCCCAATGACATCCGCATTGTGGCGCGCGAGGATTCGGGCTGGTTCTGGCTGATCCCGATCTCGAGCGAGCTGATGAGCGTCGGCGTCGTGCTGCCGAGGAATCTCTTTCTGCAGATGCCCGAAGGAACGAACGAGGAGCGCCTGGAGCGCGCGCTTGCGGACACTCCCGGGATCGCGGAACTGATGCGCAATGCGCGTCGCGAATGGCCGATTCGCGTCGAAAAGGACTTCTCTTACAGCGCATCGACGTATGCGGGAGATCGATGGATTCTCGCCGGCGATGCGGGCTCGTTTCTCGATCCCGTGTTTTCGACGGGTGTTTCGATCGCCATGGAATCCGGCATTGAGGCGGCGGAAGAGCTCGATCGTGCGCTCACACGCAAGCGGTTTTCCGTGAAGGATTTTGCGGCATTCTCGCGCCGGCAACGCAAGCGCT
>DASYLL010000112.1:0-5177 GCA_036009605.1 Thermoanaerobaculia bacterium | reverse complement strand
CGGTCGGCTGGTCGACGAGATCGGCCTGCGCGTCGATGCGGTGGGACCACGCGAGCGTACGGTCGAGAAAGAGAAGGATGTGCTGCGCGTCAGGAAGCGGAGGCGGCGCTTTCGGAGCGGCCTGTGCCATCAGCGCCCGGGTGATCAGCGCACAGAGCAGAACGGTAAGTACGGTCGAGTTCCTGTAAGGCACGCGGAGCATGCGAACAAGACGTTTGCCAACCTCAGGAAGTTTCGACCGGCAGATCGGCGCGCAGCCAGCCTTCGATGCCCGCCGACATCACTCGGACGTTGGTGAATCCGAAGGATTTGGCGCGGCGGGCGGCGTTCGGAGCTTTGCGGCACCAGGGGTTGGAGCAGTAGAAAACGACGAGTGCGTTTTTGTTCGAAGGGAGCGCGGCAACGTCATAGCGCGTCGGATCGAGATGGATCGCGCCGGGAACGTGCGCGCGCATCCAGCTCTGCGGCGAGTTCACATCGACGACCGCGGTACTCCGTTCCGGAAGCAGCCGATGAAGCTCCTGTGGCGTGATGGTGTCGAGTCCCATCAGTCGCGCGATCATCGCGTCGACCGTTGGCGCAACACGCTGCGCAGGAGCTGATCCGAAACCCACCAGAGCGGCACGAAGACTCCGATCGAGAACCATCCCCAGGCGTCCGCCGCTCCCTGGCCGTTCAGGATCAACGTCGTCGCGAACAACAGCGCTGCCCAGATCATGGAATGAGCGATCAGCGGCGCGCGATGCTCCTGACGCGCGTCATCGGCCAGCACCCGGCAGACGGTTCCACGCAGCCAGGAGCGATTCTTCGCATGCTCTTGCGCGAGCTGCGGCGCGGGTCCCATTCGCGCGATGGCCGTGCGAAATGCCTCTTCGTCCGAAAGCCCCTCCCCGCGAGCGCGATCGATCTCACAGTAGAGATGATCGCTGAGCTCCACGATCTCGGACGTCGTGCGACAACGTCCTTCGTGCACCACTGCGCTCCAGGTTGCCACTTCACGCTCCAGATTGAACATGGTTGCCTCCCTCGAGAAACTGCAGCATTCCGTGCAGTTTTCTCCAATGCTCACGCTGCGTTTCCAACTCCGCGAGACCGGCGCGGTCGAGGCGGTAGTACTTGCGATTGCGTCCGTTCTCGGCCGCACCCCAATACGCCTGCACGAGCCCTTTTTTCTCCAGACGGTGGAGGATCGGATAGAGCATGCCGTCCGCCCACTCCATCTCCCCGCCGGAGAGCTCCCGCACTTTCTGGATGATCGCGTAGCCGTAGCTGTCTCCCTGCTGAAGAATCGACAGGATCAGCGGGACGGCCGAGGCGGCGACGAGATCTCGAGATGGCGTGTTCATACATAGAGCTGCTAGGCATGCGGAGTATACATAGAAACGCTAGGTATACAAGTTACACTCGCGCTCCTGATGAACAGCAGCCTGGTTGTCGCATCGGCGGCCGTGTTGACGGTCGCTGCCTCCGTCGTCGGCACGCGCGCTCACTGGTTTCCCTTCCGCACCGGTCTCGCGCTCTTCGCCCTCAGCGGCCTGCTCGGCGCAATTGCGGTCGTGATGGGCGTCTGGGCGTTGCGCCACGGATCTTCGAGCGGCGTGATCGCAGCGATCATCATCGGCGCGCTGGTGATGCTGCCTCCGGCGTTCGGCATCGTCAGCGCCATGGGCAAGCCGATGATTCACGACATCAGCACCGATCTCACGGATCCTCCCCGCTTCGAGACGCTTGCGGTCGCGCCGTACGATCCGACGATCGCATCGATCCAGCGCAAGGCGTATCCCGATGTGCAGCCGATCGTCGTCGCGTCATCGCCGAGCGATGCATTGAATCGCGCGCGTGCGATCGCTGAAGAGAATGGATGGGAGATCGCGTCTTCGCGTCCCGACGCTCTCGAAGCCACGGCGACGACGGGATGGTTCGCGTTCAAGGATGACGTGATCGTGCGCGTCCGCCCTGCGGATGGAGGAAGCCGCGTCGATGTGCGATCGGTTTCGCGCGTCGGGAAGAGCGACGTCGGCGTGAACGCGAAACGCATTCGCGCGTTCGTCGCCCGCTTCTAGTTTGAGTGCGGCAGCGGCAGCTGCCGTCTTTGTATGTTCGTGTCCGCGCTGTGGCATACCAAAGCGGCAGCTGCGGCTGCCGCACTCCAAACTCAGCGACTCTGATGCGGTTCCCAGCGCACGCTCCACTTCTTCTCGAAGTGCGCCTGATTGCGCTTCCAGAGCGATTCGTATTCGGCCTTGTCGAGCTTCGAGAACGACGCCTGTCCGAAGTGATGCACGAACACATCCTCCGCACAGACGACACGGAATCCCGCCAGACGCGCGCGCTGTGAGTAGTCGTCATCCTCGAACATGCCGACACCGAATTCCTCATCGAGCGGTCCGATGCGCTCGTAAACGTCGCGGCGCATGCCGACGCAGTACATCGCGGCGACGCGGATGTCGAAGCGCTCCCCTTCGTGCTCGCTCATGTACGCGTCCGCGAAGGTCTCCATCTCGTCGAGCGTCGTGTACGGCACGGCAATGCGCGATTCGTTGCCGGAGAAGTTCGTCACGGCGACCGTGAGCCCGATCTGCGGATCGGCGAGATGCTGCAGCAACCGCGGAAGCCAGCCGCGCGGAACGACCGTGTCGTTGTTCAGCAGCACGACGAACTCACCGGTCGCGATGCGCAGCCCCTGATTGTTCGCCGCGGCGAAGCCGACATTCGTCTCGTTCAACAGCACGCGTAACTGCTCGTCGCGCATCGACGCGAGCACGTCCGCGGACTCATCCTGCGACGCGTTGTCGACGACGATCACTTCGAGATTCGGATGCATCGAGTTGCGCAGAACGCTCTCGATGCACAGCCGCGTGAGCTCGTGATTGTTGTACGAGACGATGACGATGCTCACTTTCGGATGCGCATCGCGGATCGCATTCAGCATCACTTCCGCGCGAGCCGTCCACGTATTCGCTCGCGCCAAAGACGTTCGCCGCGTGCGTAAACCTTCATCTTTCTCAGACAACGCGAGATCGAGCTTCCGCAGAAAATCCGCGGCGTCCTCAGCGAGATAGAGCAGCTCGCGATACGGCTCGAGCTCCGGCATGTGCGTCGAGACGACCGGCTTACCGAGGGAGATGTACTCGTAGAACTTCACGGGATCGGTGGCCGCGGTGATCTCGTTCACGAGGAACGGGATCAGGCACACGTCGAAGTCACGCAGATACGAAGGCATCTGCGCGTAAGGCTGCTGTCCGAGCAGATGAACATTCGACAGCGCCCGCAACGGCGCGACATCGACATCGAACACGCCGCCGAGGAGCACGAACGAGACGTGCGGACGCTGCGCTGCGACTTCGGCGAGCAGCGCGACATCGAACCACGGCGCGATCGCGCCGAAATAGCCGGCAATCGGACGCGGCACGTCTGCGAGTGGATGTTCCGTTTGCGGCGCCGCGAAATGCGCGTAATCCGTCGCGTTGCGCACGAGCTCCACTCGCTCATTGCGCCCGTGCCATTTGTCGAGAAGACGTCGCGCGGAAACGGTGACGAGATCCGCCTCCGGCACGAGCCGCTCTTCCGCGGCGACGAGCTCCTGCTTCATGCCGGGGAACGTGTCCCACTCGTCCATGCAGTCGTAGACGACCTTCCATCCGTACAGCCGGCGCGCTTCTTCCGCTGCCTCGCGCCACGTCGCCACCTGCACGATCGAAACGGCGCTGACGATGTTCAGCTCGTGCCGCATCTTCTCGAACAACCGCGGGAACCACGCGGTCGTGAGCGGATCGAGCTTGCCCGAGTAGACGTCGATGAGCACGGGGGGCGCGATCGTCACTTCCCACACGTTGTCCCGCAGCGGAGCAATCTGAAACGCGACGGCGCCCGGACGGAGAAACTCCGTGGTCTTGAACACGAACACGCGATGTCCCGAATCGGCAAAGCGCGACAGCAACTGTTGCGGACGCTGCCAGCGGAAGTTCCAGTCGATGATCGAGAAGCAGATGACGTCGTAGGTCGCGGTCGTCTCGATTGCATTCGTGCGCTGGCGCAACGGCGTCGGCGCAATGCGTCGCGGCTCGGCCCACGGATCCCAGAACTTTTTGACGAAACGCTTTGCCGGCGGCGGGAGCAGTTTCCCGCCGAGGAGGACTGCGGCTTTGCGGGCGCGCTGTGCGAATGTCAGTCGAGGGCCGGTGTGCACCGGGATTGCTGTTTTCGGCGCGAGCGCCTGCAGGCGCGCCTTCAGTTGCGCGTACTCGGTCGTTACGGCGTCGAGCGCCACAGCGCGCGCTTCGAGTTGCCGTTCGAGTCGGACGATCCGCTCGGCCTGGGCGTCGATGGTTTCCAGAAGGAGGTCGTTCCGGGGCTCGGTCATTCGCGCCCGAACTCTATCCGTTCTGCGTAGAATTCGCGCCGTGTCCGATCTCGACTATGCCGCAAAGCTCGCCGCCGAGAGCCGCAAGTGGGGCGATCACCTCAACGTCGAAGCCTCCGGCGAATGGCACGCGTGGCTCGATCATCCGCTGATCTCGCTGCACTATCGCTCGCACGCTCTCCTCGACGGCCTGCCGTGGGAATCGTGGGCCGGCCGCCGCCTCGGGCGACCCGCCGCCCCCAGCCTCGACCTCGGCTGCGGCTCAGGACTCAAGAGCCTGGCCGTCTTTCAAGCCGGCAGCGCGAGCGAGCTTCACGGAATCGACATCAGCGAAGACCGGATCGCCGAAGCGGAGCGGATGCGCATCGAGCATGCGATTCCGGGCGAGTTTCGCGTCGCGGATGTGAACACGGCGTCGCTTCCGCGGAATGCATACGATCTCGTTTTCTCCAGTCACAGCTTCCATCACTTTCTCGCGCTCGAGCATGTGATGGCCGAGGTGCACGACTCGCTGCGGCCGGATGGTTTGTTCATCCTCGAAGAGTTCGTCGGGCCGACGCAGTTTCAGTGGACCGATCGGCAGATCGATCTCGTGCGCACGCTGATGGCGCTGCTGCCCGACGATCTGCGCATGCTGCGCTGGGGTGCAGTGAAACCGTATGAAGGACGTCCCGCCGTCGAAGACGTCGTTGCAGCGTCACCGTTCGAATCGATTCGTTCCGCGGACATCCTCCCGCTCTTCCGCCGCTTCTTCCGCGTCGTCGAGCTCCGTCCCCTCGGCGGCACGCTGCAGCATCTGCTCTACAACGGCATC
>DASYLL010000111.1:0-3767 GCA_036009605.1 Thermoanaerobaculia bacterium | reverse complement strand
CATGATTCAACATCACGAGGGCGCGATCCAGATGGTGAAGGATCTCTTCGCCACTCCGCGCGCCGGCCAGGAGGTCGATGTCAACGTCTTCGCGAACGATGTCGTCGCGGTTCAAACCGCCGAGATCGGCGTGATGCGCCAGATGTTATCGCAGCTGTCCGACAATTAAATCTCACTCGCGACTTCCGGAGCCTCTCTCGATGCAGCTCTCGCGCAGAATGTTCACGATCGCCGCTACACTCGTTGCTGTTCCCTCGCTCCTTGCCGCGCAGACGTATCCGAGCGACAAGGATCCGCGCAACGGACTCGCGCCGGGCCGCCTCGACGCCGGTGTCGCCGCGAGCCACATGCGCCTCGTGTCCTTCTCGCCAAAGCCCGCAGCGTTCGACACGTCGCGTGGGTTGACGTTCATCAACTCGGATCTCGCCTTCCGCGACAAGTACGTCTACCAGGGCAACTTCGCCGGGTTCACGATCTGGAACGTGAGCGATGCGGCCAAGCCGCAGGTCGTCTCGGTCGTCCAGTGCATCACCTCGCAGGGCGATCCGTCCATCTACGGCAACCTGCTCTTCATCTCTGCCGAGGGCGGCGGCAATCGCAACGATTGCGCGAAGGGCGGCGTGCAGAATCCGAAGGACCACATGGCGGGCGTCCGCATCTATGATGTATCGGATCCCGCCAATCCGCGTCTCGTGAAGAACGTGCAGACGTGCAAGGGCTCGCACACGCACACGATCGTCCCGGATCCCAAGGACCAGGGCGTCATCTACCTCTACGTCTCCGGCAATCAGGGCGCGCGTCCGGACTCGGAGCTCGCTGGGTGCAAGGAAGGGACGGACGCGGCGGATGTGACGAACTCGCTCTATCGCCTCGACGTGATCAAGGTGCCGCTCGCACATCCCGAGAATTCCGAAGTGGTGACGGGCGCGCGCATCTTCACGGGTCTCGATCCCGCGCCGCGCGCGGCCGGTCGTCCCGTGCGCCCTCGTCGCAGCGCGAACGGAGATTCCACGCTTCCCCCTCCGCCACCGTCGGGTCCGCGCAATTGTCACGACGTCACGGCGTATCCCGCGATGCATCTCCTCGCCGGAGCGTGCGCGAGCTACGGATTGCTGGTGGACATCTCGAACCCCGAGAAGCCCGTGCGTCTCGACGCGAGAGCCGATACCAACTTCTCGCTCTGGCACACGGCAGTATTCAGCAACGACGGCAAGCGCGTCGTGTTCACGGATGAATGGGGTGGCGGCACCGGACCGATGTGCCAGAAGACGTCGATGATGGAGATGGGCGGCAACACCATCCTCACCATCGATGCCAAGAAGAAGTACGTACAGCACTCGTACTTCAAGATTCCGACGGCGCAGACCGCTCAGGAGAACTGTGTATCGCACAACGGAGGTCTCGTTCCCATTCCGGGGCGCGACATCATGGTGCAGGGATGGTATCAGGGTGGCGTGAGCGTGATGGAGTTCACGGATCCAGACCATCCGAAGGAGCTCGCCTACTTTGATCGCGGGCCGATCGATCCGCCGACCAGCGGTGACACCGCGACCACCGAATCGGCGAATGGGCACATGACCCGCGGAACGATCGGTGGCTCGTGGGGCGCATACTATTGGAACGGCCTGATCTATTCCTCCGAGCTCGATCGCGGGTTCGACATCTTCGAGCTGCAGCCGAGTGATCAAATCTCGAAAAACGAGCTCGAGGCGGCGAAGCTCGTGCGACTCGTCGAGTACAATCCGCAGAGTCAACCGAAGATCGAATGGCCGGCCGCGTTCCCGGTCGCGCGCTCGTACCTCGATCAGCTCGTGCGCAACAACGGCCTCTCGTCAATCGAGACGGCGTCGATCGCAAGCTCACTCGATGCCGCGGAGAAGGAGAGTGGTTCGAAGCAGCGGAATGCGCTCACTTCGCTCGCCTCTCAGGTCGATAAAGACGCACTGAGCGCGATGGATCCCAAACGTGTGAACGCGATGTCGGCGGCGATCAAGGCACTCGCGAAGGCGGCGCGGTAGGGGCTCTCGCTTGCTGGTTGAAGCTGGAGACGAGTCAGTCACTTCGATGTGATTGGCTCGTTTTCGTTCCTGCAGGCAGACGAAACGGTGACACGCGTCGGCACGATCGTCCATCTCGAGACTCGAGGGGAAGAGACTTATGAGTCGTCGACTCTGTTCGCGGCAGCATTCTGCAGCGTCCACTTCTCGGGGTCCACGCCCTTTGCGATCAGCCACAGGGTGAGCAATAGTTCTCCGACGGATCCGAACAGCGTGTACGGCAGATGCGCCGTGGCAAATATCGGTGACAGAAACGCAAGTCCACCCAAGCCGGCGAGCATCATGAACGCGCCCAGCGCTCGTGGCAGGAAAGTCGATTTCCATATGAGGTAGCCCGTCAGCAGGCAAAAGAATCCGAAAAATACGAGAGCGATTCCGTACGCCTGTGAGTAGAATTTCAGGAACGCGTACGCGAGCGCCTGGAGCTGTGCTGTGTTGAATGTGCCCAGGTATCGTGCGCCGTCGAGGAGGGTCAAAGGTGCGAGCTGGAAGGCGAGCGCAAATCCCTGGACCACACATCCGGTGAGGCCGAAAAACGCGGCGATGAGTGCGACGGTTTTGTTCACCGGCTTGAAGATGCGATAGAAAAGTGCCGTCACGACGACATAGGACGCGACGAGAAGGAGGTCACCCGCGAATGCCGAGAGATATCGCGACTGATGCGTCATGATGTTTGCCGCTGTGGCGGCGGCGTCTCCTTTCACGATCAAGCCGCGGCGCGCGAACGTGGCGAGCGCTCCACACACGCCCATGAGCAAGTAGAAAAGTCCGCCCATTCTGCCCATGAAACGTGGTGAACTTACTCCAGTCAGCGTCATCGTCGCACGTCCAGTCGTCGGTTAGGTGCATCAGTTCACTCTTCTATAGCGTACGCCTGGGCGAAACCGACGGACATGGCAGTTCGTATCAAGAAGTTGACAGCTGGTGCCAAGGAGAACCGAAGCGATGCGAGAGCTGACGGTTGCCGCGAGTGTCGCACGCGCCCTGATGAAGCTGGCCGCATCGAAAGGGGCAAGCCGCAAAACGCTATTCGATCGCTCGCGGATCGCGCTGCCCGATCTCGAGGATTCGGACAATCGCATTCCGTTCGGCAAATTCGTCGCGCTGATGCGCGCAGCGAAGGAGCTGTGCAACGATCCCGCGTTTGCACTCCACTTCGGAGAAGAGGTCGACGCCTCCGAGATATCGCTCGTGCACATGATGGGCGGCGCCGACAACTTCGGTGACGCCCTCGCCCAGGGAAATCGCTACGCGCGCCTCGCCATTGAGGTCGAGAGCGACGGGAGTGGCGATCGCTTTCAACTTCGCCGCGTCGCCGGACAACTGTGGTTCGTCGATGCTCGCGGGAACCCGAACGAGTTTCCGGAGCTCACCGAATCAGCGTTCGCACGAATGTCGTGCTCGATGCGCAAGCTTTCTGGCGACGGGCGCATTGTCAGGGAGGTGCACGTCAGCCACGCGGACCCTGGCTACCGCGCCGAGTATGACAGGATTTTCGGCGTCCCCGTGGTGTTCGGGAGCGACATGAACGCGCTTCGGATCGATGAGGCGCTCATGTCGAGCTTCGCCTTCCCAACGCCATCAACGTACGTGGCTGGCGTCATGCGCGACCACGCCGACAAGCTGCTCGAAAAATTGGAGGGCGAACGTTCGACGCGCGCTCACGTCGAGAATCTACTCACTCCGCTTCTGCAGACCGGGGAAGGGAAC
>DASYLL010000110.1:0-2225 GCA_036009605.1 Thermoanaerobaculia bacterium | reverse complement strand
ACCCCTCCTACACCGTGGATGAAGGAAACGGGACAGCGACGATCACGGTGAATCGCCTCGGCGGCGTCCTTGCGACTACGACCGTGACGCTCAGGACGAGCAACGGGAGCGCGACTGCACCGACCGACTATGCCGATTCCGACCAGACGGTGACGTTCCTGCCCGGCGAGAGCACCAAGAACACTTCCATTCCGATCGCGTCCGACTCGATCGACGAAGTGAACGAAACAATCATGATCGCGCTGTCCAATGTGAGTTCCGGCGCGGTGCTGTTCGGCACTTCGTCCGCGCAGCTGCAGATCGTCGACGACGACGAGCCCGCGGATCTGTCGATCAGCAAGACTGCTGCGCCTCCGATCGTCCCCCGAGGAGGCGATGTCGTGTTCACGATCACGGTGACGAACGATGGGCCAGGCGCGGCGACAAACGTCGAGGTCACCGACCCGCTGCCTGCATCGTTCACGTTCGTTTCCGCCACGCCGAGTCAGGGATCGTGCAGCGGCACCACGACAATCACGTGCGCGCTCGGCACGCTGAATGCCGCCAGCAGCGCGACGGTCACCATTACTGCGACAGCGACAGGTGGATCAGGCGCGTACGGCAACACGGCGACCGTGACTGCGGCGGAAACGGACCCGCAGTCCAGCGACAACAGCGCGACCGCGCCGTTGGCCATCCTCGGCGCAGCGGACGTTCCCGCGCTGCACCCGTCGATGCTGTTGCTCCTGATGGCGATGATTGTCGGAGTGGTGTTGCTGCGCTCGCACTGAATGCATCGGGGACGCGTTCCCCGTTATCATCGCAGCTCCGCATGCTCGACATTGGCAAACGTCTCGGTCCGTATGAGATCGTTTCGTTCATTGGCGCGGGTGGGATGGGGCACGTCTTTCAGGCCCGGGATTCGCGGCTCGATCGCGATGTGGCCATCAAGGTGCTCTCCGATTCCTTCGCCGGAGACCGCGTCGCGCTCGGCCGCTTCGAGCGTGAGGCGAAAGCCATCGCCGCGTTGTCGCATCCGAACATCCTGGCCATCTTCGATTTCGGCACCAGCGACGGCATCACGTACGCGGTCACCGAGCTGCTCGAAGGCGAGACGTTGCGCGCATCCATCGATCGCGGACGGTTGCCCTGGCGCCGCGCGTGCGAGATCGGCGCGGCCATCGCCGACGGTCTTTCCGCCGCGCATGCCCGCGGCATCGTGCATCGCGATCTGAAGCCGGAGAATCTCTTTCTCGGCCGCGACGGCCGCGTGAAGATCCTCGACTTCGGCCTGGCCCGCAGCACCGCGCCGCTCACGCTCCGCGGAGACGAGACCGAGACGATGCGCGTGGACACGTCGCGCGGCACGATCATCGGCACGATCGGCTACATGTCGCCCGAGCAGGTGAGGGGCGAGGACATCGAGCCGTCGAGCGATCTCTTCTCGTTCGGCTGTGTCCTGTACGAGATGCTCGCCGGCGAACGTCCCTTCGCGCGTCCCACTCCGATCGAAGTACTCGCCGCGATTCTCGATGCGCGTCCGAAGTCGCTGAGCACGACCGGTGCGTTCATTCCCGCCGAGCTCGAGCAACTGGTGTTGCATTGTCTGGCGAAGGCGTCGTCGTCGCGACTTCCATCGGCGCGCGACGTCGGCCTCACGCTTCGCGCTCTGCTGGACAGCACGCCGAGCGATCTCGCCGCACGCGCGTCCGCTCGTTTCGACTCCTCGGGATTCTCCACCGCCGCCGGCACGGTCCGGCCGCTTTCGACGGCGGAGCCGGTCACGCAATATGCGCTCAGCGGCGACGTGAACATCGCCTATCAGGTGATTGGCGACGGCCCTCTCGATCTCGTATTCGTGATGGGCTGGATCACGCACATCGAGTTCTTCTGGCACGAGCCATCGTTCGCGCGTTTCCTGCGGCGGCTCGCTTCGTTCTCCCGTCTGATCCTCATCGACAAGCGCGGCACGGGATTATCGGATCGCGTTGCGCTCGATGAGCTGCCGACGCTGGAGCAGCGCATGGATGACGTCCGCGCCGTCATGGAAGCGGTCGGCTCGTCGCGCGCGGCACTCTGTGGAGTTTCCGAGGGTGGACCGATGTGCAGCTTGTTCGCGGCGACATATCCGGAGAAGACGGTGGCGCTGGTGATGATCGGCACCTACGCGAAGCGCCTGCGCGACGTCGACTATCCGTGGGGGCCGACAGCCGAACAGCGGCAGAGTTTTTTCGAGCTCATGCAAC
>DASYLL010000109.1:0-25163 GCA_036009605.1 Thermoanaerobaculia bacterium | reverse complement strand
GCCGCGGCTTGCTTCGGTGAGATGCGCCACATAAGGCGGTACAAGGGAGGCAGGCACGCTCGGGCAGCGATGGCGCTTGAAACAACGCTGCTCGAGATCATTCTGACGCCGATGGATGAGGAATCTCGTCTGTACATGGAGGAGACCTATCCCGGCGAGGACCACCACACGGTCTTCAGTCGTCCACAAATCTACGAAAACACCGCCGGCTACACCCTCCGCGAAATCGCCGACAAGCTCGCCGCAGTCACCCATCACTATCTCGACGCGGTGTGGCCGAAGGGATACGGCGGGCTCAATTGGTTTCGCTCTACCGTCCACACCCTCCGTTACTACGACGCCATCACCTCGGGCGATGTCAGCACAATCATTGACGCCACTAACGTGCTCTTGAACTGCCAGCACAATGGCGGTTGGCTGTTCAATAAGTTCGTCCAGCAGACAGTCATGAACTCCGCGTCAGGAAGCCCTCTCCTGGCATTGGCAGCTTCTGCCCCATATCTGTACGAGTTCCTGATGCCGAAGACGACCGAGCGCACCAGGCCAGACGACGCCAGCCCACGGACCGATTCACGAGTCGCTCCGAAGATGACGTTCGTTCAGCACAGTAAAACCTCCTCCGGGCAAACCGAGCATGTCAGCTTCCGAGTCAACGATACATTCAACTCGCTCTGGATGCCGTGGACGCCTGACAACCAAGCCTTGATGCAGGAGTACCTCGCTCATGCCTGACAAATCCAGACCACGGCGTAAGCCCAGGCGCCGAAAGAGAAACCGAAAGGCGAGGAAGATGCGCACGCTCGACCAATACAACAATCTGATGGATGGCGCCTTCGATCACCTCTCCGACACTGAGTATGCACACTACAAGACGCTCTCAGCCGAAGCCGGCGAGGACCCGTGGCCGCGAACGCAGGACACCGCGAACGCGCGAGGCTCCCAGGAGCGCGACGTTCAATGGAACTGGGCGGGAGGTCCGTGGTTCGCTGACTCCGCGGGCGCACACGGCAAGGGCCGCTCTTTGACGACCAAGTTCGTGCCGAAATGCCGGCACAAGCCGTCAGCGGTGTTCGAGCACGAAGGTGTCATCTACATGGGAGCGAGCCGCAAGCACGTCGAGGGCGAGTCGTTCAACACCGATGACCTGGTGCTCTGCCTCCTCGGCAACACCCGGAAGCGTGTTCTGATCTACGCGGACGACGAATGGTCCGCGCTCGAGCCGTTCGCCCGCGACGACGTCTCTGCAGCTCACCACTACCTCTCCATCGACTGGCGCGACTGGAGCGCTCCTCCGGTGCCCCCGAAGTTCTGGCAAGCCTTCCACGACACCGTGAGGAGCAAAGGCATCAAGCGCGTCATCGTGCACTGCGAGGGTGGCCATGGACGCACTGGCACTGCGCTCGCCGCGCTGCTCATGACTCTTAAGAAGTGCTCGGCCACGGATGCCGCAGATTTCATTCACACCGACTACTGCAAAGAAGCGATCGAGAGCGAGTCGCAGGTCGAATACCTCACGAACCTGAGCTCTTAGAAACCCTAGACAACGTCACGAGCATCGCATCGTCATCACAACGAAGAGAACGAGGTAACAACGATGAACGCAGTCACCCAGATCCTGAGCAACCTGTTCACCACCGTGAGCGAAGCCTTCGATACCGCCGTCACAGCGATCGAAGCTATCGAAGTCAAGGAAGCGACGGAAGACCCCGTCCAGCTGGAACCGACGCCGGAGCCGGCGATCGTCCAGGCAACGCTCCGCGGCAACATTCTTCACATCCAGGAAGGGCGGCAAGGCCGCTACTCGAAAGCCGACATCAGCCTCGGCGAGAACGATGTCGTGGCCTTCAAGCTCGCGCTCGCGGCGCCGGAAACGAACACGGCGACGAGCCTCCACGGCTCCAGCACGACCTACGTGGTCGGCACGCGAGATGGTTCCAGCTACTCCTTCGCCGGGTTGAAGTTCGCGGCCTAAGCCAAGCGAAGCGCGATCTCAGGGGGCTCACCCAAGTCGGGTGAGTCCCTCCGCGTTAAGGGGACTGCCTGATGATCACGCTGATCTCGTGGGGAAAGAAGCACCGTCTTCCACCGAGAGCGCACGTGCAGCTGTCAGCGCTCGCACTCCCCAACCCGCACACCGACGCAAGGCTCCGGAACTTCAACGGGCTCTCTCCTGAGGTTCAGGCGTGGCTAATCAAGGATGCGTCCTTCGCCAGTCTGGTCACGCTGGTGATCGCCGAGGCGCATGAACGCGACAACGCCATCGTGGCGGTGGACTGCCGTGGAGGCGTGCATCGCTCGGTGGCTGTCGTTGCGACCGCCGCGAGCCGCCTACGAGCCGATGGATACGGGGTCACGGAGATCCACCTCGAAAGGGACAAATGGCCGACGACGACAGACTTCTGATCACATTCGTCAACGTCACGATCTCGCTCTACGCCACCACGCCAGAGCAAGGCTACGCCGAGTTGTGCGACGCCCTGCGTGACTTCGAATACGACACGCACCGCTACACGGTTATCAGAGAGGGTGCGAGCGGGTGGAAGCAGATCCATGAAGGCGGTACCGAAGAACTCTTCCCGGCCGAGTTGGAGGCCGACGTGGATACTGGCGCGCTCCCAAACGCCTGAGCCATTCCCGATGGCTTCAGAGAATTTCACGAAAACGGCAGGGTCAAAGCAGGGTCCACGACGCGTAAGTTACACATTCTACAGGTGTAAGCGCAGGACTGTTAATCCGCGGGTCGTAGGTTCGAGTCCTACTGTCGGAGCCATTTTCTTCGATCCCCACAAAGAGACGCGCATGGTGTCCTCCCCTGTAAGGAGGATTCCTCAATGCAGGCAGACCGGGGCGGAACTTTCCTCTCGGGTCTCTCCCTTCATCGGGGTCCCACACCATGAGGCGTTTCGCGCAGGCGCTCCTTCCGCTGCTGTTCGTCTCCTCTGTGCTCGCACGCGATGTGCGTCAGCCTGTCGCGAAGCGGCCGGGCGCCCTTGCGATTCGCACGAGTGAGTTCGAACCGGAGAAAGAAGACGACACGTTGTTCGTCGTCGATGACGGTGAAGGCCTCGACACCGGCTGCACCTATCGTGACGGCGGACCGCTCGTCATTCATCTCCCCATCCGACGGTATGTCGGTCCCGTCAATGCCGACGGCACACTGCAGAATCCTGACGCGCTCGTGAATGCCGGTGTTCTCTCGCGCACCGCGCATCTCCGCATGCCGGTCTACGACGTCGACACGGCCGGCGTTCCAAACGAGCCGTCGACGCCTCCCGAGGTCGATCACATTTCGATCAACGGTCACCCGATCGGCGAGTTCACTGGCGTCACGGACGAGTGGAAACTCAATGACTTCTCGGTCGACATCAGCCGTCTGAAGTTTCCGCGTCTCGGCGGCCCGCCCGCGGACAACGTGATTGAGATCGACATCGATCAGCTCAGTTCCGACACGGTCTGGTGTACGGCGGTGGACTGGGTGGAGTTGCGGTTCGAGGCTGTGGCTCCGGTCTTCTTCGTTCATGGTCTGGCCTCGGCCGGCTCCGGATGGCAGGCAGAGTTCACCAACGTCTTCACCGCCAACCACATCCCGAACAGCAAGGAGATCAATCTTCCGCCGTTCGGCTCGATCGTCGGCAACGGCCGTGTCCTCGGCAGGCTTCTGCACGCGGAGGCGGATCGTTTCGGCGCGCGCAGTTGCCACATCATCGCGCACAGCAAAGGCGGTCTCGACACACGCGCCTATCTCACCGACAGCTATGACGAAGAGCGTTTGAAAGTGCTCTCGCTGCATACATTGAGCACGCCGCATCGTGGAACGCCGGTGGCGGATTTCGGTGTGCTCGCCGGTACGTCGCTCTTCGGCGGCTCCCCAATCTTCAAACTGCTCCGCGATCTCATGCCGGCGTTCGACGATCTCACCACGTGGCGCGTGTCGCGATTCAACGCCCGACATCTCAGCACCGGTGGTGCGCAAATCGCCAGCTTCGGCGCGGACGCTGATCTCAACAACGACAGCTCGATCTCGGCCCTCGAAGCAGATCCCTACAACCGCCTGTTTGCCGCGTTTACGTATCAGCTCATCGGCCAGGGTGAGCGCGCAATCGTGGTCACGGTGACTCCCGGTGACTGGGGCGAGTTCGTCTTTCCGTCGATCGACATCAGTCTTACGCCGTTCGTTCTCAACGACACCCTCGTCTCCGAGTTGAGCGCGAGGTTCGGCACGTACCTCGGAACGCAGAACGCCAATCACTCCACGATCAAATCGAGCGACCTGGCCGAAGTCATCGTCACGCGGATCAGGAGCTCGTCCTCGTTCTCGAAGGGGATGACGACCGAGTCGACGCCGGTCACCAATGACACCGATCAACAGATCATCGCGCCGACGGCACTCATCCGCGATTCGTTTCAGCTCATTCCCTCGAACCGCACTCGCATGATCAACGTGACCGTCGATTCGACGTCGTCGATTACGTTCTTCACACTTGCAGCGTCGCGAACGCTCAGCGTCGTCGCCACAGCACCGGGAGGTGCGACGTTCCCGCTCGAGCTGCTCCCGCTCGACAATGAAGGAACAACCGGCGGCGGCTACTTCGCCACGGTTGCCAATCCGATTCCGGGCGTCTGGTCCGTGACCGTAACGGAAACGGTGCAACTCGCGGCACCGCTCGACATCGTCTCCACGGTGCAATTCTCCAATGCGGTGCAGAGCGTTCTCGTCGGAGGCGGCGACAACTATCCGCTGGGCACCAAAGTCCGGCTGGCCCTCGTGGTCTTCGATGGAATGCAACGCGTCAGCGGCCTCACGATCGCGGCGCTGCTGCTCAATCCCGCCGTGCAGAATTTCTCTCCTCTGCCGATCACGTTCCGTGACGACGGCACGGACGCGGACACGAACGCGGGTGACGGCATTTACGAAGCATTCGTCACCCCGCCGAGCATCGGAACGTTTGGGGTACGTGCCGAGGCGATCGGCACTGCGTCGACAGGCGCATTCCGTCGTTCGACGGCTGCGCAATTGAAGGTCGTCGCGCGGGACGCGCAGATCACCGACTTCGATGATTTCGGCATGGACGACAACTTCGACGGTCTCTACGATCGTATCGTCGTCACCTCCTACGCCACGCTCACGACCCCCGGACGGTACGAGGTGTTTACACGCCTGCGCGCTTCCAACGGCAAGGAGATTCAGCGTTCGTTGGAAGGGGAGGCGCCCGCAGGCGACGTGTATGCGGAGCTCTCCTTCACCGCCGAATCGCTCATCCGCGACCTCGGCGTCGACGGGCCGTACACGGTTGCGGAAGTGCGGTACTCACGCATCATCGACAACGAACCCGTTCCCGCCGACATCCGCTTCAATCTCGGAGCGACGCGCGCGTACGAGCTCGGCGACCTGCAGCATCGGCGCATCAGCCTCACCGGCAGTGGCGCTGCGAGAGGCCTCAACACGGATGCCGACAGCGATTTCGAACACCTCGAGGTTACGCTCGGAGTCCTCGCCGAATTTTCAGACACCTACAACTGGTCGGTGACGTTGCGCGATCGCAATGGCCGCGAGATCTCGTTCATCGCCGGACAGCAGCGCTTCAATGCGGGCGTCAACACGCTGCGGATGCTCTTTCCTGCCGAAGCGATTTCCAAACACGGCATTCACGGTCCGTACACCGTGACGAACCTCGCGATGTACGGGGCAGGTCAGTCGCTCGTGACGAATGACGTGTTGACGACGCCGCCGTTCAAGGTGAACGACTTCGGTCCGGCGCCGCGGCGTCGATCCGCGAGACACTGACGCAACCTCACAGTTCGTTCACACACATCCATTGACGGCACGATACCTTGTAATGCAAGCTATCGTGCAATGAGTACGAAAGACCAGGCCATCGAGAAGTGGGAGATCCAGTTGCGCAAGGGATCTCTCGAACTGGCCATCCTGGCCAGTCTCTGGTCGGGGAAGCTGTACGGACTGGAGATCCTGCGCACGCTCGCGGACGGCTCGAGCCTGATGGTGCCGGAAGGGACCGTGTATCCGTTGCTGGCCCGCTTGAAGGCGGAGGGTTGGGTGGACTCGGAATGGGTCGAGGCGGAAGCCGGACACCCGCGCAAGTACTACTCGCTCACGCCGAGCGGACGACGCCACCTGCTGAAGATGTCGCGATCGTGGTCAAGCTTCGCCGCGAGCATGGATCGTCTGCTCCGTCCGCTGAAGAAGGAGGAACGCTGATGCCTGAACACGATTCGCGCGTCGAGGCCTATCTCGCAGAGCTGCGGATCCGGCTCCGCGGTCTTGCCGAGGCTGATGTGTCAGAGGTGATTGCGGAGCTGCGGAGCCACATCGACGAAAGCAGCAGAGGCGATGCGGTCGACGCGGTACTGATGCGGCTCGGTTCTCCGGCCGAGCTGGCCTCGCTCTACGAAACAGAGAATCTGTTCGACCGCGCCGCCCGCAGCCAATCGTCGCCGTGGCTGTTGCTTCGGACGATCACCCGATGGGCGACGTTCAGCATCGCGGGCTCGTTCGTGCTGTTCATGCTCATCGCCGGATACGTCGTCGCGGCCAGTTTCTTTCTTGCCGCTCTCGTGAAGCCGTTCTCGCCGGATCGCGTCGGGTTGTGGCGTCTCGCCAACGGTGATTTTTCACTGCGCCTCGGCTTTGTCGAAGGACCGCCGCCACAGGCGACGGAGCTGCTCGGATGGGGCCTCATCCCCGCGGGCTTTCTGATCGGTGCCGTGGCCTTCTGGTTGATCCCGCGTTTCGGGCGCTGGGCGATTCGTCACTGGCGCCGTGTGCCCGATCTGCCGTCGCGTGCGGAAAGGAGATAGTCGATGTTGATCTTTCTGGAACTGGCCCTCTTCGTCTGCATTGAGATCGCGGATCGGTTCGATCTCATCCCCCTCAGCCCCAATCCGCTGCTCGTGGTCTTCGCCTGGATCTCGCTGAGGATGCGTGGACTGCGATGGCGCGATGTCGGATTCACGCGTCCTCCGAACTGGATGCGCGCGGTCGCGATCGGAGTCGTTGCGGGAATCGCGCTGGAGCTCTTTTCGACGTTCGTGACCGTGCCGCTCCTGTCGTACTGGACGGGCCAGCCTCCCGCGCTGGAGAACTTCCGGCCGCTGGTCGGCAACCTTCGTCTCGTGCTGATGCTGATCGTGCCGATGTGGTTCCTGGCCGCGTTCGCGGAGGAGATGATCTATCGCGGCTATCTGATGAACCGCCTGGCCGAGATCGGACGCGGGACGCGCGCTTCGTGGATCGTGACGCTGGTCGTCGTCAGCGCGTACTTCGGCTGGGTCCATGGCGACCAGCAGGTCACGGGGATGATTCAGGAGAGCATCGCAGGCTTATGCCTGGGATTGTTGTACCTCGCCTGCCGACGCAACCTGACGATTCCAATCATCGCGCACGGCGTTTCGAACACGCTCGCGTTCGTGTTGATCTACCTCGGCCGCTACCCCGGCGTGTAGCCGCGCTGCTACTCTGATGCTCGATCCATGAGCATCGCTCCCTTTCCGACGACGCGGCGGAGCGTGGTCCTTGCGCTCGCGAGCACCGACGAGGCCGAGCGCACGCGCGCGTTCGACACGCTCGTCGCGTGTTACTGGAAGCCGCTCTACAAATTCGCGCGCGTGGCGTGGCGGCGGTCGCGCGAGGACGCGGAGGATCTCACGCAGAGTTTCTTCGCACGTGCGTTCGAGAAGGAATCGCTCGCGACCTACGACGTCGCAAAAGCGAGCTTCCGCACGTTTTTGCGATTGCTGTTCGAGCGCCACGTCAACAACGAGTGGAAGGCCGGACAGCGCATCAAGCGCGGCGGCGGCGAAGTGCATCTCGATTTCGAGTCCGCCGAGATCGAAGTCGCGGACGAGCTCGCGCACCCGGTGACGCCCGAGGAGTACTTCCAGCGCGAATGGGTTCGCAGCGTGTTCTCGCTCGCGGTCGAGCGACTGCGCGAGCGATGCGACGCGGAAGGAAAGCGCGTGCAGTTCGCGATCTTCGAACAGTACGACCTCGACGACGATCGCGGTGTTTCGTATCGCGAGCTGGCCACTCGGTTCGACATCCCGGAAACGCAGGTGACGAACTTTCTCTCGACCACACGGCGGCGTTTCCGCGAGATCGTGCTCGACGCGTTGCGCGAAGTGACCGCGACCGATCAGGAGTTTCGCGCCGAAGCACGAGCGCTCCTCGGGATGCAGTCGACATGAGCAGGCGATGAGATTTCTCTCCGATGACGCGGTCGCGCACCTGCGCGAAATCACGGAGATGCCCGATCTCACCGGCACGCGCTACGACCTGATGCGCGAGCTCGGACGCGGCGGCATGGGCGTCGTCTACGAAGTGCGCGACCGCGAGCTCGAACGCACCGTCGCGATGAAAGTGGTCGAGAACGAATGGAGTGCCGAGGCGCGGATCATCGCGGCGCTCGAACATCCGGGCATCGTGCCGATTCACGACGCCGGCGCGCTGCCCGACGGGCGCCTCTACTACACGATGAAGCTCGTGCGCGGCACGCGCCTCGATGAATGGGCGAAGGGCGAGCACGGCATCACCGAGCGATTGCGTCTCTTCGCGCGCATCTGCGAGCCGATTGCGTTCGCGCATGCGCAGGGCGTCGTACATCGCGATCTGAAACCGGAGAATGTGATGATCGGCGAGTTCGGCGCGGTGCTCGTCATGGACTGGGGTCTTCCGGGAGTCGGGACGCCCGGCTACATGTCGCCCGAGCGGGCGCGCGGTGAGAACGCGGACGCGCGCTCGGATGTGTACGCACTCGGAGTGCTGCTCGCGTTTCTTGTTCGAGATCAAACGCTGCCGCGCCGTCTGCGAGCGATCATCGCGCGTGCAATGGCTCCGGATTCCGCGATACGTTACGTCGATGCGCGCGAGCTCGCGCAGGACGTCCTCAGCTATCTCGACGGCGAGCCCGTGATCGCGTATCGCGAGAACGTGTTCGATCGCGCGGAACGTTGGCTCGCACGCAATCGCGTCGTGCTCGCGCTGCTCGCGGCGTACATCGTGATGCGCGTGATCGCCTTTTACTGGATGCGTCTCTAAAGGATTTCAGCGCAGCGTTGAATGAGAGGTTGGAGGAACAGCAGATGAACAAGATTCTCGTGGGAGTCATCGCCGGTGCGATTCTCGGTGCGATCGATGGCGCGACGGCGTGGTTCACGCCCGCGGTACGCAGTCAGATTCTGATGATCATCATCAGCTCGTCCGTGAAAGGCATGCTCGCCGGCATCGCGGCGGGTTGGTACGCGCGTCGCGTGCAGTCGGTTCCGAAAGGAATCGCATTCGGTTTCGTCGTCGGTCTCCTTCTGGCATTCGCGGTCGCAGCAATGCCCGGTAATCACTACTGGTGGCAGATCATGGTCCCCGGCAGCATCCTCGGCGGCGTGATCGGCTGGGCGACGCAACGCTACGGCCGCCCGATCTCGTCCTCGCGCAGCGTTGTCTCGACGACGCTGATGCTGATGCTCATCCTCTTCGGTGCGAACGCATACGCGCACGATCATCCGAAGCCGGCCACGAACGTCGCGTTCGAGAAGCTCAAGAGCCTCGCCGGAACGTGGAGTGCGAACGTCATGAGCGTCGACGGCGCGAAGGCGACGGTCGAGTACCGCGTCACCGCCGGCGGCTCGGCTCTGATGGAGACGATGTTCGTCGGAGAGCCGCACGAGATGGTCAACGTGTACACGGTCGACGGCGACGCCCTCATGGCCACGCACTACTGCTCGGCGCAGAATCAGCCCGTTCTGAAGCTGAACGCGGAGAAGTCGAGCGCGGACCGGCTCGTGTTCGATCTGGTGAAGGTCACGGGCAACAACACCGACGCGTTCATCAACGGAGTGCAGATCAAATTCGGCGCGGATGGCAAGGTCGAGGAAGAGTGGCACTCGAATGCCGAGGCCGGGAACATGCGGCTGTTTCTAAACACCCGCCGATGAGACAACCCAGACCGTCTTGATGTTCACGAACTCGCGAATGCCGTAGACGCCGAGCTCGCGTCCGAATCCGGAGTGCTTCACGCCGCCGAACGGCATGCGCGGATCGGACGCGACCATCGCATTCACGAACACCATCCCCGCTTCGATTGCGGCGATGAAGCGGTTCGCCTGATCGGAGTCGCGCGTCCAGATGCTCGCGCCGAGGCCGAATGTGGTGGCGTTCGCGAGGCGGATCGCTTCGTCCTCGTCGTCGACGCGGAACAGCGATGCGACCGGACCGAACGTTTCTTCGAGATACACAGGCGCGTTCCGCGGGATGTCGGACAGCACGGTTGGTGCGTAGAAGTTGCCGTGCTCGTGCAGGCGCTTGCCGCCGGTGAGCAGCTTCGCGCCGGCGGCGACGCTCGCATCGACCTGCCTGGCGAGGTCGTCGACGATCTGCGGTGTGGCGAGCGGTCCGATGTCGGTGCTCTCGTCCATCGGATCGCCGACTTTCAGCGCTTCCATTGCCGCTACGAACTTTGATTGAAACGCGTCAGCGATCTCGTCATGCACGATGAAGCGCTTCGCCGCGATGCACGACTGCCCGTTGTTGACGATGCGCGCCTTCACCGCGGTCTTCACCGCCGCGTCGAGATCGGCGGATGGCATCACGATGAACGGATCGCTGCCGCCGAGCTCGAGGACGCTCTTCTTGATTCGCTTCGCGGCGCTCGAGGCGACGCTCGCGCCCGCGGGCTCGCTGCCGGTGAGCGTCGCGGCCTTCACGCGCTCATCGTCGAGCAGCGCCGTCACCTGTTCCGCGCTGATGAGCAACGTTTGAAACTCGCCGTGATCGAAACCTGCTTCACGCAGGATGTCTTCGATCGCGAGCGCCGATTGCGGCACGTTCGACGCGTGCTTGAGCAGTCCGACGTTGCCGGCCATCAGTGCGGGTGCGGCAAAACGGAAGACCTGCCAGAACGGAAAGTTCCACGGCATCACCGCGAGAATCGGCCCGAGAGGATCGAAGCGCACGTAGCTTTCGTTCGCATCGGTCGCGATCTGCTCGGGTGCGAGATAGCTCTCCGCGTGCTGCGCGTAGTGCCGGCAGACGGTCGCGCACTTCTTCACTTCCGCGATCGCGGCGGCGAGCGGCTTGCCCATTTCCAGCGTGATCGTCCGACCGAACTGATCGGCGCGCTCTTCCAGAATCTCCGCGGCGCGATTCATTCGTTCCGCACGATCCGCGAACGAGCGCGCGCGATTGATCGCAAACGCTTCCATCGCGCGCTGCAGCTTCAGTTCGATGTCGGCGTGACCGAGCGGCTCGAACGTGGCGACGGTCTCGCCGGTAGCGGGGTTGACGGAAGCGATTGGCATAGCGACCTCCAGGACATTGCACGCAGAAAACGAACCCACTTGGCAGCCGCACGTGCCACGCGGCGGAGCAAGCAGCGCGGCCGGCCGTGCCGGCTAGAGAACGTAGCGCGAGAGGTCTTCGTCCTTGATGATTCCTTCGAGCACGCGCTGCACGTAGGTGGCATCGATCAGTACGGTCTCGCCGCCCATGTCGCTTGCCTCGAACGAAAGCTCATCGAGCAATCGCTCGAGAATCGTGTGCAATCTCCGTGCGCCGATGTTCTCGGTCTTGTCGTTGACGACCGCTGCATAGCGCGCGATCTCGCGCACCGCGTCGTCGCTGAACGTGAGCGTGACGTTTTCTGTACCGAGCAGAGCGACGTACTGCGTGGTCAGTGCATTTTTGGGCTCGCGCAGGATTCTCTCGAAGTCGTTCTCCGTGAGCGATTCGAGCTCGACACGAATCGGGAAGCGACCCTGCAACTCCGGGATGAGGTCGGACGGCTTCGACACGTGAAACGCGCCGGCGGCGATGAAGAGGATGTGATCGGTCTTCACCATGCCGTACTTTGTGTTGACGGTCGTGCCCTCGACGATCGGCAGCAGATCGCGCTGCACGCCTTCGCGCGAAACGTCGGGACCGCCTGCGGCGCTCTGCCGTCCGGCGATCTTGTCGATCTCATCGAGGAACACCATGCCGCTCTGTTCGACGCGGTCGATCGCTTCGCGCGCGACGTTCTGTTGATCGACGAGCTTCTCCGCTTCTTCCTGAATCAGAATCTCTCTCGCGTCACCGATGCGCATCTTCTTCCGCTTCGAGCGGCCGCCGAAGATGCCGGGCATCATGTCCTTCATGTTGACGCCCATCTCTTCGACGCCCTGCTGCGTGAAGATCTCGAGCGATGGGAAGCCCTGGTCTTTGACGTCGACCTCGATCTCGCGCTCGTCGAGCTTTCCTTCGTCGAGCCAGCGTCCGAGTTTCTCCCGCGTCTCCGTGGACGAATCCTCGGGCTCCGGCGTCGCGACGAACGCAGGCCGCGCTCGCGGCGGCCGTGAGTCAGGAAGAAGAATGTCGAGCACGCGCTCGCGCGCATTGCGCTCGGCGAGATCGCGCACCATGCGGCTCTTCTCGTCCTTCACGAGCTTCACGCCGATCTCGGTGAGATCGCGCACGATCGATTCGACGTCGCGGCCGACGTAGCCGACTTCGGTGAACTTCGATGCTTCGATCTTCAGAAATGGCGAGCGGGTGAGCTTTGCCAGACGACGAGCGATCTCGGTCTTTCCGACGCCGGTCGGTCCGATCATGATGATGTTCTTCGGTGCGATCTCGTCGCGCAGCTCGGGTGCGAGCTGCTGCCGGCGCCAGCGATTGCGCAGCGCGATGGCCACGGCGCGTTTTGCGGCGTGCTGCCCGACGATGTACTTGTCGAGCTCGCGGACGATTTCTTTCGGAGTGAGTCGTTCGGCGTTGAGAAGGGGATCCTCGGTGGTACCGGGAAGTTGGATGACCATGGTGTTTTAAAGCGTCTCGACGGTGATGTTGTCGTTCGTGTAGATGCAGATCTCGGACGCGATGCGCAGCGACTCCTCGGCGACTTGCGCAGCGGTGAGAGTGGTGTGTTTGACGAGTGCGCGCGCTGCGGCGAGTGCGAATGCACCGCCGGATCCGATAGCGAGAATGCCGTCATCCGGCTGGATGAGATCGCCCGTTCCGGAGATCAGGTACGCACGCTCGTTGTTGGTGACGATCAGCATCGCCTGCAGCTGGCGCAGGTACTTGTCCATGCGCCAGTCCTTCGCCAGCTCGACGACGGAGCGCTCCATGTTGCCGCGATACTCCTCGAGCTTGGCCTCGAACCGGGAGAAGAGCGCGAATGCGTCGGCGGCGGAGCCGGCGAATCCGGCGAGGATCTTGTCGTGGTAGAGGCGGCGAACTTTCGCCGCGCCGTGCTTCATGATCGTGTTGCCTACCGTCACCTGTCCGTCCCCCGCGAGTGCGACCTGACCCTCGCGGCGGACGCAGATGACGGTCGTTGCCCGAATGACCATGTCTTCCATATCGTGGCGGATCGTATCAAACGCCCGGAAAATCGCCGGGCATCGGCGCGATCAGCTCACCGAGCGAAGCATGCTCGAGCTTCCACGCGTGCAACAGCATTCGCGGCGCCGGCATCGACGAGCCGTAACGGCGGTCTCCGACGACCGGACGCTCGATCGATTTGAGATGCACGCGGATCTGGTGCGTTCGCCCCGTGAGGATGCGCGCTTCGACGAGCGTCGAGCCATCGAGCTGCTTCAGCGGACGGATGATCGTGTGCGCATCCTTTCCGCCGATCGGCGACTCGATCGTCAGCTCGTGATCGATTGATCCTTCCGCAATGGCGAGATACGTCTTTGCGATCTCGCGCGATGCGAATCGCGAGGAGAGATCCGCGGCGGCGGCGCGATTACGTGCGAACACCACGACACCGCTCGTGTGCGTATCCAGCCGATGAACGAGATAGATCTTGCGGTAGCGGATGCGCAGCCATTCTTCGAGGGAGCGACGCTCGCGATCGCGCGTCGGCTGCGTCGGCATTCCGGCGGGTTTGTCGACCGCGAGCCAATCCGGTGTCTCGCGGATGATGGTCAGATCGGGGAGCTGCTCGGTGATCGTGATGCGATCGCGCTCACTCACTTCGCGCGACGCGACTCCGACTGGCCGATCGTTGACGAGGATGCGGCGCTGCGCAATCAACTCGCGTGCTTTGCGCCGCGAGAGGTCGGGATGCCGAGCGGCGATGGCCTGATCGAGACGCATGGTTCGGAGTGCGGCGACTCAGCCGCCGCACTCCGGAGACGATACGTTATTTCCTGACCATCCGCTCCGGCTTCGTCGGGATCGCGGCGGGCTCGCCGCCTTCGATCACCGTCAGCTCGGGACCGCCGATGCCGAGGACGCGGCGGACTTTGACCTCGATCTCGGCTAAGAGATCGGAGTTCTCTTTGATGAACGCCTTGGCGTTCTCGCGGCCCTGGCCGAGGCGCACGTCGCCGTACGAGAACCAGGAGCCGGATTTCTCGATGATCTTGTGCTCGATGCCGATGTCGAGCAGCTCACCGGTCTTCGAGATGCCCTCGCCGTAGCCCACGTCGAACTCCGCCTGGCGGAACGGTGCGGCGACCTTGTTCTTGACGACCTTCACCTTCACGCGAGAGCCGACCACTTCCTCACCTTCCTTGATCTGGTTGGTGCGGCGGATGTCGAGGCGCACGGAGGAGTAGAACTTGAGAGCCCGGCCGCCGGTGGTGGTCTCCGGGTTGCCGAACATGACACCAATTTTTTCACGAATCTGGTTGATGAAAATGATGGACGTTTTTGATTTCGCCATGATGGCCGTTAATTTGCGCATTGCCTGCGACATTAATCGTGCCTGTAAACCTACATGAGAATCACCCATCTCGCCTTCGAGCTCGGCGCGCGGAACGAGCGCGGCCACGGAGTCGATGACGATCACGTCGATCGCCCCCGAGCGAACGAGCACTTCGGCGATCTCGAGCGCCTGCTCGCCGGAGTCCGGCTGCGAGACCAGAAGGTTGTCGACGTCGACACCGAGCTTTTTGGCATACTCGGCATCGAGCGCGTGCTCGGCGTCGATGAACGCCGCCAGCCCGCCCGCCTTCTGCGCCTCGGCAATGACGTGCAGCGAGAGCGTCGTCTTACCGGAGGATTCCGGTCCGAAGATCTCGATGATGCGTCCGCGGGGGACGCCGCCAACGCCGAGTGCGGCATCGACGCCGATCGAGCCCGTGGAGATCGCCGCGATCGGGATGAACTCCTTTGCGCCGAGGCGCATGATCGAGCCTTTACCGAACTGGCGCTCAATCTGCGAGAGTGCCGTTTCGGCTGCTTTCAACTTGTCATTTGGAATGATGGCCATCAGCCTGCTCCTTCATCGTTTTTCCTGGTGATGGCGCCGAGGAAGGCGCAGGAAATGAGTCGGTAGAACGGTGTCATGTGTGGTGCGGCGAGTGTACGACCTCGGTATGGGAGGCGCAAGAAACTGCGCATTTGCTCATGTTTTCGAGCACTTTTTCTACAACTTGGAGAATGCGATGAAGCTTTCAGCGATGGCGGTGATATTGATGATGTCGATGTCGTGTGCAGCAGCGCGATCGGCGCCGGCGGAACCGTGGCGCATCGAAGTGACGTCGAGCGGTGGCATCGCCGGCCGCGGCGCGGGGACGTTTGCGATCGGCTCCGACGGCCAGATCTCCGTTCGGTCGATGATGGGAAAGAGCTGCACGTTCGAGGCGACTGCGGAGGACATGCAGCGCTTCCGCGAGTTGCTCACGAACGCGCGCACGGAGACGTGGAGCGAGTCGTACGTCCCGAAGGATTCCTGCTGCGATCGATTCGAGTACGAGATGACGATCGACGAAGCCGGCAAGGTGACGAAGGTGAAGTGGATCGATGATCCCGCGCCGATGCCGAAGGATCTCGAGGCGCTGACGAACGCGATGGTCGGTCCGCCGCCGAGTCTGAGGGTTGTGTATGGAGGGAAGTGTTAGGCCGGCACGGCCGGCCGCGCACGTTGCTCCGCCAGTTGAACGTTCGGCTGCCGAGACGGAAAGTCTTCTGCGGCGCGCTCTCACAGCGCTAGAATGCCCGCCTCCCAGGAAACCGACCGGCCGGTCATTAAACAGGAGGCTACCTTGCGCGTTCGTTCTCTCGTCGCTCTTCTCCTATTGTTCGTCACGGCTGCGGCGCACGCCCAGCTCGAATCCGACCCGGCATTTGGACTCAGCACCGACTTCCGTAACTGGTTGAGCGCAAACGGCTACAGCTCGTACTCGTTCCAGCGCACGGACGTTCCCGGCGGCAGTTACGGCGGCCGCGTCACGCCGGGACAGGCGGTCGTGAACCAGCCGGTGATCTTCATTCACGGCAACTCGGACTCCGCGCTCGGCACCGGCATTGCCGCGACCACCGGCTTTCGGGCGAGCATCGAGTACTTCAAGACGCAGGGCTACACCTCGGCCGAGATCTACGCGACGACCTGGGGTCCCGCGAACGCCGCGTTCTCGTCCCAGCAATACCACTCGAAGGCGCACCTCACCCGCGTCCGCGCGTTCATCCAGGCGGTGAAAGCGTACACCGGCGCGTCGAAGGTCGATGTCGTCACGCACTCGATGGGCGTGACGCTCGCGCGCAAGGCGATCAAAGGCGGCGCCGCCAACGACTCGCTCGCCGGCGGCGCCTACAATCTCGGCGCCTCGCTGACGTCCTCGGTCGACACGTTCGTCGGCATCGCGGGCGCGAATCGCGGTCTGACCGCGTGCTATGCGAGCGGACCGACAACGCCAACGTGCGGATCGACGAACGGTCTCTATCCGGGCTATCTCGTCGGGATGTTTGGTCCGTACGGCGTGTCGTCCTTCCTCGTCGACCTGGCGTCGTCGAGTCATTACGAGGCGGCGAACGTCTACACGATCTGGTCGAGTGTGGATGAAGTCATCGGCTTCGGCACGATCGTCTACGGCACATCGACATGTCGCATCCCCGCGCAGAATGGCGAAAAGACGTTCAGCGGATATCCGTACGGGCACATCGGGTCGAAGGATCAGACGCCGTACTGGCAGTGGCGCATGGTCAAGTTCCACGCGACGAGTTAGATCACTTCTCGCACTTTTCGCAGGTCCTCGACGAAGCGCGCGCGCTCGATGCGGCGCGCTTCGTCATTTGGCGCACGCAGGATCGACGACGGATGCACGGTCGCGGTCACGTACTCGGCGAGCGTTGAGTCGATGAACTGTCCGCGCTGCACGGAGACGCGGAACTTCGATCCGAGGAGCGCTTGTGCGGCGACTGCGCCGAGGCAGACCAGGATGCGTGGGCGGACGACGGCGAGCTCCGCCTCGAGCCATGGTCGGCACGCGGTGATCTCGACGCCGTTCGGCTTCTTGTGAATGCGGCGCTTGCCGCGCGGTTCCCACTTGAAGTGCTTGACGACGTTCGTGAGGTAGACGCTGGCGCGATCGATGCCGGCTTCTTCGAGCGCCGCGTCGAGCAACACGCCCGCCGGTCCGACGAATGGGCGGCCGGCGAGATCTTCTTTGTCTCCCGGCTGTTCGCCGACGAACATGATCTCGGACTTCGCCTTGCCCTCGCCGAAGACGGTCTGCGTGCCGAGCTTCCATAGATGACAGGCTTTGCAGTCGGCGGCGGCTTCGCGCAGTCTCTTGAGCGTCACAGCTGAACGGACGAGCAGAGTGCGTGCCGGCTACAATCAACGGCGATGCTCGACAGACGCGAGTTCCTGAAGTTTGCGAGTCTGGCCGCGCTCGCGCCAGCGGCGTGCGTGACGACGAAGCCCAGCGGCGTGTGGGTGAACGACATCCATTCGCAACTCAATCGCACATGGGTCTCGGCGCTGCGCAAGCCGACGTCGCTCGAGGAGTTGCGCGCGGCGATGCGCGGCAACGGACCGGTCTGTGTCTCGGGCGGGCGCCACGCGATGGGCGGGCAGCAGTTCGCATCGAACGCCACGCTCCTCGACATGAACGGCATGACCCGCATCCTCGGCATCGATCGCGCGAACGGAATCGTCGAGGTCGAAGCGGGCGTGCAATGGCCGGCGCTCGTGACGGCGCTCAAGGAAACGCCGTGGGCGATTCGTCAGAAGCAGACCGGCGCGGATCGTCTGTCGATCGGCGGTGCTCTCGCGGCGAACGTGCATGGACGTGGACTGCAGATGAAGCCGTTCATCGGCGACGTGGAATCGTTCACGCTCGTCGATGCGGGCGGGGAGCTCGTCGAATGCAGCCGCACGAAGAACCCCGAGCTGTTCAAGCTCGTGATCGGCGGCTACGGAATGTTCGGTGTCGTCGCGTCGGTGAAACTGCGATTGTCGCCGCGTCGCAAAGTGCAGCGCATTGTCGAAGAGCAGGACACGGACACGGTCATCCGTGCGTTCGACGCGCGGATCGCGGATGGATTCACCTACGGCGACTTTCAGTTCTCGATCGATGCGAAGTCGGAGAACTTCCTGCGCAAGGGCGTCTTCTCCTGCTACAAGCCGGTGAGCGACGACACGCCGATGCCGGCTGCACAGGCGGAATTGAAACCCGAAGACTGGATGAAGCTTCTGTTCCTTGCGCATACGGATAAGGACCAGGTGTATCGGCAGTACGTCGGCTATTACCTGTCGACGTCGGGGCAGGTGTACTGGTCGGACGAACATCAGTTGAGCTTCTATCCGGACGACTATCACAAGGCCATCGATCCGCTGCTCAATATGCCGGCTGGTACAGAAATGATCACGGAGTTGTACGTGCCGCGCGCGATGCTCGCCAATTTCATGTTGGCCGCGTCCGAGGAGCTGCGGCGACGCAAAGAGAATGTGATCTATGGAACGGTGCGATTGATCGAGCGCGATGACGAAAGCTTTCTCGCGTGGGCGAAGCAACCGTATGCGTGTGTGATCTTCAATCTGCACGTCGAACATGGAGAAGCGGGACAGGCGCGTGCGGCGGATTCGTTCCGGGCGTTGATTGAACTGGCCGCGAAACGCGATGGCAGTTACTACCTCACCTATCACCGCTGGGCGAAACGCGAACAGGTCGAGCGCTGCTATCCGCAATTTGCGGAGTTTCTCCGCGAAAAGAAACGCTTCGATCCGCACGGACGCTTTCAGAGCGAGTGGTATCGGCATTACGAGGCGATGTTCAAATCATGAGCGTGCAGGAGCCGATGACGCTGGCGACCGACTATCTGCTGACGATTACAGCGGCGATCTTCGGCGCGCGTTTGTGGCGCACGAATCGGATGTGGGCGCTCGCGTTCTTCTTCACAGCGGCCGGCTCATTCCTCGGCGGAACAAATCACGGCTTCGCGCCGACGATGGGAGTGTTCCCTGCCGCCGTACTGTGGAAGCTCACAATTCTTTCAATCGGATTGGCGAGTTTCTTTCTGCTCGCGGGAACAAGTCGCAAACTCGTGCTGCTCGCCATTGTGAAATTCATCGCCTATGCGAGCTGGATGATCACGCACGATCAATTTCTGTGGGTGATCGTCGACTATGGCGTGACGCTGCTCATTGTGGGAATTGCGCAACTGGTGCGGCGCGGACCGAGCACACCGTGGGTGATCGCGAGCATTGTGGTCTCTGTAATCGGGGCGGGCGTGCAACAGTCAGGATTCGATCTGCATAAACACTTCAATCACAACGATCTGTATCACGTGATTCAGCTGTTCGCGTTGTGGCTCCTCTATCGAGGAGGAATGCTCATGAGTCGATCGACAGAGCAACCGTCGACCCGACCCACGTGAACTGCTTGTTGAAGTCGACGCCGAGCATCTTGCCGCGCGACAACCGCACGAGATTCTGCGCGAGAATCGGTTTCGGCTCGTCGTCGGGACGGAGGAACATCATCCGAATCTCGATCTTCACGCCGCCGCCGTCGACTGCCTGAAGCGCGGGCTCGTACTCGATCTTCTCCTGCAGGCACCACGCATGGCGCTCGCCCGCGGGAATCGCATCGACGTCGGCGCGCGTTGGCTCGACGTTCACACCGCCGCCGGCGAACGAGAACAGCGGCTTGAGCACGTAGCCGGACAAATCATCCGGGATCGTCTCGAGATCGGAGAGGAATGTCGCGCGCGGCACCGACTCGTGACGCAGGAACGGCAGCGAGTACTTCGACCAGACCCAGTACCAGTTCGGATGCGGCGCCCACTGCACGTCGAGCTCTTCGCGATAGTCGAACGGCAATTCAATGCCCTTCTGGATCAGCTCATCGAAGACGACGCGGTTGTAAATGCGGCGCACCGGCGTTCCGTCCGCGCGGAAGAGTTGGCGGCCGCGCTTCACGAGCGATGTCGGATCGACTGCATCTACGCCGAACAGCAATTTCGTCGCCACGAAATCGGGATACGTCTTCTGCCGCGGCGGATCGATGTCCATCAGGATCACTTCCGCGGGATCGTTCGCGCCGACGATCGTGCGACGCGCGAGATCGAGAAATGCATCGCGGTCGTAGCCTGAGTACCAGCACGACCATGCGATATCGAGCCCATCCATCTGCGCGATCGTTTCGCGCCAGACATCGCGTTGCACGATCTGCATCGACGTCAGTGACGGGAAACCCTGCAACTCGATCAGCTTCGGGACGAGATTGCCGTTCTCATCGCGCACGACCGCGAAATCGACCTGTGCGAGATTCGGTAGCGCGTCCATTCCGGGAGTGTTCCAGCGCTCCGGGATCGCGGCTTTCATCCGCTCGATCAATGCGGGATCGGAGAGCTGCTCGACGATCGCGTTCGCGCTCTCGGTTGCCTTCTGTTTGAAATCATCGGGAAGAAACAGTGGCGTTTCCGCGAGGCGGAACTCGAAATTACTGTCGAGACGGCGCGAGAGCTCGCGCACGTATTGTTCGTAGATGGCGGGAGTGAACTGCGAGTTGAACAGCTTGCGGAAGCGCTGGTCCATGATTGGTTGTCAGTTCTCGGTTCTCGGTTGTCTGTGCAGTGTCGCCCAAGCGATGAGCCGCAGACAACCGAGAACTGACAACCGACAACTACTTTTTCTTCAGCTCCGTCAGCACCAGCTTGGCTACGGCCTTCAAAGTATCGAACACGCCGGTGCCGTTCATCGCCACCGCTTCGAACGTCGGCTCGCCTTTGAAATTGAGCTGGCGGTACAGCTCATCCGCGGGAAGTGCCGTCGGAAGATCGCGCTTGTTGAACTGGAGCACGTACGGCACGGCTTTCAGATCGTAGCCCTGCTCTTTGAGGTTCTTGTCGAGATTCGCCATCGACTCGACGTTCGCTTCCATGCGCGCGTCCTGCGAATCGGCGACGAACACCACGCCATCGACGCCTTTGAGGATCAGCTTGCGCGACGCGTCATAGAAGACCTGGCCCGGGACCGTGTAGAGATGAAAGCGCGTCTTGAAACCGCGGACGGTACCGAGGTCGAGCGGGAGGAAGTCGAAGAAGAGAGTGCGGTCTGTTTCCGTGGCGAGGGAGATCAGCTTGCCCTTCGCCTGCGGATTGGTCTTGTCGTAGATCCACTGCAGATTGGTCGTCTTCCCGCAGAGTCCGGGACCGTAATAGACGATCTTGCAGTTGATCTCCCGCGCCGCGTAGTTGATGAACGTCATGGAGCTTATTCGCTGAAGAGGCTGTCGATGTCTTCGTCGGTGATTTCAGCGAACGGCGAGTCGAAGCGGTGAGTCATGCTGCCGCGCTCTGCCTCCGACTTGCGGAGGAGCACCTCGAACGTCCGCTCGAGCTCCTGCGAGGCCTTCTTGACCCGCAGCCGTACCAGGCCGAGCGACGATTTCTCGTCGAAGATCACGACGAGGATCACTCGCTGGGCCACGAGCGAAATGTGGATGTTGTCCTTCTCCCCTTCGTGGAAGAGGATGGAGAACTCTTTTTCGCCAATGAGCTTGGCCAGACCATCGGTCGCGGCGACATTGCCTGCAGTCAGCGATGCCAGAGACGTCGCATCGACGCCGCGCATGTCGCCATGAACGGCGATCTGCTGACCGTTCTTGTCGACGAGGAATACGATCTTCGAGTTGGAATCGACCTGCAGACGCTGGAGGATGTCCTTGATCTGCTGGTACTCCTCCTCGTACATCACGAGATCAGGAGCGGCCATGTTTCTCCGTGTTTCTTGCCCGTGGACGGGGACGCAAATGTATAGCACAGAATTGGTTGGGTTTCGCGGAGGAGGTTGTCAGTTATCGGGTTGTCGGTTGTCCGTGAGCTTCTCGCGGAACTGTGCAGACAACCGAGAACCGACAACGCGGCAAAGCCGCTGGACAACACGCCGAAGGCGCTCAGATTTCGCGGCGTCCTTCCAGCGCCTTGGCCATCGTTACCTGATCGGCGTACTCGAGGTCGCCGCCCACCGGAAGCCCGAACGCGAGTCGCGTCGTGCGCACGTCGACCGGACGGAGCTGCTGCGCGATGTAGAGCGCCGTTGCTTCGCCTTCGACATTCGGATTCGTCGCGATGATGACTTCGCGGATGTTGCCTTCCCTGACGCGTTTCACGAGTCCGCCGACATCGATGTCCTGTGGACCGATGCCCTTCAGCGGCGAAAGCGCGCCGAGGAGAACGTGATAGACGCCTTTGAAATCGCGCGTCTGCTCGATCGTCTGGATGTTGAAGGCTTCCTCGACGACGCAGAGCGCCGAGGGATCGCGGCGTGGATCGGTGCAGAGCGCGCATGGCTCGACGTCCGTCATGTTGTTGCACACCGAGCAACGGAAGATCTTCGTCTTCACGTCGAGGATCGCCGCCGCCAGCGTCTCGGCCTCGTTCGCGGGGCGTTTGAGGATGTGATACGCGAGGCGCTGCGCCGACTTGCCGCCGACGCCCGGGAGCTTCGTCAGCTCGTTGATCAAATGCGCGAGGGGAGGGGCCGTCAAATGACTAGAACCCCGGGATCTTCATCCCGCCCATCGACGACTGCATCTCCTCGTCGACCTTGCGCGCGGCTTCATTGACCGCCGCTTTGACGAGATCCTGCAGCATCTCGACATCCTCGGGATCGACGGCTTCTTTGTCGATCGTGATCGAGAGCAGCTCTTTGTTGCCCGACATCTCGGCCTTCACCATACCGCCGCCGGCCGAGCCTTCGACTTTGATCGAAGTCATCTGGCGCTGCATCTGATCCTGCATCTGCTGCGCCTGTTTCATCAGTTGTTTGATGTTCATCGCTTCTCCTTCACGAGCTCACCGCCGAGGTGTTTGCGGAACGAGCTGAGGACGGGATCGTCGCGCAGCGGTACCGGCTTGTCCTCGCTGCGCCGTCCGGTCGGTGTCTCCTCGGCAGCAGCGACTTTCGTTTCGATCGTGATCTTCTCGCCGGTCATCTCCGATGCGATTGCCGCGATGGCGTCTTTGGCGTCGCTGACGCTGTCGGCGTGGAACGCGTCTTCGAAGATGAACGTGATGCGGTTGCCCTCGCGCTCCATGCGTGCGGATTCGAGATAGCCGCCGATGAGGGGGCGTTTCTGTTTGACCTTTGCGACGAGCGAGCTGGCGCTCGCGTTGTCGGTTGTCGGTTGTCGGTTGTCTGTGAGGCGTGGTGCAGGTCGCGCTGGTGTTGGTGCGGACGTTGTCGTTATCGATCCGGCTCCGCTGGCGATCACAGATTCCACGCTTTTCAATCTCGGGAACGTCGCTGCTTTCAGCAGCGCGATCTCGACCGCCAGTCGCTGATGTTCCGCGCGGTTCACGGTCTCGTCATCGCGCAACAACAGGTTCGCGATGCGCAGGAGATCCGTGTACGAGAACTGCTCCGCTGCGGCACGCAGCATCGCAAGATCCTCGGGGGCAACGGCGAGCAGCGCTTCGTTCGCATTTCCCGCGAGCAGCAGCAGATTGCGCACGAAGTTCAGCAGGTCGCGATAGAGCATCTTGAAATCGCGTCCGCTGTCGGCGGCTTCCTGCAACGCTTCGAGCAGCGCGCCGTGATCGCCTTCTGCGACGAGGGTGATGACACGCGCGAAGAAACTCGTTTCGGAGAGGCCGAGGATCGTGGCGACGTCGGCGACGCTGATGGAGCGGCCGGAGAAGGCGATGATCTGATCGAGCAGCGAGAGCGAATCACGCACGCTGCCTTCGCCGCGGCGTGCGACGATCTCGAGTGCCGCTCGCTCGGCTTTGATGCCTTCGGCTTTGCAGATTTTCTCGAGCTGCGCGATGAGATCGTCGAGTGTGATCTTGCGCAGGATGAACTTCTGCACGCGCGAGAGGATCGTGGCCGGGACTTTGTGCATCTCCGTCGTCGCGAACATGAAAATTACGTGCGGCGGCGGCTCTTCGATCAGCTTGAGAAGTGCGTTCCACGAAGCGCTGGAAAGCATGTGCGCCTCGTCGATGATGAAGATGCGGTAGCGGTCGCGCGCCGGCTGGAACTGCGAGACGTCGCGGAGCTCGCGGACGTTGTCGACGCCGGTGTACGTCGCGGCGTCGATCTCGCGCACGTCCATGTCGATGCCTTCCGTGATCTCACGGCACATCGTGCAGGTGTTGTCGGGCTGCGAGGTCGGACCTTTGATGCAGTTCAGCGCTTTGGCGAGGATGCGTGCGGTGGTCGTCTTGCCGATGCCGCGGACGCCGGAGAAAAGATAGGCGTGATGGATCCTGCTGTCCTCGATCGCGTTGTGCAGCGTCCGGACGGCGGTCTCCTGACCGATGACATCTTCGAAAGTCTGGGGACGGTACTTGCGCGCGAGAGCCTGATAGGACATGCGGCGTGAGTATATCGAGGAGAAAGCGGAAGACCCGCTGAGAAGAGCCCAGGCCGAACTGTGTCACGCAGGGAAAGCACCTTATCGCTGCTTCCTTCCGGACCTGACGAGGTTCGGTGCGCCTGCTGCACAGGACCCGGGCTCATCCCAGCGGGCCTAACTGGGAAATTGAAAATGAAAAATTGAAAAATCGGAGTTCCAGGCGCACGTCCGATTTTTCAATTTTCAATTTTCAATTTTTCATTTCCCACTAATGGCGGAGAGAGTGGGATTCGAACCCACGGTACGGGTTAACGTACACACGCTTTCCAAGCGTGCGCCTTAAGCCACTCGGCCATCTCTCCGGGTACGAATTTCCTTTGATGAATGCGGGCGCGCGATCGAATGGCGGAGAGGGAGGGATTCGAACCCTCGATACCCGTGAAGGTATAACGGTTTTCGAGACCGCCGCGTTCAACCACTCTGCCACCTCTCCGTTCGATCACGCTGGCGCAGCTTGCGGAAGAAATCCTGCAGCAGTTCCCGCGATCGCTCTTCCATGAAGCCGCCTTCGACGTGAAGACGATGATTGAGCCGCGGGTCCTGCACCAGGTTGCCGAGCGAACCACAGAAGCCTGCCT